>JAKAQS010000129.1 GCA_021819585.1 Acidobacteriota bacterium
GATCGCACCAGAACCGGCAGTTCATACGTCCACCCACCAGGAGGAAAGACTTCGTGATTCTCGTTCATCTCTCAAACTTCGCTCACGCCCACGCCGCGCTGGCCATGTACTTTCAGGACGCGCCGCAGGAGATTGGCTTTGGACCCGCGGCCCTCTGGGCCCAGATGGGGGTTCCCGCCAAGCTCGTCGTCATTCTGCTCTTCATCATGTCCATCTGGTCTCTGGCGGTGATGATCGACCGGGCTCTTTACTTCTCGGCGGCGCGCAAGCAGTCGCGCGAGTTCGCCCCCAAGGTCGCCGGCGCGCTCAAGGAAGGGCGTCTGGACGAGGCCATCAAGGTGGCGGATCGCTCCAAGAAGTCGCACCTCGCCGAGGTGGTGACCGCGGGCCTCACCGAGTTCCGTTCCTTCGGTTCTGGCGGAGCCATCTCCGCAGAGCAGATTGAGAGCTCCAAGCGCGCCCTGGAGCGCTCCGAGGCGATCGTACATGCCAAGCTCAAGAAGGGTCTGGGCGGCCTGGCCACCATTGGTTCCACGGCGCCGTTCATCGGCCTGTTCGGAACGGTGGTCGGTATCTTGAACGCGTTCAAGGCCATTGCCACCACCAAGAGCCAAGGTCTGGCGGCCGTCGCCGGCGGTATTTCAGAAGCCCTGGTCACTACCGCCTTCGGTCTTCTGGTTGCGATCCCCGCGGTTATGACCTTCAATTACTTCACCGGCAAGGTGGAGTCGTTCGACGTGGAGATGGACAATAGCTCGTCGGAGCTGGTGGACTACTTCATCAAGCAGTCCCACCGTTAAACCTGCGGATGGGCCCAGGGCTGGGCCCGGAGCGCAGCCGATCAAAGCCTTGCGGGAATCACGCTGCAGATGCCCGGACGCCGAAGCGAACGACGTCCGGGCACGCAGACTGACCGTAAGGAACAACACTCAGGGGAGGGAGCCGGGAAGGCTGCCAGGACCCGAACGGAGTTTCTTTTATGGCACTTGCGAAGCGGAACGAGGGTAAGAAGGTCAACTCGAACATCAACGTGACCCCGATGGTGGACGTGATGCTCGTGCTGTTGATTATCTTCATGGTCATCACCCCCATGCTGGGTGACAAGGTCACCGTCAATCTGCCCCGTGTAACCGCCGCGGAGATCATGGAAGCCGCCAACAAAGAAGATGCCATCACCGTTTCCATCACCCGCGATGGCTCTATCTTTGTACGTGCCGACAAGGTGGGATCCACGGCCGATGTGACCAGCCGGGTGCAGAACCTGGAGGCATTGAAGACCAATCCAAGCGATGACAAGAGCGTGTACCTGCGCGCCGATGAGCGGGCCAACTTCGGCAAGGTAGAGGATGTCATCGATGCCCTGCGGGCGGCAGGGGTTAACACATTGAATCTGATGACGGATAAGACCGCACTGGATTAATCAGTTTAGGATTCGCCGGGCAGGAAGCCGTGTACTCCGCCAGCCGGAGCATGGCCTCCCGGTAAAGAAACGGGCAAGGTTCATAAAGGAGTCTCACTATGGCAATGGGTGGTCTTTCATCTGGCGGCGCAGTATCGGACATGAACGTCACGCCGTTGATCGACGTTCTGCTGGTCCTCCTGATCATCTTCATGGTTATCCAGCCGACGACGCCGAAGGGTTTGGATACGGTTGTTCCCCAGCCGCCGAAGGACAAAAATACCAATCAGGTGGACTCACGCGTCATTGTGGTCCAGGTGCTCAACACCGGGACTGTGCCCACCTACAAGATCAACGATCAAGCCTTCCCCGCCGATCAGATGGCCAGCGAGTTGACCAAGATCTTCGAGACCCGCCAGGAGAAGGTGATGTTCATCAAGGGTGATCCCGGTCTGGATTTTGGCGCCGTGGCCCAGGCCGTCGGCTTCGGCAAACAGGCCGATGTGACCAACATCGCCATTATTACCCCCGGCGTAGAAAACGGGAATTAGGCGCATTCGCCAACGCAGCCTAGCTGGATCTTCTGGCGGACGCCCCAGGATTGTGGCAGTTTTTCCTGCCCTTTCTGGGGCGTCTTTGCGTGCGGATCGTAGATCTCCGAACCCGATTGCTCAAAGCCCACGTTCCCGCTCCGGCCTCGGCTGCCTGCCGAATCTTGAAGAGCGCCAGCCGGTACGGCTGGAGTTGCAAGACCTTCCAGTAAGGTTTGCAAAAGAAGGCTGACCCGATCCCGCCCCCCGGTTGCTGCTCCCATTGGGTCGCATCGACTTGAGGATGGTGGCTTCCGAGCATAGCAATTCGGGAACCGCTTGATAGCTCTTTCCGTGTTGATGGATCCCCCGAAGCGGGCTTGCTGTGGCATTTTCATGGGGAAAACGCCCATAAAGGCCGAGGCTCCGGGATACACTTACACGCAAAAAGCTTTGCCCTGGAAGGGCTCGGTTGCGAGAATGGGTCGGCTCTGCCTGCGTAACGATTGGTGTACGGCGTGGCTGAAGGCTGCTGGGAACAGGACGTTTGGCAGGCCGAAACTGGAAAGCCGAAGGGCCGCCCCGATCGGGCGGCCCTTCGGCTTTGGGAGATGATTCAGCTTTTTTGGGAGGGTTCCAACGGTTACTGCTGGGTGACAATCCCGCCGTGTTCGGCGATCTTTTCTTTGGCCAACTCGTTGGCCTTGCGAGCACCCATGGCGCGCTGGACCCAAGCGTCCGCTTGAGCCAGGTCAGCCTTGCGGGCATCGTCGTTGCCGCACTCGAGGTCAGCTTTGCGGCGGTAAGTGAGGTTCAGGTAGGACATCGCATCATCGTAGTTCGGATTGATGTCGACCGCCCGTTGAAGATACTTCTGAGCGTCGGTCACCAGATCCGTGTTGGCGGTGACCAACTGTTGACAGATCTGCTTCGACTTCTTCACATTGCCTTCACCGTCATCCTGAAGACCGCCGGTGGCCAGGATGTTGACAGCGTTCTTGTAGGCCTGCGTCCAGTCAATGACACCCAATGTGTAGTTGGCTTCGGCGTCGTGAGGATCAAGTTGAATGATCTTGAGTTCGTCGGCCTTCGCCTGATCGTAGCGGTGGATGTTGCGATCCAGCGAGGCCACCTGGCGGAGCGCGTCAAGGTCATTGGGGTTTTGGGCCAGCACAGCGTCAAAGCCGTTGATTGCCTTCTGCGCCAAGGCGATGTTGTCCGGCGTCGTGAGGTCTGGAACCACCTGATAGCTGTAAGCCGTGGCAAGGTAGAGGCGGCTCTCCTCGCTGGTTGGGTCAAGCGCGACTGATCTTTGAAAGTAGTCGACAGCTTCCTCATACTTGCCTGCCTTGAAAGCCTGAACGCCCCTGACGAGCTGGTCGCGCGCCTTGAGCTTCGTACATCCCACGCTGCTTCCCAGAACAAGAAGCAGCGCTGCACTTGCGGTCATTCGTGCACTAAGTTTCATCCGTGAACCCTTCCCAATGATTTGACAAAATCCCCCTAGCCCCTGAAAGAGCTCTGTTATCTGAATACTACTACCATAGCCGTGCCCCAATTGATTGTACTGTTAGCGAAGAAGGTTTGTCAGCGTTCTGATTCCATGGGAGGGCCCGCCTGAGTTAAGATCGGCCTTCCCGCCGTCTGAAATCGCTCGAACGAAGAGCGCGGTCTGAGCGCAAGGTTCGTTGGGGGGGCGCGGGGGCTGGGGCGGTTCCAGGTTGCTGTTCGCCCAGGCCATCGCTCTCGATTCGGTGCGACGAACAGGGAGCGGCGGCCTGGGACACACACAAAACAGGGGCATCGATCCTGGAACCGCTCTACCTCAAGGCGAAGCAGGCTCCCCTTGGCTGTTCAAAGAGATCCTCAAAAGCTTGCAGCCGTCCGGGGATGGCCACGCCAACCGCCAAGGCTTTCTACGCCGGCCGTGGCAGGCCATGCATTCGCGGGTGATCCTCAAGTCCGAGAACTGCTTAGTGCTTGCGCCTTCTGGCGGGCGCCTTTTTGCGCGGAAGAGATGTTCTGCCGGAGAGCTTCTTGCCGGCAATGCTTTTGGCGGCGGGGCTCTTGGCCGCCCCGTCCGCCTTGCCCGTGGTTGTGGGCCGTTTGCTCCCAGATACTGCGACGCCGGCGGGCGGTTGCAACTGGGGGGAGTGGGCTTCCAATATCTCTTGCACCTGTTGGATGAAGGCCGCAGTTTGCATCGGTTTGACGAGCATCTTGTCGGCGCCGATGTCGGCCCATTCGTCATCCGGGTAGGCGGTCAGCAGCGCCACTGCGGGATGGTAGGGAGCCGCGCGTGCGGCCCGGATCACGTCCCGGCCCGCTGCGTCGTTCTCCATGCGCATGTCGGTCATCACCATCTGGTATTCACGCAGCTTCAGTTTGGAGCGGGCTTCGCGGGCGCTGGCGGCTGTCTCCACCTCAAAGCCGCCCATCTCAAGAATCGCTTTCATGGTCAACAAGACGGCGACTTCATCATCGACAAGGAGTATGCGGCGGTTTCCCAAGGGGATCTCTCCTGCTCCTGCAAGCTTTGGACGAACGCCGAGATTTGGTCGACTTCTCCGGCCGCGGGAGATGCTGGACTCCGGCCAACCATGCAGAGCAGGTTTGCAGTTTTGCAAGCCTTTGAAGTGGCTTGAAGGAAGGCCTTGCCTTCAGCATACGCCACAGAAGTCAGCTGCCTTTTGCCTACACGCCAGGTGAGAGATCTCTGTCCGGCTCTGCCCTGGCCGCAGCTTCCCGGCGCCGTTGCGGGCTCCAAGGCAGACAGGGCTCCAAGCAGGAGGCTCACGAGAGGGGCGTCTCTTCCTGGGCGGTGTTCTCCTGGTTCGGGAGGAAACGGCTGCGTTGACGGTGCAGAAACAGATTCATCGACCATCCTTGAACGGCGATGGAGAAGACGACAACGACGTAGGTGGTGGGAAGGATCCAGCGGTTGGCGGACACGGGCGGCGCCGCGAAGGCGAGGGCCAGGCCGAGGCCGCCCCGCAGGCCTCCCCAGCTCAGGGCTGCGAGAGAACTTCCGTAGCTGCGATTGGGGGGCCGGCCTGAGTTCCGGCTCCGCATTGGCGCCACAACGCGGAGCCGGGCCAGCGCGCGAGCCGTCCCGAGCATGGAGGCGACTACCCCTACCCGGACAGCGAGCACGACGAGGATGGCCAGCACTCCCAGCCCGAGGTCGCCGCGGGCGAAGGGGACGGAAAGAACCTCCAGGCCCAGCAGCACGAAGAGGAGAGCATTCTGGATCTCGTCGGTCACCTCCCAGAAGCGGTCAATGCTTTCGTGGTGAATCCCCTCATCCCTGTGGTTGTGGATGGTCATCCTCTCCTGGACTCGGTCACGATTGAGCTTGCGCAGGCTGATCCCTGCGACGACGGCTTCCATCGGCGCGGAGAGATGCAGAACCTCAGCCAGGGCATAGCCGCCCAGCGCGAGCGAGAGGGTGAGTAGAATCTCGACCTGGTAGGATGGCGTCTTGCGCATCAGTTGAGAGGTCAGCCATGCGCCAAGGATGCCCAGCAACACGCCTCCGCCCACCTGCCAGAGGAGGGTCCAACCTATATTGGCAGCGGTAGGAAAGGCGCCGCTGGAGGCCGACAAGAGGGTAAGGAAGACCGCGGCGCCGACGCCGTCATTGAAGAGCGACTCGCCGGCAAGCTGTGCCTGAAGATAGCGTGGCGCATTGACGCGCCCGAGCATCTCCAGAACGGCGATCGGGTCGGTGGGGGAGATGAGCGCGCCGAAGAGGAGGCAGGCGAGCCACTGCGGATGAAGCCCAAGCAGATGAAGGACCACCCACATCAGGGCAGCGACGGCCCCGGTGGAGAGCAGAGTGCCGGGAGCCGAGAGCAGAGCGATCAGCAGACGCTCCCTGACCAGATACTCCAGGTCAAGGAGGAAGGCGCCGGCAAACAGCAGCATGGGCAACATCCCATGCAGGATCAGAGAATCAAAGTGGATCTGCCGGACCAGGCGAACAGCCCATGCGTGCAGGCTGGGCGCACGGGTGCTGACAGCCTGCAGCACAAGGGAAGAGAGAATGGCGAGCAGAACGCTTCCCAGGGTGATCGGCGCCTTGATCCAGCGGGAGCTGATCCAGCCGAAGCCGGCGGCAATGACAAGCAGCGCCCCGAGCATATGCAGGGTGGTCATGACGGGTCTCGGTAGCTTGAGTTTACCCTGATCCTCTCCAGGCGGAGGAGGTCTGGAGCGTTGTCGCTGAAGGCTTCAGGCAACGGAAGGCAGCGGTAGGGCGAGGCTCCAGGAATGGGAAGGGAATGGGCAGGCCGGCGCCGGTTGAGGCAAGCCTGCGGCAGAAGATCTGTGCCCTTCGTGCTTGCCTCCTCCGCGGGGGCGGCATCTGTTATATATAGACTATTGGTTCTGCGAGTTTTCATGGCCTTGGCGGGCAGAATGCCCCTCCCCTGCGCCTGCCGGCGCAAGGGGCTGTTCTGGGGCCGATGCTATACTCGCGAGTGCTCAGGGATCTCCGCTGGATCGCAGCGGGAATCCAAACCATCTCTCTGAACATGGCCGCAGAGCCTGCGCGCCGTGGAGGCCGAAGATTCCACCATTTGATAAGCGTTCCGCAAAGTCCTTTGTCCGCACCAATGAGCGTATCCGCGCACGCGAAGTCCGCGTGATCGATGAGAACGGAGAACAACTAGGTGTCATGCCGCCGTTTGAGGCCCTGAAGATGGCCCGCGAGCGCAGCCTGGATCTGGTGGAGATCTCGCCCAATGCCGTTCCCCCGGTGTGCAAGATTCAGGACTATGGCAAGTACCTCTATGAGAAGGACAAAAGCGAGCGCGCGGCGCGCAAGAAGCAGAAGGTGATTACCCTCAAGGAAGTCAAGTTCTCCGTGACCGTGGATGAGCACGACTACCAGACCAAGAAGAACCAGGCGATCCGGTTTCTCGGCGAGGGTGACAAGGTGAAGGCGAGTCTGCGCTTCAAGGGCCGGCAGATGGCGCACCGCGACCTGGGATACAAGATCATCAATCGCCTGATTATGGATATCGGTGAGGCGGGGATGGTGGAGTTCATGCCGCGCATGGAGGGCACCACCCTTCATGCGATTCTGGCTCCGGCCAGGAAGACCGACTCCGCGCCTGCGGCGTCCAAGCCCAAACCCGCCATGGAAGCCCCCAGCGCATAAGTCTCTCGCGCCGTGAGTTTTCCAGCGTTGTCAGCGTATGGGCGTACCCAAACACGCCAGCCGTTCCCCCCGGCATTCGGACTGTGCGAGCTACGTCGGCGATGCTCTGGCGGCCTGCGCCTTTTCGTCGCCTGTGGCGAAGGCGCCGGCGTCACGCCGAGCCGTGATCCCGCCACGCAGCCAGGGCAGCCAGGTGGCCGCACATGCCATGGACTCCGCCGCCGGGCGGGGTTGAAGAGCTGCACAGATAGATGCTGCGGTTGCCGGTCCGGTAGAGGCTGGCGGTTGGGCGAAAGAGGAGTTGCCGCAGCGTCATGGCGCCGCCGCTGATGTCGCCACCAACCAGGTTGGGATTCCAAGCGGAGAGGGCCTCGGCATTGCTGGCCCGCCGGGCCAGGATGCACTCCGGAAAGCCGGGAGCGTAACGTGTGATCTGATCTTCGACCGCCTGGGTCCGGTCAAGGTTGGAGCCGGTGGGGACGTGGCAGTAAGCCCAGGCTGTGTGCTGACCGGCAGGGGCGCGAGCGGGGTCAAAGAGACTGGGCTGCACCAGCAGGACGAAGGGCCGGGCGCTGGAAGGCTGGCTTGGATGGCCGTAAAAGGCCTCCTGCTCGGAGTGGGCGATCTCCGCCAGCGAGCCGCCCAAGTGGACCGTAGCGGCCCGAGCGCAAGCCGGAGACCGCCACGGGATCGGCCGGCTGAGAGCGTAGTCGATCTTGAAGATCCCCGGTCCTCGCTTGAAGCTCTGCAGGCGCTGCAGATAGCCGGCGGAGAGCTCCGGGCCGGCGATGCGCAGCAGCGCCTCGACGCTGGTATCGAACAGGGTGACGTCGGCCTGGGGCAGGTCACGGAGATGGCCCACTTCGGCGTTCAGCAGCACGCGCCCCCCCAGGTCCTGGAGCAGGCCTGCCATCGCGTGGCTGATGGCCTGCGCGCCATAGATCCCGGGGATGGTGCTGCCGGCCACTGGCCAGCCCCCCGCATGAGCGGCGGCCGCCAGCAAAATCCCTGTGGCTGCGCTGGCAACGCTGGTGAGGGGAAGAACGGAGTGTGCGGCCACGCCGGCGAAGAGGGCTCGGGTGCGCTGGTTCTCAAAGAGTGCGCCGGCCAGGAGCTGCGCGGGACAGAGCGCTGGAACTCCAAAGGCAGCCATCGCCAGCGGATGGCTGGGAAGACGGAGCAGTGGCTGAGTAACGTCTTCGATCAGCCGCGGCCAGTTGCGCACAGGTGAGGAGAGAAGCGTGCGCCAGGCCCGGCCATCGTGGGGGCTGAGCTGCGCGACCGTAGCCTCCAGGGCTGGCTCCAGCGTGAGCGCGGAGCCGTCGTCGAAGGGGTGGGCCAGGGAGGCGGGGGGATGGACCCAACGCAGGCCGTGCTCGGCCAGGGGAAGGCTGCGGTAGAAGGGGCTGCTGAGGCCGAGGGGGAAGGCGGAGGCGCCCAGATCGTGATGAAAGCCGGGCAGGGTGACCTCGGCGTTGCAACAGGCGCCGCCCAGGGTTGGGTTGCGCTCATAGACGGTGACCGCTACGCCGCGTTGCGCAAGGGTGACGGCCGCCGCAAGGCCGTTGGGACCGGAGCCGATGATGTTGGCGGAACGCAGCATGGGAGCGGGGTTGCTGCCAAAAGATGATGCTACTCTACCTCACCCACAGTCGAGCCAGGCAAAATCAGCTGGCAGAGAGAGGGATGTGCGATCGGGAAAAGGGTCTTCGAAGAAATTCGTACGGCTGCCGCGCGTCGAAGAATGTTGAGGGGGGCATCTTGGGATACGCGCGGTCGATCAGGGCGTACTGATCGGGTCATGCAAACTCAGCGATTCACGGCCAAGGCCAGCCTAACGAATCACTGCAATCTTCGTCTGTCTTCCGCAACGCACGGTCAGCTCGCGCGGGCGCGAGGAGATTTCGAGGAGCTTCTGGAAGGTCTTCTCTCCGTCCAGAAAGACGCCCGCAGTCTCCACCTGGGTCTCGGCTGCGCGTCTGGACTCCTTGATGCCCAGGCGAACCAGCAGCCGAGCGAGGTCGATGGTTGCGCTGTGCTTCGGGTCCTGTTCCGCGTTCTGAAGCGTGGTGGCATCCATGCGGGCGACCTCGGCCAAGGCAATCGCCACCCGCTCCACGTTTTCGGCGACTCCCTTCTGTTGGAACTGGGTGGCCCAGTCTTGCGCAGCAGCTTCGGAGTCAGCCGCGCCGTGGAAGTCTGCGGTGATGGCGTGGGCCAGGTTCTTCTTGGCCTGCATCGGATGCAGGCTGCCGCCGGCGACCTCGGCCTGCATGGCGTCGATGCGGGACTGCGGCAGGTCGGTGAGGAAGGTCCAGTAGCGCCACATCAGCTCGTCGGAGATGCTCATCAGCTTGCCGTACATCTCGGTGGCCGGCTCCTGGATGCCGATGGCGTTGTTGAGGGACTTGGACATCTTCTGCACGCCATCCAGGCCCTCGAGGACGGGGGTCATCAGGATGATCTGCGGCTTCTGGCCGGCATCGCGCTGCAGGTCGCGGCCGCGCATCAGGTTGAACTTCTGGTCGGTGCCTCCCAGCTCGACGTCGCACTCCAGAGCCACCGAGTCGTAGCCCTGCGCCATGGGGTAAAGAAGCTCGTGGACGTGGATCGGCTGTTCGTCCTGGAAGCGCTTGTGAAAGTCCTCCCGCTCCAGCATCTGGGAGACGGTGAACTTGGCGGCCAGGCGAACCATGCCGGCATAGCCCAGCTTGTCCAGCCACTCGGAGTTGTAGCGGACCTCGGTCTTGTCCCGGTCGAGGATCTTGAAGACCTGGTCCTTGTAGGTTTCGGCGTTGCGATCGATCTCCTCGCGGGAGAGCGGCTTGCGAGTCTGGTTCTTGCCGGTGGGGTCGCCGATCAGGGCGGTGGAGTCGCCGATCAGGAAGATCACCGTATGGCCAAGCTGCTGGAAGTGCTTCAGTTTGCGCATCAGCACGGTGTGGCCCAGGTGCAGATCCGGGGCCGTGGGGTCAAACCCGGCCTTGATGCGCAGGGGGATGCCGCTGCGGCGGGACTCTTCCAGCCGCGCCGCAAGGGCCTCCGGAGCGGGGGAGGCGACCGGGGGAATGATCTCGGCAGCGCCTTTGGTGATCAGGTCGAGCTGCTCGGCGACCGGGGCAAAGATGGGGTAGGATTCCGTTGGCATGGGTCATCTGAAGTATATTTCGTCCTCTCTGGAGTTGCATCCCATGCGGCTCGGCTGCGCGGGCCGCGAGTAATTGTTGACTCTGGA
>JAKAQS010000130.1 GCA_021819585.1 Acidobacteriota bacterium
AGCAGCCTGGCCCGGAGGCGTGGAACGTTCCCAACCGGCTTCTTGCCTGGGGATGGCTCCCCACATTCTTCAAAGAGTGGGATCTGGTCTACGCCCTTGACTACCGAACCGGCCTTCCCTACACCGCTATCAACGCGGACCAGGTTGTCGTCGGCAAGCCGAACTCGTACAGCTTCCCCGTTTACATGTCGCTCAGCCCTGGCGTTGAGTGGAAGTTCCACTTTGGCGGCTATTACTTTGGCCTGCGCGGCTTTTTCGAGAACATCACGAACCGACAGAACCCCACGGTGATCCAAAACAACGTAGACTCTCCCGAGTTCGGCGTCCCGACCGAACCTCTGGGCCGGGCCTTTACGGCACGCATCCGCCTGATCAGCACAGACCCCAACAAGGCTGCTCACAAGAGCTGGCTTAGCCGCTTCTTCAAATAAAACCTGCCTTGTGGGGAGGGGTGCTCCTTCGCAGGCACAGTAGGCCGAGCGCTTGCCCGCAATCCCTCAAGTCCCGAAGCGACAAGCCAACAGTACGGACCAGAAACGTCAGCCGCCATCGCTCATCTTCAGGGAGCCATAGAGCCTTGGCGGAGTCAACGCGCCGGCCTGACTCTGCTCAATGCCATCGTAGGGAGAATTTTGGTGAGCGGGCTGGGGCTCGAACCCAGGACCAACGCCTTAAAAGGGCGATGCTCTACCAACTGAGCTACCCGCTCGCTCTTGATCTAAGGTAGCACGGATTCACCCCCCAAGCTCGCCCGGAAGCTGCGCTGGAAAAGCCTTCACCTTGGCTCTGCCGGCGCCAGCCTGCATACCTTGATCACGCCGTTGTTGTACGGGCATGGGTACTCTGTCGCGGCAGAGGCGTGCAGAACCATCCAGGTAACCCCAAGCGGAAGCAGGCGGACATCGCGCTCGGCATCGGTCTCCGTAGAGAGATTCCTCTGCGCTTCAGCTCCCTGCCACCACTGCTCGGCCAGGCGGGGCGTGATCGCTGCCTCCCCGCCGTCCTTGGAGTAATCCGGCAAGGCGCTTCGCTCCGCAATCGGCCGGAACGTCTGCGCGTCTTCTCCATCCTCATTGACGTACCTGGCATCCATGGCAAAGAGCGCATCCGGCGGCGTGTTCTTCCGGCACCAAAGGAAAGCTTGAACCCAAGGGTTTGGGCTCTCCTGAACCCGCCACGGGAACTCGATGTGCTTGGACGCCGGGTAAGTCTGGCGCTGCGCGTAGAACATGATCGCAGCCAGGCAGCAGAGAGCGGCAACAAGCGCACCGGCCAGAGCCTTACGCGTCAAACTCGATCGCGTGCGCCGGCGCGCCCTCAGCGCCAGTTCCATCACCTTCGCCCCAAGCAGTAAGGTCATTACCGCATAGATCAGCAGGTAGACGCGCAGCGGCTGCATCCGCGCCACCAGGTGGGTCTGGCTTCCCTCCTGAGCATAAGTCATCGCTACCAGGGTAGCGATGCATCCCAGTGCAATCCCGGCCCGGCACAGCGCCTCCGCGGTTCGATTCCATCGGTCGGATCGCCCACGGTAACCGCGAAGGAGCAACCCAAGTACGGTCAAAGGCCCCACCAGACCCAACTGCTCATACCAGTGCCAATGGAGGACAAACCAGTAGTAACGCGACCTCTCCGCAGCCAACAGCGCTGGTGTCTCCGCCGGCGCAAGCAGATGAAGCACGGCGGCCAGCAGCAACGCAGAAGCGGCCAGAATCGTGTAGCCAAGGTAGGGCCGGCGCAGCCGGCCCACGGCCAGGACCACCAGGAAACCGAAGGCATAGGCTGCCATCAACGGATGAAACGCTGCCGCCAAGCCCAGGCATAACCCAGACCATGCCAGAGAGCGAACCACCCTATCCTGCTGCGGATCGAAGTCGAGCGCAAACGCCAGCGCCAGCATCGAAAGAGGCGTCGAAAAGCTGCGCGCCGTCACATAAGGATCCATCAACAGCAAAGATGTCCCTGCGATCGGCAAGGACCAGAAGGCAGAGAGAAGAGCCAGCCCGGCAAGTTGCGCGGTCTCATCAGCAACCACGCGTTGCAGAATACGAAGCGCTGCGTAAAGCGTCAGCCAGATACTGAAGATGTCGGCCAGCATCAGCACCCATGGGAGCGAGAGGTGCGTACACCGCACCACCCACGCCAATACGGGAGCAAAGATGGAGTAGCGCAGGGGCTCATTGACAAAGACCCTGTAGTGCGGAAAAAGCGAAGGGTCCAGCGTTAGCTGGACACCGGCGACATACAGGCCGCCATCTTCCGACCAGGGGTGGTAGCCGTTGATCAGCAGGGTAACCATGGTCAGCAATGGCAACCAAAGCAGCCAAAGCGACCGTCTCGAACCCGGCCGCCATGGCATTCGTGCTGTGGAAAGGTGGGCCGTTCCGGCCGAATCCGCGAGCTGCATGGGTTCCAGTGTAGCCGCCGCCGGACGATACAATACAGAGTGGCTGACAGACGAAGATACCCACCGCAAAACCCGTTGCTATTGTCTTGATCCCTTCCAGCAGCTGCTGAGCCAATCCATGAGACTGAAGTTGCGCCAATGAGCAAAGATCAACTCGATGAACTCGCCAGTGTTGGCCAACTGCCGGAGACGCAGGGCGCCCTGCTTGAGAGTCCACCGGAGACGCACGAACATTCGATGCATCTGCTGAAAACCCTGCCCGGGCTTGCCATCAGCGCATTCTTTCTATGGTGGACCTTCCGCGGCTTCAAGCTGACGACGCTGGAGAGCATCCGGCTGGTAGCGCCTCTGTGGATCCTGGGGCTCCTGGCGGGAACCTGCTTGAGTTACGGGCTCAGGTCCTATCGCTGGTGGCGGATGATGCGCAGTGCTGGATCGCGGCTCTCTACCTGCTTCCGCGTGCTCATGACCTCCCTGGCCGCCAATAACATCCTGCCTCTCCGCATCGGCGATCTGATGCGCATCTTCACCTATGCTCCCGACCTGAACGCCTCACCCTCCACCATCCTGAGCACTGTGATCCTGGAAAAGCTCCTAGATATCTTCACCCTGGTGGTGATGCTGGTGGCGACCGCGCACACCGGCAAGGGACTTCCCGGCAAGACCAGGGTTCTGGTCAAGAGCTTGCTATTGATCTCCGGCGCAGGGCTGCTGACGATGATCATCGGCTCGCGAGCGCTGGTGCGGCCCGTGAAGGCGATCTTTGCCGGGCTCCCGCCCAGTCTGGCCAAGCTTCACAAGATCGAACATTGGCTCCTGTTGGCTCTGGACGTCATCCGGCAGATCGGGATCGTAGGCATGGTGTGGCTGTTCGTCCAGAGCATGGCGATCTGGCTCAGTGAGAGCCTGCTGTACTTCTCCGCCATGCAGATGATCGGGATCAGGACCGAGTCGGGAGCACGCCTGGATTGGGGCGCCTCCCTGCAGACCGTATCTCTGGCCAACTTCGCTTTTCTGGTGCCCAGCGCTCCAGGCGGTATCGGTCCGTTCGAGTGGGCCTGCAAGGGCGCACTGGTGATCCACCGCGTCGCGCCCTCTACAGCCCTTCTGTTTGGCCTGCTGATTCATTTCTGGCTGCTGGTCTCGATTACCGGCGTCGGCGGAGCCATGTTCCTTGTACACCGGCTGCACCGCGCACGGCGTAAGCCGTTGCTGGAAGAGATTGATACTCTGCCTGCGGAGATGCCGTAGGCATTGGTGGAAGAGCGCGCGGAGGCGCCGAGCGAGACGCGGCAATGGTGGAGCGGCAACGGAAGTACGCCATGGATTGGAACATGCCCCGGCTGAAACTGTATCTTTCAGACAATTAGGCCAGGTAAAAACAGGTAATCAAAGGATCGGGAAAGAACAAGCATGTATCGGATCTTGCAGTTAGAGGTGCAGAAAAAAATTGAGGATCTCCTGAAGGAGCGCTACGGGATCTCGCTGGCGAATCTCGCCATGGAGCTGCCTCCCAAGATCGAACTGGGTGAGATCGCCCTGCCGCTGGCCTTTGAGCTGGCCAAGCGTTTAAAAAAGGCTCCCCGCTTGATCGCACAGCAGCTCCAGTCCGCGGTTGTAGAAATTCCCGGCGTATCCAGTGTGGAGATCGCCGGCGCGGGCTATCTGAATCTCAAGCTGGACCGCCCTTCCCTGGTGAAGCGCATGGCCGCCGACGAGCACGCCGCCGTGGGCGGCAGCGGATTCCGGCTGGTGGAGCACACCAGCATCAATCCCAACAAAGCGGCGCATGTGGGACACCTGCGCAACGCGATTCTGGGTGATGCCTTTGCGCGAATGCTCAAGAAGGATGCGTACAAGCCGGGATGGGATGTCGGCGTACAGAACTATATCGACAACACTGGTGTGCAGGTAGCCGATATCGTGGTTGCCGTTACCCATCTGCTGGGCATGTCCCTGGATGGCGTCCGCGCCTGGATGGAGGAACTGCGCAGCAAAGGGGAGCGCCTGGATTATGCCTGCTGGGATCTCTATGCGCAGGTCTCACAGTGGTACCAGGAAGATGCTCCACGCGTGGCCGAACGGCGCCAGCTTCGCCTGGACACGTTGCACGCCATTGAAGCCGGCGGAAATGAGATAGCGGAGATTGCCGATCTGATCGCCACCGGAGTCTTGCGAAGGCATCTGGAAACCATGGAGCGGCTGGGCATCGAGTACGACTTTCTGCCCCGCGAGAGCGAGATTCTCCACCTGCACTTCTGGGAGGCGGCTCGATCCTTGATGGTGGAGCGCGGCGTTCTCTATCTCGAAACCGAAGGCAAGAACAAAGGCTGCTGGGTGATGCGGCGCGCTATCTCCGCTGCCGCCGGCGTCGAAATCTCCGCCGAAGGACCGGATGAAGACGCCAAGATCATCGTTCGTTCCAATGGAACCGTCACCTATGTCGGCAAGGATATCGCCTATCATCTCTGGAAGTTCGGTCTTCTGGGCAAGGAGTTTGGTTACGCGAAGTTCCGCAGCTACCCGTCGCATATCTGCTGGGTGTCAACCACGCACGGAGCCGGGGCAGGATCAGACCAGCAACCGGCTTCAGAACCTCACCCGGTCCGTGGTTTTGGCCACGCCGATGCTATCTACAATGTCATCGACTCGCGGCAGGACGACCCTCAGACCCAGGTCAAGGAGTCCCTGCGCGCCTTGGGCTACGCCGAGGAGAGCGACGCCTACACCCATCTGAACTACGCCTTTGTCGGCCTTACGGCTCGCACCGCCCAGGAGCTTGGGTACGTGCTGAGCGAGGAAGAAAAGGCGCGGAACTTCATTGAGGTAAGCGGGCGCAAGGGCTTCGGGGTCAAGGCAGATGACCTGATTGACCGCATGATCGAGGCGGCCCGCAAGGAAGTGGACACGCGCCACCCGGAATTGGAAGAAGCCGAGCGCTCCGAAATCGCCAAGACCATCGGCGTGGGCGCTCTGCGCTACTTCCTTCTGCGTTTTACACGCAACACCGTCATCGCCTTCGACTTTCAGGATGCCTTGGCGTTTGACGGAGAGACTGGGCCTTATGCCCAGTACGCCGCCGTCCGGGCAGCCAATATCTTCCGCAAGGCAGGCGTAGAAGAGATGAATGCTCTGAAGCCTATGGCGCTTCTGGATCCAAAACGGGATCTGGCTCCGCTGCTTGAGGGCGAAGAGGGCACCGGCATCTGGGAGGTCTGGCTCACCGCGTCGCGCATGTCACTGGTTCTGGAACAGGCCATTGCCGCCGCCGAGCCAGCCATCCTGGCGCGGTACGCCTTTCTTCTGGCGCAGCAGTTCAATAACTTCTACCATCGCCATCACATCCTCACCGAAACGCATCCGACCCGAAAGACGCTGCTTCTCGCTACCGCCGCAGTGGCCCGCAGAGAACTGGTGCGCGTGCTGGGCTGGCTCGGCATTGGCGTACCCTCCGCCATGTAGCCGGCCCAGCCCTCGCAGGTCTTTTCCGGATGGCTCAGAAGCTCGCCTTGGCGCCCGCCAGGTCTGTGATCGGGGCACCGTGGACAGCTTCCACGTGAACGTTGGTTCCCGTCACTTGGGCATAGCCAATCGTCAACCCTTGCATGGCGCTGATACGCACGTTCGTCAGCACCACTCCCGTGACGGGAGATTCGGGAAGACCAAAGATGGCCCCGGCGGAAGAACTGCCGGTAGAAGTCAGATTCTCTATCTTGATGTCGTGGAAGTGCGGAGTAAGAGGGGTAACGGGCGCGGGGGCAACCTCGCCGCGAGGAACGATTCTGGGATAGTACTCGCTGATGACCAGCGTGTTCTTTACGTTCTTCATCTGGAGGTCGCGGAAGACCAGGTGACCGACATTGTTGCCGCGATCGCGGTTCGCCTTTACCCGAATTCCATTGCTCGTTCCATCAAATTGAATGTGCTCCGCCGTGATGTTCTCTGCTCCACCGGCGATCTCACTGCCAATCGAGAGGCCATGGCCATGCATGAAGGTGCAATTGCTGATGGTGATGTTGCGGCTGGGCGAATCGTTTCCGGTCGAATTCGGCTCTCCAGACTTGATCGCGATATCATCATCCCCTACGTCGGCATAGACGTGGTCGATGACCATATTCGAAGTGGAGAAAGGATCAATCGCGTCTGTATTGGGAGAGTTGGCCGGAGCCAGAACCTTCACATTCCGCACCGTCACATCGTCCGAGTAGTAGGGCACGAGCTGCCACATCGGAGAGTTCTGAATCGTAACTCCCTCCACCAGCACATGCCGGCAGTGGTCAAAGACCACCAGGCGAGGACGGGGATGGTCGAAACCCATCGCTCCAGAGCCCCTGTAGGAACGGGCCATCTTCCACCAACCCTGCCCTGCCCCATCGATCACGCCTTGGCCCGTGATCGAGACATTTTGCGCATCAGCCGCGCTCACCAGAGCCTGACGCCCCGGAGCTCGAAACTCCGTGATCTTCGCATAGTCAGCCTCATCCTTGGAGCCTAGCAACGTAGCTCCCTTCTCCAAGTGAAGGTTGATATTGCTCTTCAGCATGATGGGCGCGCTGAGGTAGGTTCCGGCAGTCAGCAGCACCGTACCGCCCCCCTTCTGTTCGCAAGCATCAATGGCGGACTGGATCGCCTGGGTATCCTTGATAACCCCATCGCCTTTAGCGCCATAGCTTTGGACGTTACAGACTGCCTTCCCCTGCGCGGCAGCGCAGTCAGGGAGCGTGGTTAGAAGGCCGCTGCCGAAAAGAACCATGGCCAGAGCAAGTGGGAAGCAAAGAGTCGAAGAGCGCATGAGAATCACCTCGGGGAACTACATCGGGGTCAGATAGCTACGCCGACCATCATACTTCAGTGGTCATACCAGTGGCGAATCCGGCCCAGATGGACCCAGCGGCGCGCCATCCGCAGCGGCGCACATTCGTCGCGAGGCGAAGTTACGCTCCACAATGCCCCCCGGGGCGAGACTGACGAGCGCTGGATGTCTACCTCGATTTGGTTCCAGAGGATGATTTGCGGGATCTTGCCGGAGGGGGCTCGGATACCGGCGCGGCGGCTCTTTCTTTGTCCTGCGACGACTCCGCCAGATGCAGATGCTGCTCCATCAACCTGCGCGCCTCGGAGGCTTTGCCGGCGCGAATCGCGCGATAGATGGCACGATGCATCTCGGCGGACTCCCGCAGGTCCAGGGAGTGCTCCACGGTCTTGCGCCGGTCTTCATAGAGGGCAGAACTCACCGTCTCCATCAGGGCGGCCAGAATCGGATTGCCGGAGGCCTGGGAGATAATCCGGTGAAAGAGAACGTCATGCACCAGATATTCGGAGGGGCAGTCGATGGCGGCAAACATCTCCACCACCTCTTCGGAGAGCGCGGTGTAGTGCTCCGGCCGGCTTCGCTCGGCCGCCAAACCGGCCAAGTGGCTCTCCAGAATGAGGCGCGCCTCGAACATCTGCCAAGGCTGGAAACCGTGCAGCGCGCCCATGATGCTGAGGCTGGCCTTATCAAACTCCGCGGGACCGTCGGCCACAAAGGTTCCTACCCCATGGCGAACCTTCAGAACTCCCATGGCGGCGAGATAGTTGATTCCCGTTCGGAGACTGGCTCGGCTCACCTTCAGGGAGCGCGCAAAGTCGCGCTCCGAGGGGATCTTCTCACCCGGTTGCAACGCTCCGCTTTCCAGCAGGGATCGGATATGGTTGACCACCTGCATCGTCCGGTACGACTCCGGATTCGCTCGCTTGTTCTCTGCCATCAACCCACCTGTATTTGTGGAGTAAACCGGAAGATTGCCAGTCATCAACACTTTAGCAGCGCAGGGCGGAAGAGAAAAGGGCTGTGTCGCAGCCTCTTCCGCCCTCGGCAACGCCTCAGATCGCTGGGCAATCACCTGTGGGCCGCGCCGCGTCCTTCATCCGAGGGCAGTATGGAAGCCACTCGGCGCAGGCCACGTACTGAGTTGCAAAGCCAGATGGAGTCCGCAGCGTAAAGATCCTCCAGGGTGAGAACGCGCTCCTCGGCACGGCTCAGGCTTTCCAGCAGATGGCGCCGCATGACTCCCGGCAGAACGCCGCATGCAAGAGGAGGGGTGTACCAACTGCCGGCCACTTCGAGAAAGAGATTGCTGATGGCGCCCTCGGTCAACTCCCCACGCTCGTTGAGGAAGAGGATCTCATCGCAGCCCAGGGCGCGGGCCTCGGCCAGTTCCTGATCGTAGACCTCGCGCAGGGTCGTCTTGTGGCGCAGGAAGGGATCACTGGAGTCGGTGCGAACAGCAGAGATCTTGACTCGAAACCTGGCCTGCTCTCCTGCCGCTTGAACTTCCAGCGGCTGGCTGCTGATCTTGGGAACTCCATCCGGACCAAGGAGAAGACGGACACGGTGCGGCGCTGCTGGATCGAGCGAGTTCCCAAACGCCTGCAACCGGGCGGTAACGGCGGGGCGATCGAAGGAGAAGTGAAAGTAGGCGCAAGAGGCGGCAAGGCGATCCAGATGAAGACCCAGGCGCTTGAAGGAGCCATCCCAGAGCATGGTTTCGATCAGTTGAAAGGTCTTCTCCGGTTGGCTGAGAAAAGCGGCTTTCAGGAGGCACTCCCGGTACTCCTCTTCAGCCACGGAGTCGGCGACGATACCGCCGCCAACACCCATTTGACCCCGCATCCATCCTTCTTCTGGACGAAGCACCAGCGTGCGAATGGCAACGCTGAAGACAGCATCGCGGTTGGGAGCGATGAATCCGATCGCGCCGGTGTAGACGCCGCGCGGTTCAGACTCCAGCTCTCCGATGATCTGCATCGTCCGCACCTTGGGCGCTCCCGTAATGGAGCCGCAGGGAAACAGTCCTCGAAAGATCTGGTAAAAGGAGATGCCCCGGCGCAAGTTTGCGGAGATCGTGGAGGTCATCTGCAAAAGGGTCTGGTAGCGCTCTATCGAGAAGAGATCCTCCACTCGAACGCTTCCCGGCTCACTGATACGGCCCAGATCGTTGCGCAGAAGATCGACGATCATCACGTGCTCACTGCGGTTTTTCTCATCGTGCTGGAGCCGCAAGGCCGCATCCCTGTCGCCGTCCTCATCCAGGCCGCGAGGCATGGTTCCCTTCATCGGACGGGTCGTGATCCGGCCGGCGTCGATGCGAAAAAAGAGCTCTGGCGAGAAGGAGAGAATTCTGTGCCCAGTTAGGTTGAGAAAGGCCGCATAGGCCACCGCCTGGCGCCTCAACAGGGAGCGGAACAGCGCTGCCGGAGTGAGCGTAGCGCGAAACTCGACGGCATCGGTGAAGTTCACCTGGTAGGTGTCGCCTGCGGCGATGTACTCCTTGATCTTCCGGATCGAGGCCATGTACTGCTCCGGCGCCATGCGCAGTCTGGCCGGCTCTGGAGGATGGTCCAGGCCGAGGGCTGCTTCTGCGGCCAGGCCATCGCCGCTAGACAAGGCGAGTTCCACGGGCAGTTCCCCGGTTGTTCCCAGCAGGCGGCCCAGTCCGTGGTCAAAGACCCACGGCTGGGCGTAAATCCCCATCCAGGCAAGGGGCAAGCCATCAGCAGCCGGCGAGCGAGCCGCTCTTGGTTCGAAGTGTCCTCCGCACTCGTAGGAGAGATAGCCGGCCGCATAAAGTCGGTCGGCCAGAGCGGCCTCAATCCGTGCAAAGAACTGCGGAAGCTCCTTGAGCGAGATCGCCGTAAGAACCTGGATGGGTTTGAGGAAGAGATAGCTATAGCGATTGACGGAATCAAAGCGCGCCGTCTCCAGCAGGACGGAGTTCGGATGGCGTTCCGCCAGCAGACGCATCGCGGCCGGGAGCTCCGTCCACGGCTGAACTGCTTGATGGCTGGTTGGGCAGGCGAGATTCATGCTTCTCCGTTGATAATCGCAGAGTCGCCTGAGCCCGGC
>JAKAQS010000131.1 GCA_021819585.1 Acidobacteriota bacterium
GAACAAGCTTCTTTTTGAAAAACTCAAGGGTGAAATTGTGCTTTTCGGGCCTGAAAAGCGACCGCATCCCCAAGAAAGACGGCCCACTTAGAATTGCTGGAGTGAGAGAGAGAGTCTTGACAGACTGCCTCTCAAAAGGAGATATTAGGTGATGCACAATCGTTTGTGGGATGAAGCCGCTCAGACCGATTCGGCCTACGCCCAGGATCGCCCTCTGCTCTGCGGGGGATCCCGGGGATCTGTAAAATCACAGGGGATTTTCGATGTACCGCTGGCTCCGCTGCTCTCTCTTCGCCCTGCTCCTGGCGTTGCCTTTCGGCTCAATCCTTCGCGCTCAATCGATGCAGCAAGTCGCCATCGACGCTGATGCCGCCACCACCCCCTTTCCTCACTTCTGGGAGCAGATCTTCGGCTCCGGACACGCCATCCTCAGCCTTCGGGAGTCCTATCGCAATGACATCCGATCCGTTCACCAGGTCGCTGACTTCCGCTACGTTCGCTTTCACGGAATCCTCGACGATGAGGTCGGGCTCTACAACGAAGATCAGCACGGCAACCCCGTCTACAACTTCTCCTACATCGATCAGATCTACGATGGTCTGCTTCAGCGTGGTGTGCGCCCGGTCGTGGAGCTCAGCTTCATGCCCCGGAAGCTGGCCTTCAACCCTCGTGATCTGCACGTCTTCTGGTACCACCCTGACGTCTCGCCTCCCAAGAGCTGGGAGCTGTGGGACGACATGATCACGCATCTCGCCCAGCATCTGGTTGACCGCTACGGGATTGAAGAGGTCTCGCAGTGGTACTTCGAGGTCTGGAATGAGCCAAACATCGACTTCTGGGGTGGCATTCCACGTCAGCAGAGCTACTTTGATCTCTACGACCACACCGCCCGGGACCTCAAACGCGTCAGCCCGCGGCTGCGCGTCGGAGGGCCGGCGACGGCCGCCGCTGCCTGGGTTCCAGCCTTCCTGGCCCATGCGGCCTCCATGCATGTACCCGTCGACTTCGTCTCCACGCATGGCTACGCCGACGACACCGTGGAGAACCTCTTCCATAGCGATGAGAAGATCCCCCAGGATGACCGAGTCTGCCGCGCTGTCGCCAAGGTCCGCAAGGAGATCGATACCTCCCCTATACCCCACCTCCCTCTGCTCTGGACAGAGTGGAACGTCATTGGAGCCGACGACGCACGCGATACGACCTACGTCGGCCCGGCGCTGGCAGACACTATCCGCGAGTGCGATGGCAAGGTCACGGAGATGTCTTTCTGGACCTTCGACGACGTCTTTGAAGAGGACGGCCCCATCGCAAGGCCCTTCGAGGGCGGCTTTGGCCTGATCGCCAAAGGTGGGATCTACAAGCCAAGCTACTACGACTTTGGTCTGCTCCACCAACTCGGTGACCGCCGCATCGCCAGCGACGCGAAAGACCTGATCGTCACCAAGACGGCTGACGGTGGGCTGGCCATCGCCGCCTGGAACCTGGTCGATCCCGGCCATCATGGAGCCATGCAGACCATGGATCTCACCCTCGCGGGAGTTCCTGCTGAGGCCTCCGTCGCCATCCAGCGCGTGGATGACAACCATGGAAACGTGCTGCCCAGGTACGCAGCCATGGGCAGCCCTGTGGATCCAACGCCGGTTCAGGTATCCCAGCTCAATCGCGAGACTGCCCTGGGAGCCCCAGAGCAGACCAAACTGCACAACGGGAAACTCACCCTCCACTTGAGCCCAAACTCACTCTTCCTCATCAAGGTTCAGCCATGACAAAGACTCGCTCGATCCCAGTCCGCCTCCATGCCAAACAGTACGCCTTCGCAGCCAGGGCAGCGGAACTCTTCGTCCTCCTCATGGTCGGCTCGCTCTCTCTATGCGCGTCAGGGCAGGACAAGCCCCCTGCTTCTCCGCCGGCTGCCGCCCCGGTTCGGTTGGTCATCGATGCGGACGGCCCCACGACTCCGTTCCCTCACTTCTGGGAGCAGACCTTCGGCTCGGGCCACGCCATCCTGGCTCTTCGCGCCAGCTACCGCGACGATCTTCATACCGTCAAGCTGGCGACGAACTTCCAATCCATCCGTTTCCACGGCATCCTGGATGACGAGGTCGGTCTTTACGATCCCGGCCGCCAGACCAAAAATCCGGGGCTGGAGGCGCAGGCCGCACATGACGCCTCAATTTACAACTTCTTCTACGTCGACGAAATCTACGACGGCCTCCTGGCCGAGCACGTCAAACCTTTCGTCGAACTTAGCTTCATGCCGGGAAAGATGGCCGAGAATCCCTCTCTGGTGCAAGCCTTCTTCTACCACCCCTCCGTCTCTCCTCCCAAGAACTACGCCCTTTGGGACGACATGATCCGCGCCCTGGCCAGCCACCTGATCGAGCGTTATGGCATCGATGAGGTCTCTACCTGGAAGTTCGAGGTCTGGAATGAACCGAATCTGGACTTCTGGGGCGGACGTCCTCGCCGGCAGACCTACTTTGAGCTGTACGACCACACCGCGCGCGCGCTCAAATCCGTCTCGCCGCGCCTTCAGGTGGGAGGACCGGCAACCGCCCAGGCCGCCTGGATCACGCCCTTCCTCGCCTGGGTCAGCGCCCACCATACCCCCATCGACTTCGTCTCAACCCATGTCTACGGCAACGACACTTCGGAAAATGTCTTTCATATCCAGGAGACCATCCCCCGCGGCCTGATGGTGTATCGCGCGGTCAAAATGGTGCATGAGCAGATCCTCCACTCCCCCTACCCGCATCTCCCCCTCATCTTCTCTGAGTACAATGCCAGCTACTCCAACGAACCCAACGTCACCGACTCGGTCTACATGGGTCCATGGCTGGCAAACACGATTCGTCTCTGCGACGGCCTGACCCAAAGCATGGACTATTGGGACTTCTCCGACGTCTTTGAAGAGCAGGGTGTGGTGCATACGCCCTTCTATGGCGGCTTTGGACTGATCGCCGCCGAACACATTCCCAAGCCGGCGCTCAATGCGTTCCGCGCCCTCCACCAGCTTGGCGATCGTCGCCTTCAGGCTGACTCCGACTCCGTCCTCGCCACTCGGACAGAGACAGGCCGTCTGGTGCTGGCCCTGTGGGACTATGCTCCGCCCACCGGCTCGGGGCCTACCTACACATGGCCCAAGGGACCGGCGGGGCCTGCCAAAACATTCGCCCTCAACATCCGAAACGTTCCCCCGAATGCCGCCGTGGAAGTCCTCCGCGTCGACCCCGGCCACGGCAATGTTCTCAAGGCCTTTGACGCCATGGGCCGCCCGCCCGGAGACCTGACCCCCAGTCAAGTCGCTCAACTCCGCGCCGCCGGAGCCATGGCGCCCGCCGAGCACCTTCATCTGCAAAACGGGAGACTGGATCTGACCGTCCCCGCGCATGGTCTTGCAGTTGTACTCCTCGGAAGGTAACAATGACTCTCGCCTGAAATTTGATGGCCCAAGACTGCCCCCGAGGAGGGTTCAGAATGGAACGGCGTGACTGCCTCAAGCTTCTGGCCGGCGCTGCTCTACTGCCCGGCATCGGAACGCCGGCTCCGGCTGAGCCGGCGCAGGCCCCCAATCCGGCTCCAGCTCCAGCCGATCTTCATCTCACCCCCGAGAAGTCGGTCTCCTATACGCTCACCCCGGCGGATGACGCCTTTCTGGATGAGATGGAGCGCCGCGCGTGCCTCTATTTCATCGAGCAGGCCGGCCCCGCCACAGGTCAGGTTCTCGATCGCGCCGCCAACCACTCCAACGGCCGGCTCGATCCCCGTCCAATGGCCTCCATCGCCGCCACCGGCTTTGGGCTGACCGCTCTTTGCATCGCAGACCAACGCGGCTACCAACCTCGCGCTCAACTCCTGGAGCAGGTCCGCCGTACCTTGCGCTTTCATGCTCACACTCTGCCCAATGTCCACGGCTTCTACTATCACTTCAACGACGTCCACAGCGGGGCTCGCTTTCGCCGTGTCGAGGTCTCCTCCATCGACACCTCTCTTCTGCTCTGCGGCGTGCTCACGGCCCGCGCACACTTCCACCAGGACGCCGAGATCCACCAGCTCGCCACGCGGATCTACAATCGGGTGGACTGGCCCTGGATGCTCAACGGCCCGGTGAACGAAAGCGCCACCTTCTCCATGGGCTGGACGCCGGAGTCCGGCTTTCTGCAGGCCCGTTGGAAGACCTACTGCGAGCTGATGATGATTTACCTGCTGGCCATCGGCTCGCCCACGCACCCCATCCCTGCCGGCTGTTGGTACGCCTGGACCCGGCCGGTGATTCACTACGGCGGGCTCTCCTACATCAGCGGCAATGATCCCATTTTTACCGAGCAGTACAGCCAGGCATGGTTTGACTTCCGCCACAAGCGCGATCGCTTCGCCAACTACTTCAGCAACTCCATCACCGCTACCCGAGCGCATGAAGCCTTCTGCCTCTCGCTGGGCAAACCGTACTCACGCGACTACTGGGGGATCAGCGCCTCAGACTCAGCCCATGGCTACACGGCCTGGGGAGGGCCGGACGCAAAGGGCCACGGATTCGGCGGCATCGACGGCTCAGTAGTGCCCAATGCCACGGCCGGCTCCCTGCCCTTCCTGCCCGAGGCATGCCTGCGCGTGCAGCGCTCCCTCAAAGCCGGCTTCGGCAATCAAGCCTGGGGCAGGTACGGATTCTGCGACGCATTCCACCCTGAAGCCAATTGGTACGACCCGGACGTTCTGGGCATCGATCTGGGAATCAGCGTGTTGATGGCGGAAAACCTGCGCTCCGGATTCGTCTGGGAGACCTTCTCTCGCAACCCCGAGGTCTCTCTGGCCATGCAGCGTGTGGGATTCCACGCGGCATAGAGACTTTTCCGCGTCGGTGCTTCCCAATGCCTCGATCGTTCTGGGCGCTTTTCCTATGAAAACGCCACAGCAAGCCGGCTCCGGTAGACCCGCCCACGCGGAACAGCTATCAGACAGTTGACCGTTATCGTCTCGCCTTTGCCGTCTTGGCCGTCCCCGCAGACTTGGGTTTGGTCTTGACGGCGCTCTTGCCGGAAGCTGGTTTCACAGCAGGCTTGTTCTTCGCCGCCGCGCTTACCCCAGGCTTCTTCAGCAGCGCCGTCCCCTTCTTGGCTACGGCCGGCTTTCCGTGAACAGTCTTTCCCGCAGGTTCCTTCTTGGAAGCCGACTGCGCCGGCAGCTTTTTGGCGGCAGCAGTCTTCACCGCAGGCTTCGCTGCGACCTTCTTCCCTGCGGATTTGGCCACAGCTTTCTTCACTGGGAGTTTGGCTACGGCCTTCTTGATCGCCTTTTTCGTCACAGCCGTCTTGCCCGCTGGTCTCGGCAGATTCTGCTTTACGGCCGTCTTTACCAAATCTTTCTTTTCCAGATGTTTGACAGGCTCTTTCTTGATCAATGCTTTAACTTCTGCCTTGGTGTCCGCCTTGGAGTCTGGTTTGGCCGCAGGCTTCTTGATGGCAGCGGTAGCGGAGGTCTTCCCAGCGGGCTGAGCATCTGCGGTAAGGTGTTTCTCCCCCAGATCCTTTCCGGCTGCCGAGGCCTCCGGCTTCGCCGGAACGGTAGGCTTGACGGTGGTCTGCGACTTTGCCGCAGCCGTCTCCGCCGACGCCGTTACCGTGGGAGATCCCTCCTCCGCGGCTGCGGCCAGGCTCAACGTCTCCTCAGCCTCAGCCGGTTTCTTGCCGCGCGCCTTGGTCACCTTGGCCTCACGCTTCGCGGCCTTCCTCCGGATGGGAGCGGTGGGAGCCGGAGCCGGCGGGGAGTAGGGCTCCAGGAAAGCTCGTATCGCCTCCGGCGTCTCCAGCTTGCCGTCCATCATGGCATAAAAGAGCCTCTCCACCAGTTCGCCATACTCAGGCAAGGCAGGGGTGATACGCATCTCCTGCATCACCTGGTAGGGAATCTTCTGCCGCGCCTGCGCCCAATCGCTGAAGAAGGCATCCAGCCGCTCCTTGACAGTGGCGTTCTTGGTGCTATGCGCCAGCCACAACACCGCCTCCGGTTTGGCTGCAAACAGCATCTTCCAGGCATCCGATGGCGCTGCGGCGGCTTTGCCGCCAAACAATGTGGCAAACGCCTTGGTATCCGCCTCCAAAGCCTCAATCTGCTCCACAAATCCGGGCCGGGCAAAACTCTTCTTGAGCTCCGCGATCTCCTTGGACGCCAGCTTCGCCGTCAGCAGCGGAAAGTATGCCGCCGAAGGCTCCGGAAAGATCCCCATCGTCTCCAGCCGTCCCACCGTATCCCGCAGTCTATCCAGCTCTGCCTCATTCACCTTTGCCGAACTCCAAGCCGAAGACAGCACTTGGGCCCAGCCCTCAGCCTCCAAGTGGCGCAGAACCCGCAGAGGATCTTCCTCGTGGAAGATCTCTTCCAGTTCATAGCGCTTCAGCCAGGGCTGCAGCGCCGCGATTGCGTTCTCCGCCTTCGCGTTCTCATACCTCTGCCGCGTCTTCTCTTCCATCTGCCAACCCAGCCGCGCCGTCAATCGCGCCGCCCGGATCATCCGCGACGGATCCTCCAGAAAACCATAGTTTGACACCAGCCGCAGTTCGCGGTTCTCAATGTCCGCTACGCCGTTCAATGGGTCCATGAGCAGCCCGAAGGATCCGTCATTGAGCGACAAGGCCATAGCGTTGGCCGTAAAGTCCCTGCGATGTAAATCATCCAGGATCGTCGCCGGCTTATAGACCGGTTTGCCCGGTTTCGGGAAATTGACGCTAAGCGTCGACCCCACCGACAGCCGCACACCCCCGGCAAAGGTGTAGTAATGACACTGGGTAGCCTCATCTTCTCCAATCAGGACACCCCCCGCCTTCTGCAACTCCTTGTTGAGCCTGCCGGCGTTCCCTTGCACGGCAAGATCAAGGTCGCGAATCGGAGCGCCACTGATCAGATCCCGCACCGCTCCGCCTACCAGGAAAACGGTCACCGGGCGCGCTTTGGCGACCTGGCGAACCTCTTCCAGGGCGGATTGCTGGGCTGGAGTCAAACGCGTTTGCAGCAAATAGATGTAGTCAGCCATAAAGGAGGAACTTCAAAGGGATGTACGTTGCTCCGGGCCGCCGCCACCATCCAGAGGCGTCAACCCTAACTCGCTGCATATGAATGGTTTACAAAGCTGTAATCCAAGGACACAACGTCCGATTCTACACTCTTTTGAAGCTCTTGGCTACTATTTTGCACTATGATTGTGGCAGCAGCAGGACGCGCTGCCCTCACCATGGCGCCAGCTCAAAAGAAAGCCGTTCTTCGCTCGTTCGCCAACGTCCTCACTTGGGGATACCTTCCTCAGGCCGGCTTCCTGCAAGAGAATCAGATCCAGCTAATGACAGTCGACGGACGTTTAACTGCTATTGCTATAAGTACTTTAAAGCATATTGCTTATGTAAAAGATTTCAATCTGGACGATCCCGTGGATCCAGAACGAATCGGCCGAAAGATCTTTCCCGCCCGTCCCCGTGGCGACGGCCTCTGGGTGAGGCTCACGCTTCGTGACAACGAAGTTCTCGAGGGGCTTGCCGCCTTGGATCTTGCCTTCATCGATTCTCTTGTAGCCGATCAGGGTCTGTTTCTTACCCCTCCCGATCTCCGCTGCAACACCCAGCGCCTCTTCATCCCCCGCCACGCTCTCACCTCGATTGAGGTTCGTGGGTTCGTGACGGCTCCCTCGCGCCGTCCGCCCCTCGCCCAAAGCTCCGCCAAACAGGCTACGCTCCTCAACGCACAGCCGGGTCTGTTTGACCGATAGAAGCCGAGTAGAATCAGATTCATGAAGCTGAGCGAGCTAGCGGAAACCCTGGCGGCAACGTTAGTCCCGGGCCAAGGCCAATCCGGAGAGGCTGCCGCTGCCGTGGTGATCGAGGACGTCTCCGCCATCGAGACCGCCGGTCCGGCGCATCTCTCCTTTGTCGCCAACCCCAAATATGCGCATCTGGCGCGTACCACCCTGGCCGGAGCGCTGATCGTCGAACCGGGCTTTGCCACCCTGAAAACGCCCACGCTTCGCACCTCCAACCCCTATCTTGCCTGGTCGCAGGCGATCGGCCTCTTTCATCCGGCCCCAACCTACCTACCCGGCATTCATCCCACCGCGGTCATCGCCCCAAGTGCCACCATCGGGGCCCGCGCCCACATTGGAGCCTACGTGGTCGTCGGCCCGGACTGCCGCATTGGGGATGACGCCATCCTGCTCCCCCACACCGTTCTTTACCCGGGGGTTCAAGTGGGCAACCGATTCCTGGCCCACGCACACAGCGTGGTTCGAGAGAACTGCCGGATGGGCGATGACGTTACGCTTCAGAACGGAGCCATCATTGGAGCCGATGGCTTTGGCTTCGCCAAAGACTCCCAGGGCCGCTGGATCAAGATTCTGCAATCCGGACCCGCGGTTCTGGAAGACGCCGTTGAGGTCCAGGCCAATGCCTGCGTGGATCGCGCTTCAGTGGGAACAACTCACATCGCGACCGGGGTCAAGATCGACAACCTCGTCCAGGTGGGCCACGGATCCTCCGTAGGGGAGAACACCCTTCTTTGCGCCCAGACCGGGCTGAGTGGATCCACCATTGTGGGTAAAGGTGTGATCCTTGCCGGCCAGGTCGGCGCTGCCGGCCACCTGACCATTGGCGATGGAGCCATCGCCACCGCCCAGACCGGCATCCCCTCTGACGTCGCTCCGGGCGCCGTCGTCAGCGGCTACCCCGCCACCGACAACCGCACTTGGCTGCGCACTGTGGCCGCACTTGCTCGCCTGCCGGAGCTTCTCAAGCGCGTGGCGGCTCTGGAGAAGCTCCTCGGCTCCCCGCCAGACCGATCCTGAATGAGACGGGGTGGCGGAACTGCTAGGCTTAAGACGATGCGGCACTCCACTCTCAACCTCTTGTCGCGCCCTTGGAATCCTTTGGAAGCGGAGAGCCCTGCAAGGCCCCTGCGCCGTCCTCGGCTCGCAGCGGTTCTCCCCATGGTTGCAACCGCAGCCTGGGCCGCCCTCACCGGCTGCCACTCCCCTTATGTCGCGATGACGGTCCACAATGCCGGAGCACAACCTGTGTCCCTGATCGAGGTTGACTACCCTGACGCCAGCTTTGGGATCGACACGCTTGCCGCCGGGGCCAGCTACCATTACAGCTTCCAGATCCTGGGGAGCGGACCCACCAAGATCTCCTGGACCGATGCCGCCCGGCACAGCCGTACCTCTGCCGGACCCGACTTGCAGGAGGGCCAGCAGGGAACCCTCCGGGCCACGCTCAGCGGGCAGACGGCAATCTGGCAAGCCAGTATCCGATCCCACTGATGCTCCCGGTCACCATCTCTCACGGCTCGCCGGCTTCCGGAGGGCTTTGCAGTAGACTCCAATCGTGAGCCAAGCAACCAGCAAGCCCTCCAGCGCCGGTCTCTTCATCACCTTTGAAGGTCTCGACGGATCCGGTAAAACAACCCAGCTCAGGCTTCTGGGAGATGCGCTGCGCGCCGACGGATATCGCGTCGTCGCTCTTCGCCAGCCCGGGGGCACGCCGCTGGGCGACCGCATCCGCTCCATTCTGCTGGACTCGCGCAGTGACGCCGATCTGGGCGCCATTGCGCCGGAGGCCGAGCTGGCTCTGATGTTCGCCGACCGCGCCCAGAGCCTGCGGGAGGTGATTCTGCCCGGACTCGCAGACGGGTGCGTCGTCCTGTGCGACCGCTATACCGATTCCTCCGAGGCTTACCAGGGCGCCGGGCGCCGTCTGGGCTCAGACCGTGTTCTCACACTGCATCAGGCGGTTTGCAACAACCTCCAACCCAACCTGACCATCCTTTTGCTTCCACCCCTGGCCACTGCGCTGCGCCGAGCCCGAAGCCGCAATGACCGGCACTCCCGCCAGATCGGATCCGACGAGAGCCGATTCGAGGCCGAGAACGACGAGTTCTACGCGCGCGTCTACGAACAATACCTCAAGATCGCCCGGCGCGACTCGGACCGCGTTGTGGTCTTTCGCGGCGAGGGCTCCATCGCCAGCATTCAAAAGCTGATTCTGGATGTCGTGCGGGAGCGGCTTGCCGCCGCGGGACTGACTGGCGCGCCTTGAATCCGCGCCGCGGCTGCTCAAGCCGCGCTACCTGCCTCACCCAGGAGCGCCGTGCCCAATTTGAGAGCCTACAGACGTTTCAGAAACTCCCTGGCGAGATCCAACTCCGGAAACAGCCGCTCCTCGGCCTGAAACTCCCGCGAATGCACGCAGCGGCGCCCGGCCCGCACCTTTACCGGGTG
>JAKAQS010000132.1 GCA_021819585.1 Acidobacteriota bacterium
TCGACACCAAGGTCGGGCTTGAACTCGGGATCCTCAGCTACCCAGTGTGTATAAAATCGGCCGTTCCATGCAATTCGGTTCAACCGCACCTCCATCTCAGCAGCGAGCTTGCGCATGGCAGCGGCGTCTTCGGCGCGGCCGGCGCAATCGAGCATCTGGGCCAGATAGCGGCATCCTGCGATGAAGCCTGTGTTGTCTCCATAAAAAATGCCAAAGTGGGTCTTGTGGAGATCGATGACCATGGCGTCACCGGACAGCGCAGCTTCACTCTCGCAGAGAAAGTCCCAGGTGTCGATGGTGAGCCCGCGTTTGAGCAGACCGTACTTCAACGACCACCGATAGGGATCCGTGGTGCTGTAATGAACAGCGTGCAGCGCGTGATCGAGATGCCGGCGCATCCAGGCATCGTCGCCTGTGGTCTTCCAGACCAGATAGAAGGCTTCAAGAAAGTAGGCTTCTACGTGGTTTTCCACAGGGGCGCGGCGCAGACCAACATATCCGCCATCGACGGCGCGGGAGAAATCTCCGTATTTGAAGCGCCAGTCCCAGTAATTTTCCGGAGGGGTGCGCTCAAGATGGTTTTCCCAGATCATGCCGTCCTCGCGCTGGGTCACGGCAAAGATTTCGAATCCTTGGCGAACCTCGGGCCAGAAGTAGCGCATGCCTTTCAGGGTGTTGGTGTTGTCCAGCACCCAATTGTCCCAGTATGTGTAGACCTTTCCGTTGTGACGCCGCGCGCCAACCGGACCGTCAGAAGCCATGGTCCAGTAGAGTGTCTGAAGCAGGTAATCGAACTCGCCGGTCGGCTCGTGGATTGAGGTCGTTGCATCGAGCAAGAAACTCGACCTGCCCTTAAGGTTGCCGGTCTCGTCGAACAGCAGCACGGCATGAGTGCCTAGCGCGCCTCCGGAAAGGAAGCTATCCGGGAGCGTCACGCGCCGGTCGACATAGCAACGGCCTTGGCCGTCAAGTACAAGAAGATGGCCGCTCCCGCTTCCAGCGACGGTAACCTCCTCAAGAGGGCGAAAAGCGTTCTTGACGGGAGTAAGAGACAGAGGCCCGCCGTCCTCCTGCGCTTGCATCTTGCCGTCGATCCCACGAAGATACCCGGCGCCAAGAAGGCTCGTCGACAACGCACCGAGAAAGTTCCTGCGCGATGGCACTAATGATTCTCCTCAAAACAATTCACGTAGACGCAGTCCTCCATGTCCGATGCTCCAAGAAGTGGTTCCGGCCAGAAGACTGGTTCCGGATAGCCCTCAGAAAACATCGTTTTTCGCAGGATGGTGCGTTTGATACGAACCGCGGTGGTGTGGCCGAAATCGAAGAACGTGGCTCTCCGGTTCGGCGGTGGCCACCGCGGTTCGTGGCCTGGGTCGAAAGCCGTAATCTGAAACTGACTGCTTCAAGTATCGCGTGCCCAAGGATCTGCATACCTGTGTGGAACTTCGGGCTTTGAATAGGACGGCCTTCGCCGTACCGCAATGCTGGGAAAATCGAGATGCCTTCAGTCCCTCAGGGGTGGCTTTCTCGCCTGCGTCTCTTTCACCACAGACGGTTGGAGGTTTGTTAAAGATGCGCCGAGGCAACGAGCGAGGCACTGCAAGTTGTGTAACGGCATACCGACGTATGCAAAGGCTTGGGGAGCCTTTTGGACCATACTGTGTTTTTCAACATACTCTTAGAACTCAAAGCGCGCTCCCAACTGCAAATAGCGCTTGTTGTAAGCCGAGGTTGAGAAGCCGAAGTTGGTTCCCGAACCGATGTCGTTGGTAATCGGGCCCCAGTTGGTGTGGTTGAACGCGTTAATGAGGTCGCAGCGCAGGGTCAGAGTGGAGGCTTCGCCTAAGATAGCCGGCAGCATGATTTGCTTGGCCACCTCCGCATTGACGTTGAAGTAGCCTGGATTGCGGAAGGTGTTGGCGCCCTGCTGGCTGAGTACGGGACGGCTTCCGGCGCCCACCGGGTCAGTGAAATCAGCCGCGGTGAAAACACCTTTGGTTGAAACGGCAGTTGGAGAAAATCCCTTCCGTGGCAACCCGGTTTGATAGGTGGGAAATGCCGGAGTGCCGCCGGAGCTGCCATCGATAGCCCAGCTATCGTCGAAAGCATAGGAGGGGCCCTTGGTATTGCCGACGCTGAAGGCGGTCCCGGTCTGGGCCACCGCGATGCCGCTGATGCGCCAGCCGGAGATCAATTCGTTGACGACGAGGTTTTTGGCTGAAAGTTTGGGAACCGCATAGTCCCCGCCAAGAGAGAAGGACTGAGCGACATCCAGGTCGGTGGGGCCGTAGTAGGTATGCGATTGATAGATACCCGGCCAGAATGCGATGCTGCCGGCTGTGGAGTCTGTGAAAGTCGGCGACCATTGCAGCGACCGCTCCAAGTTGTAGTTCGCCTGGTAACTTAGGCCTTTGTACCGCTGCGTGAGCGTCAGAACCATGGCGTTGAAGTTGCTTGTGTTGTTGGTGTTGATCGCCAACTGGATGTCTGCCCATTCGGATGAGGGACGCACCTTCGAAAGCGTACCCGTGGTGCTCGGCGTCAGGTTCCAGTCGGAGTTGCTGACCGAGTTGGCGCCAGTGGCCGCAGATCCCATGATGATGTCGTAGCCGTGGCTCCCGGTCCAGGAGATTCCAGCGACCATGTTATAAGGAAGCTGCTTCTCGACGCCAAGGGAGTACAGGAGGAACTTCTCCGGCTTGATGGTAGGCGAGAAAGCGTTCAGGTTGACAGAGTAAACAGAGGTCTGAGCAGCATTGGAATAGACATTGCCATGAGGGTCCAGGCCGTAGACGGGGAATGGAAGCTGTTGGTCGTAGGTGTGTCCCCAAGGGGCCGTAGTGGTCGTAAAATCACCGAAGTCCAGCGGGGTATCAAGGGTCAGACTAATGCGCGAGGGTGGTTGCGTCGGTAGGTTGTTGGCAATCTCGGCCGGAGTGAGCGCATTCTCGTAGAGGCCGATGCCGCCGTGAATGCTGATCTGCTGGCTCTTCAACGGCGAGTAGGCGAAGCCTACGCGGGGCTGCCACTGGTTGTTCTGAGACTGAGAAAGGGCGTTGGATGAGATTCTTACGGAGGAGTCCCACACCTGTTCCTGGAAGGTGGAACCGGCGCCGGGATAGACTGGCGCGAAGGGGCTGGAGCTGGAGTAGCGCCTCGGGTTGCCGAAGTCGTCGTAGCGAAGTCCGGCGGTGATGGTCAGATTGGGCCGAACCCTCCAGTTATCGTCAACCCAGCCGCTGTTGAAGATGGAAGTAGCGCCGTAAATCTGCGGCGAGTACTGCCCAGTGACGCCGCTGATTGACCAGAGATACGAGGTGTAGTTCGCTTCGTCGGCCATCAACTGGAAGGCATTATAAAAATTGAAGCCGAAGCCAGTACGAGCATAGACCTGCTCGTTCTCAAGATAATCCTCGCGGGAGAACTGATAGCCGCCGCGGATGACATGATTACGCCAGGTGTAATTGAGCGTGTCGCGAAGGTTGTAGGTATGCTCAAGTTCGTTGTCGGGCCCAAACGCCTGTTGGCCGAAGAGAAAGAAGAACTGATAGTGATCCGTCGTGTCGAGCCCGAGTTCGCTGTAAGGGATCGAGCCCGCAATCGCAGGATCGGTAAGGATGAGTCCTTCATGCACACGGATGTACCCGCCGTGGATCTCGTTGAGCAGGTGCGGCGTGAAAACATGAACCCAGTTCAGAGATGCATCATCATTGGTACTGGGGGTGGTAGCCCCAAGCGCCGGCCGCTCCGTCAGATCGCCCAGCGTCTGATGGATGCGCTCGTAGAATGCGTAGATACGGTCGCTGCCGCCACGAAAGACCTGATCGAGGCGGCCCGCAAGCTGCAATCCGTCGAAGGGCTGCGATTGGTTGAACTGCAGGCCGTGGTCGTACATAGGCAAGCTGCACGGGATGCTGTACGTCTCTCCACCTTGAACCTGTCCGAAATTGGGTCCGGTGACGGCGCCGTTGGTAAAGGTTGGTAATGTGCTGGTGTAAGTGAAGTTCGGGCCTGAGCAGGCCTTCGATCCCAGCAGATCGGCAACGGTGTAAACGGTATAGTTCGGACCTTCGACGTCAGCCGAGTTCGGCGCCAGGGTCATTCCTTTGGCTACGCCCGAGTTGGGAAACGTCTGCTCGCCCCACTGGACGAATGCCGGATCCCAGTCGTCGGATGCATTAGCGGAAGGGGCGCCGATCCCATCGTTTTGCTTCTGAAACGAGAAGAAGAAGAACGTCTTGTCTTTGAAGATCGGCCCGCCGATGGATCCCAGCAGTTCGTTCTGATGAAAGTCGCCTAGTGGGGTCTTATAAGGCGAGCCGTAAGCAGGAGCGCCTCCGCTTGCCGCAGTCACCGTGTTCAAAACCTGGTAGGCGGCGCCGATGTGCGAACCTGCGTAGGTGTAGTCCAAATCGCCGTGGAACTTGTTGCCTCCAGACTTGGTGGTGAATGCAGTCTCAATGGATGCCGCCGAACCGTTTTCCACCGAGTAGGTCTGCGTCTGCATCGTTACCTGATCGATCATGTCCGCATTGGGCATCATGATCGCCCCGCCCTGGTTAATGTCATCATTTACCGGAAGGTCGTCCAACAGGTATAGGTTGCTGTTGGTGCCTTGACCATTGCCGTGGAAGGGAGGCGTCCAGTTGGCGGCGAATAGGGTGGAGGCGTATCCGCCGGCGGGATTGGTTGGTTCAAAGCCGACCACGCCGGGCGTGAGGGCCAGAAGCTGCTGAACATCTTTCCCTGCCAGCGGCAGCTTTGTCACTTCGCTGGAGGCCAGCGTGGTCTGGATGCGAGTCTCTTCGGGATTCAGCGCGGGCGCGACTGTCGTCACCGTCACGTTGACAGAGGCTGCACCCACCTGAAGGGTGATGTTTGCGCCGCGCCTTTCACTGGGCGTGACGGATACCGCAAGCAGCTCCCTCTTGAAGCCAGGCGCCTCGGCGATCACCGTGTAATCGCCAGGTGCAACGGCGTCGAACCGGTAAAACCCACTCGCGTTGCTGATCTGTTTCACATCCACACCGGTGCTGCGACTGTGCAGCGTCACATTGACATTGGGCACAACCGCCCCGCGGGGATCTGTAATCGTCCCCTGCACAGCGGCGCTGTACTGTGCTTTGCACAGAGAAGCTGCTCCCACTAGCACGACCAGGGGTAGGACTTTCCTCAATACTTGCACGATTGGATACATCGACTGGCCCTCCTTTTGGCCTTCGAACGGACTTACCCGGCTCATCGATTGATCTGCCATCGGGCCCCGTACACCACGGCGCTGGAACCCGGGCCAGAGACACATTCTTCCGAGCCTTTGCTCAGTGGAGAATGCCTGACGTTCTGTCAGAACCTCTCGCCTGCAAATACCCACTGGGCAAACTTGAGTCGAGCTTTCGGCGCAACTTGGACGGCGCGCAAGTATGAAACAGTAAAAGCTCTGGGAGGGCTCTCAAATTTGCTGTTAAAGACATTATTTACTATACTTTACAGCTATGGTTGAGAGCGTGCGGTCCGGAGGTATCTTACCGTGCTTTCGACTGATTCAGGCGCCGGAATTTCATCGGAAGACGCAACCAGGACAAGGAGCCACTTTTGAGGGAACAGGGTTACGAACGAAACTCCGAGAGCGTGTATGATGATTGGGTTCCGGCAAGCTCGACTTTGGCAAGGCGCCCACTGTGACCAAACACAACCAGGTCGACGGAAGGCCTGGGCGCGACGCCGAATCCTGAGAAGAATGAGCGGGGCCGGCTCATATGGGGCGGGCGGACATCATCCATGGCTGCGGTTTGGAGGTACAAGTTGGATACCAGAACGCATCTCCAAATCGGTTGAATCAGGTTCTTCGTGGCAGGCTAAAGTAGTGCATGCCGAAGATCACAGCCTAGGATGCAATCCGGACGACCCGGCCTCATCTGAAATGCTCTTGTCCCAATGCCGTTTTCGAGCGGGGAATTCGTAAAGAGGCGCAACAATGACCCGTAGCAAAGCACCCGAAACAAGCGAAGGCCCCGTGACCGATTCTCCGGTGACCGACTCAGAAGCCATTTTGGCTCAAATGAAAAGAATTCTTGCCAGCCAGGCTTTCAGAAACAGCAAGCGATATACGCGCTTCCTGACCTACGTCGTCGAACAGACGCTGCTCGGCCATGGCGACCAATTGAAGGAACGGCTGCTGGGGATCGAAGTGTTCGATCGTCCCGCCGACTACGATGTGGCAACCGATCCGATTGTGCGTGTTGCGGCAGGGGAGATCCGGAAGCGGCTGGCGCAGTATTACATGGAAGATGGTCACGAAGACGACCTTCACATCAAGATGCCCCCAGGGGCCTATATTCCCGAGTTCTCTCAGCCGCGGAGCAGGGGAATCACGATCCCAGAGCAGGAACCTGCTCAACCCATAACGGCCAATCCGGATGTACCGCCATCCCGCCGCTTTCTGCGCTCTCGCCTAGCAGCCGGCTTGGCTGCCGCCTTGCTGGTGATTGGAGGAATGGGTGCGATCTATTTCTCTTACGGAGTGCGCCGGCAGGCTGTACTGGATCGTTTTTGGGATCCTTTTCTGCACTCGTCCGACACTCCCGTCTTCGTCCTTGGCGATTTAACGCCGCACGGCGAAGGCGCTATCCCAGCGGAATCAGCAGGAGTGCAAACGGGGAGCTTTAGCAGCGACCATCTGGCGCTCGCGGACGTAAAAGCGTTCAATCGAATCTTGCAGATCATGGCCCGGCACGGCAAACAGGCGACGGTTCTGAATTCGGGATCGGCAACCCTAGCTGATCTTCGTCAATACCCGGCTATATTCGTTGGAGGCGGTTCGAATCAGTGGACGATGAAATCGCTCGAATCCGTGCGATTTCGAATCGTTCAAGGTTTAAGACCCAACACCAATGCCATCGTCGACGCGCAGAATGGTTTGCAGCCGCGCTGGGTTGTGGATTTCAACGTACCTTATAACTCCATCCAAAAAGAGTATGGAGTCGTGGCGCGTTTTCGCAGTCCGCTGACGGATCAGGCAACGGTAGTCATCGCCGGTATCGGGGCCAACGGCACCATCGCAGCGAGCGACTTCGTGACGACGTCAAGCTATTTCAAGGAATTCGCCGATCATGCGCCGCGCAACTGGGACCAGCGCAATATGGAGATCATTCTCGAAACCGAGATGATTCATGGCGATTACGGACCGCCTAAGGTAGTCACCACATATTTCTGGTAAAGACCCCCTATCCCTCAGGCAAACACGGAAGGAGCAGGGGCCACAGGCTTCATGGCGCCAAAGGGCTCATGAAAGCAATGAGATCGCGCAAGTTCTGGATCAGCAGTGGTTGGCTGCCCCCTTTTGGGGGTCAGTGATGCAACTCTTGCTGCTGACCCCAGGGGATCGATGCTTTCCGCTGTTACGCCATGCACTCACAGCATGCATGGCTCCGGGCCTCTACGGCGCTCGGGATGGAATGAATCCCATCACCATGAGCAGCGGGATCCGCCCCGCCCGGTAGGTCCTACTTTCTTCGGCGCCCCGCTCTGTCGCGTGACTCACCGGCAAAGCGGCGAGATGGTTCTGCTCAGGATGGCTTCGGCTGTCCTCCGCAGCGAAAAGCATTTCAACAAGATCGTCGGCTACCGCGATCTGTGGACTTTGGAAGCCATCCTCAACCCTGTGCATCTTGCTTTCGCCAAGGCCTCTGCGCAGTGACATCCATCCTACTGCTGTCCGCCACTTTCAACTAAGCTCGGGACAAGTTTGCTTCTCGCAAACCCATGCGAAGTATTTGCTTTACGCACAATTTCTAACGATCAAATCCCTTGTTGTCGGATCCGTATGGCTCAAAGGATGAAAGCAGAGTAAGATTTGCGAAATGTACACAGGTTTTGGCGGAGGACCGACAAATGCAACCGAATGAAAAATCCACAGCTCATTCATGTTGAAGAGCTTACTTGAAATTATGGCGGAGAGACAGGGATTCGAACCCTGGATACCTTGCGGTATACACGCTTTCCAAGCGTGCGCCTTAAGCCACTCGGCCATCTCTCCGCTCAAGCACCAGGCAACGTTTTGACTGTATCACAGGCAGGGAGGGAAACGAAGCGCCCAGCGAAGCTCGCCTTGTTGATGTTTTCCGTTTGAGGCCGCCAGGCAAGTCTCAGGACGGAATCTGCTTCGAGTAACCCAGGATGAAGCGGCGGAAGGCGCCCGTATTCCCTCGTGGCTCGGGCCCGGCGGGGTACGCAAGAGAGAACTTTCGCAGCAGCTTCAGCCCCTTCACCTGCGCGATGTTCAGGGTGTGCAGAGCCATCTGGTTGCGCATCGCCCAGCGCGAGACGAAGGTGAACCCCAAGCCGGCCTCAACCGCACTCAGCAATCCCTCCGTCGAGTCAAGGTCCATCACCACCCTCAGGCTCTTCTTCTTGAGCCCGATTTTGGCCAGCGCATTCTCTACGACGCGACGGGATCCAGACCCAACCTCTCGCATCAGCAAAGGGGCGCTCTCCAGATCGGCAGCTTCAATCTGCCGGCCAGCCCACGGATGATCGGCAGGAACCACCAGCACCATCTCGTCTTCCATAAAGGGCTCGGTATGCAGATCCTTCCTCATCCCAGGCCCTTCAATCAGGGCGATCTGAATTCGATGCTCCACCACGGCTTCCAGCATCTCATCGGTATTTCCGCTGATGGCGGTGACGTTGACCCGTGGATACTCCCGCAAAAAGAGAGCCACAAACCGGGGCAAGAGATACTGGCCTATGGTCTGCGAGGCTCCCAGCGCCAGGTTTCCGTCATTGCGTCCGGCTGCGCTGGTCACCGATTCAAAGGCTGCCGTTGAGATGGAGTTCATCTGCTCGGCAAAAGGAATCAGCGCCTCGCCGGCTGGAGTCAGCACCACCCGTCCACCACTCCGGTCAAATAGCGGAACGCCAAACTCTTCCTCCAGAGCCTTGATCTGCTGGGTGATCGCCGGCTGCGTAAGAAGAAGTTCTTCGGCTGCCCGAGTGAAGTTCAGATGCCGGGCCACCACGCGAAAGACCTTGATGCGAAAGTTCTCCATCGGACTCTACTGTCAATCCACTCCTGACGCGCAACATCCTTTGGTCCAAAGTCGCCACCCGGACCCAAGGCAGGTTCAAGGCAGACCTGCTCGGAAGCTGATCTGCCGCAGCGTTCCCTTGAGCCGGACTCTTCAGCGTCCAGACCCGGCCTGCGGCTATCCGCAAATAGGAGCTATTGGAAGCCGTGGCTCAAACTATAGAGCAGGACCAGCAGAACAATCGAGCTGACCAGCACATACAAGCGGTCTTTTTGTCTGGCGAAGCCGATTACGCAGAATACGACTCGCGCCACGGGTGTCGCGATAAGAAGCACAAGTCCAAACTGAATCATGGATCTTGGATCCAGATGCACCGTGCCCTGCCATATGCCGGAGATGGTCCTCAACCCCGGACCACCTGCGTTGAACTTCTGGAACCGAGAGATGGAAGCGTGAGGCTGGCGAAGGTAGAGCAAGCCACCAAAAATGGACACAACGGCCGCGGCCGTCACGCCGAAGCGGAGCATCCCCGCCACGGAGAGTTCCAGTTCATGATCGCTCGGTCTGCGCATTAGATCCTCCCCGTAATCCCGCTATAGATCATCTCGAAGCCAAGCACTACTACGACCACAGCGAAGATCTGCTTCAACATGGAGACCCTGGCTTTCACCAGAACTCTTGTGCCGAGCAGAGATCCGCACAAGACGCCCAACATCACGGATAAAGCAATCGTCGGATCGATATATCCGCGCGAGAGATAGATGCCCGCGCTGGCAGCGGCTGTAACTCCGATCATGAAGTTGCTGGTGGTGGTTGAAACCTTGAAGGGCAGCCTCATCACCTGATCCATGGCCAGCACCTTCACAGCCCCTGAACCGATGCCGAGTAGCCCGGAGAGAGTACCGGCGCCAAACATGATCCCGAACCCGAGCGGCACACGCTCGGCTGAATAAGCATGGGTTCCATCGGCCGTGGTGTACCTTCCCGTCAGTTCCAGCTTGCTCGCCAACGTGCCCGGTTGAATCGGCACCAGATGATCAACGTTGCTGCGAAAGGAAGAGATGGCCGAGTAGAGAAGGACCACCCCAAAGATGATGGCGATCCAGTGGCCGGAGATCTTGGCCGCCAAATAGGCCCCCAGAACGGCGCCCAGCGTTGTCGCCACCTCCAGAAAC
>JAKAQS010000006.1 GCA_021819585.1 Acidobacteriota bacterium
TGCGGGCAAGCAACTCCCGGGCCTTGTTCAGGTTGTCACCGGCTGCCTGCCTCAGGCAGGCGATGTCATTGGAACAGAAGAGCAGGTCGATGCCTAACTTGATCCAGAAGGGATAGTCGGCGGGCGCGCAGGCAGTGGCGATGCTCTTGTTGTTGGCTCTGCCGGCGCGCACGATCCTCTCCGCCGCCGCCTTCACCTCCGGATGGCTGGTATGGAAAGGGTGCCCAAGGCTGGCGGCCAGATCGGCTGGACCGATGAAAAGGTCTGCTCCGGGGATGGCAGCCAGCTCCTCCACGCGCTCCAGGCCGCTGCCGGTTTCGATCTGAGCCATGAGGCATAGATCCTCATTGATCTTCTTCTGCGTGGCGATCATATCGCTGGGCACCCCGTAACGGTAGGCCCGAGAGACGGAGAAGATGCCGCGGGCGCCCTCCGGGGCAAAGCGGGCGAACTTGAGCAGTTCGTGGATCTGCTCGGGCCGCTCGATCATGGGCACATCCAGGATGTCCGGGCCGCACTCGGCAGCCTTGAGCACGTTGGCCCGCTGCGTATCCGGGATTCGGATCATCGTCAACATAGCGGAGCCGGCAGCCATGCGGCAGAGGTCGGCCGCCTCCGCAAAGGAGATGTGGCCGTGCTCCATCTCGATCCAGATGGCCTGATAGCCAAGTTCGGCAGCCATCTCCAAAAAAATGGGATCGTAAAAATAAAGAGCGGCGCCGAAGAGCGTTCTACCACCGTTGTTCTGGACAGCCTGCTGCAAACGATTCATGATGGATCTCCTGGTTGAAAGGGTAAGAGCGGTCTCTGCTTGCGCTGGGCGAGCCAATCCCAGAGCGTGTAGCGGAGGGCGGAGTCGGATCGGGACGGAAAGAGAACCGTACCGAACAGCCCTGCGGCCAGAAACAAGACGTTGCCGCAGGCGCCGATGGTGTACTCGCTCCACGGGTAGTTGAAGCCGTGGAGGTTGACGATCTTCCCTCCGTCGAGGGTGAGGACGGCGTAGGTGGTGAAGAGCAGGTTAGAGAGGATGCCGATGAGAGCCGCCGCACGGCTGGCGCGCCGAAAGAGAAACGCCAGCAGAAAGAGCCCGGCCAGCCCGCCGGCGAGGATCGCCGTGGCTGCGTAATAGAGCGCCAGAGCCGAGCCGCGAGTATGGGTAAGACCGAGCGCGACGGAGATGGCCAGCAAACCGCACAGCGCGATCACCAGCTTGCCAAAGCGAAGCTTTTGCGCATCCGTGCAGCGCGGATAGAACTGGGAGTGAAAATCCTGCACCAGAATGAGGCCGACGCAGTTGAGATCCGACGCCACCATGGACATGGCGGCGCCAAACAGCGCGGCCAGAAAGGCGCCGCTCACCCAGGAGGGCATATGCGAGACCATGTAAAGCGGAAAGACCTGATCGACATGCATCACTCCTGCCGGCAACTTCTGCCCGGTAAGACGATAGATCGCCCACAACAGCGAACCGATGAACATGAAGGCGGTCCAGACCGGCAGACAGAGGGACGCTCCCAGGGCCATCCCGCGCAGGGCGCCGCGATCGGATCTGGCTGCAAGATAGCGCTGCACGACGCTCTGATCAGCGGTGTAGCGCTGCAGGTAGAAGAAGACGCCATAGATGGCCAGGGTCCAGAATGTTGGCTGGGAGAGATCAAAGTGCATGGAGCCGAGGCTCATCTTGTGGCTGGCCGAGAGTAGGTGGAACATCGCTGTGGGCCTGGCGCCGGAGAAAAACAGCAGGATCACAAGCGTCACCGCCATCCCGGCCCACAAGAGGAAGCCCTGCACCACATCGGTCCAGATCACCGCGGAGAAGCCGCCCACCAGGGTGTAAAAGACGGTGATCGCCCCCAAAACGGCGATCAGCCGGCCCATGGACCAGCCAGTGCAACTGGCCGCTGAGAGCGCCAGAAGATAAAAGACGAACCCCATCTTGACGAAGCTGCCCAAAGCGACGGTCAAGGCGGCGTACATGCGCACCAGGCGGCCGAAGCGCCGGCCGAAGTACTCGTAGACCGACATCACGACCGAGTGACGGAGGAATGGAACGACGATCGGTCCGACGGCAAGAATAACCAGCAGAAAGAAGATGCCCGGGGAGAGTAAAGACCAGTCACCGGCGTAGGCCGCGCCAGGATAGGCGATGAAGGTGACGCTGGTGATGGTGGTGGCCAGCAGCGACAGCCCCGCCGCCCATCCCGGCACCGAACGGCCGGCGATGAAGTAGGCATCCGTGGTCCTCTGCCGCCGGTAGAAGCGCAGGCTGATGCCGACCAGCGTAGCCAGATAGGCGGCGATAAGGAAGACATCCACCGGATGCATTTAGCGAACGCCTCCAGCCGTGGCCGAGGCCGCGGTCGATCGCGCAGCCGTGGCCAGCTTGCCGCCGGCCATGCGCGCAGCCAGACGCATGGCGGCCTTCATATTGGTGGCATCCGCTAGGTTGCGTCCGGCGATGTCGAAGGCGGTGCCGTGATCCACGGAGGTGCGCAGGATAGGCGTTCCCAGCGAGACATTCACCGTGTCCGCAAAGTCGATCAGCTTCATGGGAATGTGTCCCTGGTCGTGGTACATGGCCACGATCAGATCGAACTCTCCGCGCAGGCCGCGCACAAAGATGGTGTCCGGAGGCCAGGGGCCGGAGCACTCCATCCCCAGGGACCGCGCCTGCGCGATGGCTGGAGCGATGATCTCATGGTCCTGCGCGCCAAACAGGCCGTGCTCTCCCGCATGAGGGTTCAGCCCGCAAACGCCGATGCGCGGCGGCCTCTGCAACATCAGTGTGAGAGCCTCATGGCCAAGCTCCAGAGTGCGGAGAATGCGCGAAGTCTCCAGCCGGCAGGCCTGCTCCAGCGGGATATGCGTGCTGACATGCACGGTGGAAAGCTTCTCGGAGACCAGCAGCATCCGCGACTCGGTGGCTCCGGTCAGATCTGCAATGTACTCCGTATGGCCGGTAAAGGCCCGCCCGGAGAGCGTAACCGCTTCCTTGTTGAGAGGCGCTGTCACCATCGCATGCGCTTCACCGCTCATGCACATGGCTACAGCGCGGCGGACGTAGCCTATGGCCGCCAGGCCATATTCTGCGCGCAGTTGGCCAAACGCAATGGGATGATCCTCGGCCAGATCGCCGGTGGCGACAATCGTGCAAGGCAAGCCGGCAGGGTCAATATCCGCGATACGGCCGGCGGCGTTGAGGGCCGCGTGGTCAGCGATGAGAGACCATCGGGCGAGCTGGGCCAGTTCCGGGTCGGTCAGAGCCTTGAGCGCAACCTCGGCGCCAACGCCGGCCGGGTCTCCGATACTGATCGCAATGTGAGGCTTCATGATTCTGCCCGTCCCGATACGCGCTGGAGTAGCTGATTCAGGGCCGAAGCAGCTCCGAGACCGCCCGATTTGGTGACGACAATCCTGCCGTCCGCCAATCCGCCCTGCGCCACCGCCCAGGGAATGCCGGGCGCAAACTCGCCGTGCAGCAGCAACGACTCGACCCCCAGCGCGCGCAAAGCCAGCAGTGCTGTCTCACCGCCGGTCAGCACCCAGGCGTGCGGATCGGCGCTGGAAGATGCAGCGCGGATTCTCTCCTCGTCTCCGGGCCCGCAGCGGATGCGCAGCAGCGTGGCATCGGGCAGACGCCCAAACTCTATCTGCCGGAGCTGCAGCTCGGTGACCGGATGCATGGTTCCGCAGATGACCAGCGTGCGCCCGGCAGAGGGTAACTCTTCCAGGGAGACGGGCGCACCGCACAGGGCGGCCAAAGCCCGAGCCAGCCCGCTGGACCCCGCATACAGCATCCCTCCTGCCGCCAGAGCAGCGCCGGCGAGCGCCTCCATGTCTTGCTGCGTGGCGCTGTCACAGACCAGAATCGTCTTGCCGGAGCCGAGCGCCGGCGCTATCTCTTCGGGGCGCGCAATCAGCGCCATCTGCCGGCGCAGATCCTCTGGGAAACATTCGCGGATGGAGATCCGTTGAAAGCTTCCGCCGGCGTCTTGAACCTGAAGGATGCCGCCTTGAACGCTCCGTCCTTCGGAGGGAAAGGCCGGGGCCAGCAGAATGGCTCGGCTGCGCATGGCCTGCTGGGCGGCAAGCAGCTCCGTTGCCAACGGTCCGCGCAGCGTGGAGTCGATCTTTTTGAAGAACAGTGCCCCGCTGCTTTTGCGCAGCGCAGCAGCCGCGCGCCGGACCTCCTCGGCCGCCTGATCCGGTTCCAGATGGCGTGATCCGGTGACCACGGCCTGTACCTCCTCGGGAGTCTCGAAGAGCGCTTGCCCCTGCTGCCACACCCGCACTCCCCTCCCACTGCGCAGAAATGCCACCCCAGCGTCGCATGCCCCGGTAAGATCGTCCGCCAGCAGCCGGATCTGCCGCGGTAACCGCGAACCTTCCAGAACCGAGCATTGATCTTGCGTGACGGATTCAGAAATCATGCGAGGATGGGTTCCTTTATTTTCGAGAGTATACATTTACTTCCTGTTTTGCCTCCATACGACATGAACTAAAGTCCGAATGGCGGAATCTGACCCTCGGTAGCGGCTCTTCAACGTTGGACGTCAGGCGCCTTCCCGGCAGATACAAGCCTCCGCACCAGCGAGCCTGCTGCAGCCTTCGACAAGCTGGGCGCAGGACTCTCCATCTGCTGAGGTGGCCGCCAGTCCTGTCCTGAGAGTGGTGCGTTTGACCGGCTTCATTTTCCCGCCTGGCTCCCCGAGCCGTTGCGGGAGCGCTTGCCGGTGAGAAGAGCAGGCGGAAAGATCGGCTTGGACGGGGACTGGCGATCCTATATGATCGGGGCGCGATGGTCTTCCCTTTATCCAGCAACAAATCTCGGCGGCCTTGGGCACGATCTCGTGCTCTGCTGATGACGGCCGCGCTTATGCTGGCAGCCTTCCCTGCCCTGGCGAAGGTCTCCCGGCGTCAGGTAGAAACATGGCGGTCACAGATCCGCGCGGCGCTCTTTCTTACCCAACATTTGCCCTTCCTGGACACGCAGAGCTATGGCAGCTTTTCTCCGGCGCCCGGGGTGGTGGCCGACCGCGTTACCTACGTGACAGAGTACGGTCTGCGCGTACCGGCGATCGTCTACCATCCGGCAGGCGCGGCGGACAGGCTACCGGGCATGGTGGTGGTCAACGGGCATGGAGCCGACAAAACAAGCTGGTACTCCTGGTACACGGGGGTGATGTACGCCCGAGCCGGGGCCGTGGTGCTCACCTACGATCCGATCGGCGAAGGCGAGCGCAACGACGAGCACCGCGATGGAACCGGGGAGCATGACCGGGTGATCAACGTCCCCGGCGTACCCCAGCGCATGGGTGGCGCCATGGTGATGGACGTGATGCAGGCTGTCTCTTATCTTGACAGCCGTCCCGACGTGGATCCGCATCGCATCGCCGCACTTGGATTTTCCATGGGCTCTTTTGTGGTCTCGCTGGCCGGAGCGGTGGATCCCAGGATTCATGCCGTCTTTCTCACCGGCGGCGGCGACCTGGACGGCCCCGGGGGCTACTGGGATTCGAGCCATATGGTAATGTGCCAGAGCGGCCCGTATCGCGCCCTGTCCTTTCTGGGCGACCGGCCCGCGGTCCTCTTCACGCTGCAGGCGCGGCGCGGACCGACGATCATCTGGAATGGAACCAGCGATACGGTCGTCGCCATCCCCCAGCACGGCCCGGAGTTCTTTGCCGATCTGCGCAAACGGGTGATCGCGCTGAATGGCTCTGCCAGGAACGTCTTCACCACCTACTTCGATCCCGGAGCGAGCCATCGCCCGGCCTGGGTGACACCGCGCGCCGCCGAGTGGCTGGCAGCCAACCTTCGCTTCGCCAACTGGAGCGCGAAGAGCATTCCCGGCTTGCCGACGATCCGCATCGGGGCATGGGCCGCGGAGAACCATGTGTACCTGAACAAGAGCGCCATGCGCCAGGACCGCGATGCCGGCCTGCTGACCATCAATGTCGGCGTGCCCAGGCTAACGCCCGAGCAGCTCAACGTGCTGCCCCTCGCAGAATGGGAGAAGCAGAAGGCTCAGTTCGTGTACGGCTCGTGGGCGAAGGACGCAATTGCCGCCGCGAGCAGGCAGAACGCTCCGGCAGGGACCGCTTCAGGGAAGGCCGCGCAGCGGTAGGCGGACGAACTTGATGGTCTGGCGACGCCAGGAGTAGGTGATCAACAGATCGCCGTTGGCCGCCTGAACGATGGCCGGATAGGAGTACTGGCCGGGGCCATCTTCAAGCGTCTTGACAACGGTAAAGTGCTCGCCATCCCGGCTGACCGCCAGATTCAGCGGCGTGCGTGCATCGTAGCTGTTGTTGAAGGCCAGAACGATGCGGCCATCGCGCAGGCGAACCGCGTCGATGCCGGAGTTCGGGTTGGGCAGGTCAATAAAGCGCGCCTGCGTCCAGGTGATGCCATCGTCCATGGAGTCCGCCACGGCGATACGCGCGGCTCGCGTGTGGCTGCGAGCGTAAAAGCGCAGATGCCGGCCTCCAAGCGAGACGACCGTCGGCTGAATAATGCCGATGGTGGTCTTGGCCGGCGGATAGAGCTTGGTGTGCGGCCCCGCGTCGTCGGGTTCAGAGGAGGAGGATGGAGCGTTCCGGGCTGCGGTTGCCGCTACCAGAGCGGCGCGCGCAGCGGCGTTGGGGATGTCCAGACTGTCCGGAACCGTGATGGGGCCAAAGCTGGTCCAAGTGGCGCCATCGTCGGTGGAGCGCTCGATCCACGCCGTCCACTTGCCGTTCTCCACTGACGAACCGCTGACGATGGTTCCGTCGCGTAGCACCAGAGGCTTGTCTTTGATGGGACCGAGGATGCCGTTGGGCAGATCCTCCGCTGCGCTCCAGGTGCGGCCGTCGTCGCTGCTCCACTTCCGAGCGCCCTTCCAGGTGCTGGGGTGAGTCCCGTACTTGTAGTACAGCCAGAGGCGGCCGTCGCGGGTGTGGAAGAGCACAGGGTTCCAGCAGGCAACACCAGAGGCACGGGCCAGTTCAACGGGCCGGGACCAGACGCCCTGGTGCAACCGTGCGCCGTAGATGGCTACGTCCGGCGCGCCCTCTTTGGTTCCACCGAACCAGGCCGCCATCACGTCGCCGTCTTTCAACTCAACCACCGTGGAGGCGTGGTTATCGGGCTGCGTACCAGGGAGCGCATGGCCGCTGGAGAGCGGCGGAAAGATGAATCCGCTCCCCGTCTGCGCCTGTGCGCAGGCAAGCGCCGTTGCCAGTCCTGCGATCGCTGCCCATCGGGCAATCCTCATCTTCGTCTCCTTCGTGAACCATCCGTCTATTCCATAAATCGGAATTTTCGCCACTTCGAGGGCGCCCAATGATTTCGCCGAGCCTTGCATGGGTCGCCAGACGGCGTGCCGGACTTACGATGCACCGTTGCCTGCCTGGACGCTTGCGCTCCGCTTGGCTGTCCTGGAGCGGATGCGAAAAACGTACGCCGGCTCCCGCGGCCTCACCTGCGGCAGCTCGATGTGCAGGCCATCGCTCTCTTGCTTCCAGACCAGATGGGCTGCCGCACCGAGCAAGGCGACGCTGGCGACGGGGCCGGGCAGATAGGGCGTCCCGCGAAAGAGCGATTGTAGGCGCAGCTCTCCGTTGGCCGGCCAGCCCAGGGCGATGGCGTAGAGGCTGCCGGAGCGCGTGGTGTAACGAATGTCGGCGGCGGTGAACTGTTGGCGGTCCGTGTTCATTGCCGAGGAGGCGTCCAGATGCGGACCCTCTCCGAAGACGAACCAGGGACGGGTGCCGTAGATCGCCTCACCGTTCAGGCGCAGCCACGCGCCGATCTGCAGCAAAACCTTTTGCACCGGCTCCGGAATTGTTCCGTCGGCGCGCGGGCCTACGTTGAGCAACAGATTGCCGTTCTTGCTGACGACATCAACGAGTTCGTCGATCAGGGAGCCGGCATCGCGATATTCATCGTTGGTGGCGTATCCCCAGGAGTGAATGCTCACCGAAGTATCCGTCTCCCAGGGCAGCAGCCGGGTGGTCTGCATCTTGCCTCGCTCAATATCCAACACGGCCGTATGGGCGGGCATGGCCTGCTCCTTGTAGGTGAGCACGACGGGTTGGCCGCGGCGCGCGGCCTGATCGTAGTAATACGCTGCAAACCTCTTCAGATAGGGGCGGAAGGCGGGCTGGCCGATCCACCAGTCGAAGTAGAAGAAGTCGGGGTGGTATTTTTCGACGAGTTCGCCGCTGCGCGCCAGCCAATCGTCCAGAAAGGCCGAGTCCGGCGGGAGCCACTGCTCCAGATGATTGGGATTGGGCTCCTTCTTGCTGACCGAACCCGGCAAGGCCATGGGCTGAGCGGGGCCGTAGAGCGAGGCGTAGCGGAGGCTGCGAACGTCAGAGTCAAAGCTCATGCCCCCGTCATACCACCACCAGTGCTCGGCGCGGTGCGAGGAGACGCCGAAGTGCAAGCCGCGGGCTCGCGTGGCGGCGGCGAGTTCGGCCACCACATCGCGATGGGGGCCCATACGGGCTGCGTTCCAGGGCGTGATGCTGGAGTCGTACATGGCAAAGCCGTCGCAGTGCTCGGCCACGGGAACGATGTAGCGCGCGCCGGAGCGAACGAAGAGATCCACCCACTGCGCAGCATCGAAGTGCTCTCCGCGGAACATGGGAATGAAGTCCTTGTATCCAAACTTCGACTGCGGACCGTAGGTTGCAATCTGGTGCTGGAAGGCAGGTGTTCCGGGCTGATACATGTTGCGGGAGTACCACTCGTTGCCAAAGGCGGGAACCGAGTAGACGCCCCAGTGGATGAAGACGCCGAATTTGGCGTCTCGAAACCACTCCGGCACGCGGTAGGCGCCCAGCGAGTTCCAGTCCGAACGGAAAGGGCCGGCCTGCGACCCCGCCTGGACGTGTTGCAACTCCCGCTGGACGGCTGGGCCGGATTGGGCGCGAACGGAGGAGGGGAGGACAAAGGCCGAGAGAGCCGCGGCCAAGGGCAACACCAGGCGCGCCACGCCCACGGGTGAAGAAGCAACTTCCATGGCAAGACCTTATCAGAGCCAGGCAGGATCGACCGCCCGCGAGATCTGCCTGCGGACGGATTCCGGAGAACGGAATGTCGACCAGAGAGAGGAAACGCCATTTCGCAGACGCCCGATCCCTCCTATGCTCAAGCTGATTCCACCGCGGCTGCACCGGCAGATCTCCCACAAGCCATATGTGCGCAAAGAGTGGGAAAGGATGCGCGCCTTGCCGATCGATTCTGTCCCTACGCTAGCATTACTTCACACCAGCCCCTCGGTGGCACCTGTCTTCAGCGGGCTCTGCCAGAAGCATCTGCCCGAGTTCAGGATCTTTCACATGGCGGACGAGAGCCTGATTCAGGAGACGATGCGCGCCGGAAGGTTGCGTAAATCGACGGCGCGGCGGGTGGTGAACCACGTTGGATCGGCAGTAGAGGCCGGAGCCGATGCGGTGCTGGTCACCTGTTCTTCCATCGGACAGGCCACACGCATCGCGCAGCAGCTCTTTGATTTGCCCATCTTGCGCGTCGATGAGGCGATGGCCGAAGCCGCGGTGCGCCAAGCCTGCGTTATTGGAGTAGCGGCCACGGTGCGCACCACGCTGGACCCCACGCTGGCTCTGCTCCGCGAGAAGGCGCAAGAAGCGGGCAGAGAGGTGAAGCTGGTAGAGTGTCTGAGTGAAGCCGCCTTTCCGGCCATTCTTGCCGGAGACACGGCGAAACACGACGCTCTGGTGTCCAAGGCATTGCTCGAAGAGCTTCAGGGAGTGGATCTGATCGTGCTGGCTCAAGCCTCCATGGCGCGCGTGGTGGATGGTCTCCCGGCGGGAGCATTGCGGGTTCCGGTTCTCACCAGCCCGGAGCTGGCAGTGCTGCGCGCAAGGCAGGCGCTGCAGTCGCTGGGGCAGGCAGAGGCCGGCGATTGAAGCAGCGGGGCTGGAGGCAGAGGCACTGGGTTCTGACGCTCCTGGGGCTGCTTTCTGTCCTCACCTTTCTTGACCGCCTTGCGATTGCAGTAGCCGCTCCAGGCATTGAGCGAGAGCTGCATATTGCTCCACAGGCCTGGGGTTGGATCCTGAGCGCTTACGTGCTGGCAAACGGATTGTTCGAGATGCCCTCCGGAGCGATGGGCGACCGGCATGGCCAGCGCGGCGAGTTGACCCGGATCGTCACCTGGTGGTCAGGCTTTACCGCGCTGACGGGTTGGTGCCGTGGATTCTGGCAACTGCTGAGCGTGCGGTTTCTGTTTGGCATGGGCGCGGCTGGGGCCTATCCCAACGCCGCCGGAGTGATCGCGCGCTGGTTCCCTCCGCGAGAGCGGGCTCGCAGCCAGGGCGTGGTATGGGCAGCGAGCCGACTGGGCGGCGTGCTGGCGCCGCTGCTGATTGTCCCGGTGGAGAGGTACTGGGGCTGGCGGGCGGTGTTCAAGCTGCTCGGCGCGATGGGCGTAGCGTGGGCAGCGGTGTGGTACACGCGCTTTCGCAACCATCCCGCAGAGCACCCCGGGATCCATGCGGAAGAACTGGAGGAGATTGGAGAGTCCCAGACGCATGGCGCACACTCGATTCCCTGGCGGCGGCTACTGGAGTCGCGGCAGCTTTGGCTGCTGGCGCCGGCCTACGGCTGCTACGGATGTGGAAGCTGGTTCTACTTCTCATGGTTTCCGGTGTGGATGGTGCATACCGCCCATCTTTCATTGAACGGCGTTCTGCTCGCGTCCTTGCCCTTCGCCATGGGGGTTGTGGGCAACCTTGCGGGCGGTGAGCTGGCCGATTGGCTGGTGCTGCGCTGGGGCGCGCGGTCCGCTCTGCGCGCGATTCCAGCAGTTTGCCTCACCGTGACCGCAGCCCTGCTGTGCGCCATGGCGATCCTTCACGGCAAAGCCGCCACCGTAGTTCTCTCCAGCCTGGGCTTCGGCATGATGGATCTGATGCTGCCCTCCGCATGGGCCATGTGCATGGCGATCGGAAGGCAGTGGAGCGGAACCGCGACCGGCTTGATGAATACCGCCGGACAGGCCGGCGGGTTCCTGGCCACGGTGGGCTTTGGCTACGTGATTCAAGCCACCGGCAGCTACAACGTGCCGCTGTTTCTCATCGCCGCCATGGTGGCCATCGCGGCTCTGCTCTTCTCGCGCGTGGATGCCACCCAGGCAGTGGGAGACGACCCAGGTTTGCACCAGTCCGGGCAGGCAACCTGTTGAGGCCGAATCGGCTGAAGATTATCTTCCGTCACGTACACGAACCAGGAAGTCCTCTGGCCCGATCTGGCCGCCCTTGAGCACCACCTCCAGCCCATCCAGCGCGGAACCGGGGACGTGGAGGCGGCATAGCGGAGCACCCGGCGTGAGCGGCGCGGCAAAGGTAAGTGCTTTCGCCCCCAGACGGCGCACAGCGTGCGAGGCGGTGTCTCCTCCGGCGATCACTAGCCTGCGCACCCCGGAGCGCAGCAGCAGCTCACGTAGCAGCTCGCCCAGGGCGTGGCTTTGCTCCACGCCGTAGGCGCCGGCTCTGTCCGGTATGCCGAGCGCGGTGTAGAGCACAACGCTGCCGCCGCGCGCCAGCTCCTTCAGCGCCTTCTCCGCTTGTGGGGCCATGGTTGTTTCAGGACGCACACACCAGGCGCGGAAGCCCTTCCGCTGCGCTGCCTGAATCTGCCCCGCAGTGACCGGCGAACAGCTTCCGCTCAACACCAGCAGGTGGTCGACTGCCGGCGGCGAGGCGAGATTTTCAGCGGAGCGGATGCCTTCCAGGCTCTGCCACAGCCGCAGCAGACCGTAAGTGAGCCCCGAAGAGCCAACGGCAAAGACCGGTTGAGCGGAGGCTTCCGCCCAGAGCAGCGCAGCCGACTTCCGGAGCGTCTCCTCATCCAGGCCGTCAAAGACGATGGCGCGCGCTCCCGCCTCGCGCACAGCTCGCAGCCGCTCCTCGCCGCCGCCGGAGCGCAGCGCAGGCAGATCGACGCTGCCTATCGGCAGGCTGGTCTGCCGGGCCAGATGCAGGCGCAGATCAGCCTCATCCATCGGCGTGACCGGATGACGGCTCATCGTAGGATGGCGGTCGATACGGTAGATTCCATCCCGCGCCTGAGCAAAGAGGTTACTGAAGAGAACGAAGCGGCCCAGATGCGGAGCCGCAGCCAGGATGGGAATCCAGGCTGACGCAAAAGCCTGCGCGCCCAGTTCCATGGCGCGTCCGATGCTGCCCGTGTGGGGCGCGCTGTCAAAGGTGGAGCAGACCTTGTAGTGATTGACCGGCGCGCCCAGAGATCGCATGGCGGCGAAGACCTTCGGCAGGTGCTCGTCCATCCACTGCGGCGAGCGGCTGCGGCTCTCCCCGGCGATGCCGATGGCGCGGCAGTGGGCAAAGCCGGCCAACGCCGGCTCATCCGGCGGATCGGTGAACAGCACCGCCGGAACGTCATGCACCGCCAGCGCCTCCAGCACATCGGTTGAGCCGGTGAAGTCGTCACCGTACCATGTGTAAAGAAGCGCTTCAGAGGCAGATCGGCTCACGAGGCGAAAGCCTCCAGTGCCGCTCGCAACTCCGCGTGTTCGACTGCGTACTGCTGGAGCGAGACGCCGGCCGCGGCTGCCTCCCATGCCTGGCGCAGGCTGCGGACCCCAGCCGCGGATCCCTGTGGATGGGCCAGAATTCCACCTCCGCAGGCGTAGATGAGATCCACGCTTCCGGAAGAGCCGTCGCCGAGGGCGCGAAAGGTTTCGGGAACCTGACCCACCGACTGGCCAGAGGAGAAGACCGGCATCACTTCACAGCCGGCGTGTGGGGCCTGGAACATGGGGGTAAGACACTCGCGCGCCGAGGCGATGACGCTCGCGTCCTCCTCGCAGAACTTGTTGCGGAGACCGTTGACGTGGACGTGGTCGATGCCGGCCAGACGCCAGAACTTCTGATAAGCGATGAAGCTCATCCCGGTGGCGTGCGAGCGGCTGAACATGCCCCAGCCGTTACGGTGGCCGTGTATGGCAAGCTGCGCGTGACGGCGCAGCGCGGTGAGAGCCGGCAGGCCGATGCTGTTCAGGCTCACCATCACGCACGTGCCGCCTTCGGCCAGCACCAGATCGTGGCGCTGGAGCATCTGGTCAATCTCGCCGGTGATATTGGCCGCATACATGGGCATCTTGCCGGTCTTTTGCGCAACCTGCCTCAGTGCGCGCAACACAGCGGGCACACGCTGGTCAAAGCGACAGTGGGGGCCGTCCGCCTGCAGCTCATCATCCTTGAGGAAGTCGACGCCGGCCTCGGCGAGCATCTTAGCCTGCGCCGCCGTCTGCTTCGGCGTCATGCCCACGCTGGGTTTCAGAATGGCGCCGATCACCGGCCTGCCGTACACACCGGTAAGGCGCCGGGTTCCAGCCACGCCGAACTGCGGCCCCGGATATCTCTCCAGAAATGCCGGGGGCAGCGTGACGTCCAGCAGTTTGAGCCCCGAAAACGGCTTGAGTTCGAAGAGATTGCCGGCCACCGTGGCGAGCAGATTGGGCAGCGACGGCCCCATGTTCTCCAGCGGCCAGAAGAGCGTGACCTCAGCGGTGCGGCGCGTGATGGGGCCGGAGTGCGCCTTGGGAACGCAAGAGCCGGAAAGCGACGGGCTCTCCACCAAGCCCGTTTCGACAATCTGCTCAACCCGCGCTGCATAGCGCTCGCGGAGTTCGTCGGTTTCACCCGGTACGCGCACGAAAGTTCCGGTAGACTGCTCTCCGGCCATGATGGCCGCGGCATCCTCCAGCGGATAGGCTGTCTCGATCCAATATCGGGCATACACGCGCTGCTTCATACTTCTCCGATCCATTCTTTGCTCTGCGTTGCAGGCAGTCCGCTCAGGCCCGATCAAAGTACATGGCGTAGGTCTCGTCGCGAACCTGAAAGAAGGGCGCAAAGGTGCGCGACCCTGCCGCGAGAAGCGTGGGGGCGTGAGCCACCGGCTGCAGTTTGCCCATGTCCAGCGGCGAAGAGCCACGGGCAGGAGCAGCTTTGGGGTTGCGCTCCACGTAGACCAGGGGTCCGCGCAGCACAGCCGCGGTGCGCGGATGCAGATCGTCGATCGGCTCAGTGCGAAGGGACAAGGGCCACTCCAGCTCGACCACATCGCCATCCGTCCAGGTGCGGGCAAGCGTCGCGAATCCGCGCCGCATGTTGGACGGGACCACGTTGCCGTTCACCCTTACCCGCGGAGCGCTCTGCGACCAGGACGGAGTGCGCAACTGGAGGGTGAAGGCGACCGGCCGACCGCAGGCCACCGTGAGCTGAACCGCGCCTTGCAGCGGATAGAGCGTCTTCTGCTCCAGCATCACCGAAGCGCCTCCCTGCTGCCAGTACACCCGCGAGGGGGCGTAGAGGATGACGGCGATGCCGCCGGCGGAGCGAAAGTAAATATCCTTCACGTAATCGGCGACGCCCTGCACCAGCGTGCCGGAGCAGCAAGGCCATCTCTGCGGGTAGTATCCTTTGCGAGCCTGAGCGTTGTAGCTGGAGTAGTAGAAGTAATCTCCCTGCCCATCCGGATCCTTGGCGGCCAGAAGACCGTTGTAGGCTACCCGCTCCAGGCCATCGCCATATTGAGCTTCGCCCGTGGCGCAGAGCAGATAGCGCGCCAGCTTGATGGCGGCATAGCTCCCGCAAGGAGTCTCAAAGTGGTCGTGAGTGGAGAAGAGGCTGGCGTAGAGCAGCCCCTTGCCGGGTTCGACGAACAGCTCATCCGGTCCCCATCCACCGGTGGCATACTGCTGACCGTCGCGCAGGAGATTCCAGGCGTTGCGCATGGTGCGCAGATACTTCTCTTCGCCCAACACAAGGCGCGCCTTGCCGGCCGAGCTGAGCGCGATGACATGGCTGTACGCATGACGCCCAGGCAGAACATCCATCCCTTGGGCGAGCGGATCAAAGAACTCCCGGTCCAGCAGATAGGCCTTGGCACGCTGCAGAAGAGCCTGATCCCCGGTGAGATCATGGGCCGTAAACAGGTTCTCGGGAAGCACATAGGTCTCATCGTAGGGGGGATCTCTTCTGCCGATGCGATCGCGGCCGCGCACGGGGAGATAAGGCAGCGCCCCGGAAAAGACCCGAGGAATCAGCGCGCGCGCCGGCTCCAGGCCGCTCAGGCGAAAGGCGTCGATGAGCCCGATCAGATGCTTGTCCAGGATGTAGCAAGGCCAGAGATTCGCCGCGTTGGGTGCGGCGAAGACCCGGTTGCCGTTGCCCAGCGTGAGCGCAAAACCCTCCAGCAGCGCCCACACCTTGGCATGACAGGCCGCATCGCCGGTGGTGCGGCCGATGCGCGCCAGGCCGGAGACATACTGGCCAAGCGCGTGGCCGGGCACAAAGCCATTGCGTCCATACCATCCCCCCATAGGGGCTCCCGGAGCGGGCAAACCCGCGCCTTCTCGGTAGACCCGAAGCAGGCGATCATTCTCCAGGCCGAGATAGGCGGCATGGATCCGGTCGTACTGCTGTTTGAGCGGACCGCCGGTTAGCTCCACCGCGCCATAGTCGAACTCCTCAAGCTCCTGGGAGACCGCGGGGGCAGGCGCGCTGTTCAGCGGCGCGGGCGAGCAAACCCCAGATCCTTGCGCGAGGGCAGCAGCCGCGCCGGCCAGAAACTCTCTTCGTGTGACGGGGCGCTGCATTGGCGTCTTCTGTTCCTCCCTCTCAGAGTAGAAGCGGGAACATCGTCCGGAAAGCCTCAAGCATGGGCGGCACGCTGATTCCGGGATGCGGAATCAACTCTACCCAGCAGCGAACTCCTCCTGATTCCGGGACCGTCGGCTTCGTCCAGGGGATAGATGAGATCGACGTTGCGCGGGGTAAGAAGCTGATGCTTGACGAAGACGGTGGCGGGAACCGGCTTGTGCTGGAGGATGTTCAAGGCCAGCGCCATGAGCTCATCGCCGTAGCGTTCGGGAAAATAGGCCACGGACCCCACCAGCCGAGTGCCGGGGCGGCGCAGCTCGGTGCGCGCTCCGCGCAGCGCATTTTGACCCATGATCGCGCAGAGATGCGCCGCACCCGCTTCTTCAAAGGCGCGCAACGCGGCCAGCGCGCAAATATCATTCACCGCGCCAACCAGGGTCCTGCGCGTACCGCGGCGGCGCAGGAACTTGCGCAGCACCTCCAGCACTTGCTCAAACGTGCCCCGGCCGTTCAAGCGAACCAGAGGGGTGTTGACGATCCCCGGAAGTTCGCCTCGCAAGCCATCCACCAGACCCGCGCTGCGCAGCTCCAGCAACGAACCTGCGATGGGCAGATCCAGCAGCACCAGTTGATCCACCTGGCCCTCCCAGTGATCGCGCGTCCAGCGGCCCAGAGCGCGTCCTCCCATCATTCCGGCCTTGTAGTTGTCCGCTCCAAAGTAGGTTGCTCCGGGGTGCGGAACTTCAATGGCGATCACGGGCGTATCAGCGGCAAGAAACTTGGAGGCGATGACCGGAGCCACGCGCTCGTAGGTCTGAAACTCCAGCACCAGATCCACCTGTTCCCGGATCATGGCGTCGGCGTTGCGCAGGGCCTCGCGGGCGCTGTAGCGGTTATTGAAGGTCACCAACTGGACGTGCTCGCGAGCCGCGGCCGTCACCACGCCGCGCGTCACCTCGCGCGCAAACTCGGTATCGCCCTGCGTGGCAAAGCCGATGCGAAACGGCCGCGTGGAGACCGGGCCGAAGCTGTTGCGGTACACTCCCGCGCTGACCCGTTCGATCAGCCCTCCGTGAATCAGCGTCCGCAGCAGACGGAAGCAGGTGGTCTTGGGCAGATGCGTGCGCTCCATCACCTCGGTCAACGGCAGTTCCTCGCCGAGATGCCGAAAGGCCTTGAGCACCTCGCAGGCCCGCAGCACGGTCTGCGATTCGTTGCGGTCCCCTTTTCGCTCCCCGCCGCGCGTGGCCTGCTCCTTGCCAGGCGGATCGATAAGGTCAAAGTCGTCTTGTGAATGTCTGGCCATGGTGTCTCCCGTGGCTTGCAAGAGTTGCGATCTGCAGCTCCGAGACAACACCCTATATTCTGTTTTGCGGAATTGGCAATTCCAAAATTTTGGACAGCCCGTGCCGGCGCTCAGGCCTACTGGGCGCGGAGACTATAGCTGCCTGGAGAGTCCAGTGGAATGGCCAGCCGGGCGCCACCCTCCGCCGGTTGACCCGTGCGCGGTACGCCGTTGACCAGAACCTGCGTGGCCCCGGGGGGCACCGGAAAGAGGACCGTGGCATGCACTCCTGCGGGCAGAACGACGGTTGCGATCAGGCCATCCTGCCGGCGCAGGTTAACCTTGAGCAAACCGTGAGGGGTGGGCTCCTGGCCTCGAGCCCACTGCAGGTCCAGCAGGTCGGGGCGAAGGATGGTCCGGCTGAACCCGGCAGCCGCCGGCTGGATGCCGAGCACCTGCTCCATGAGCCAGTAGGCCGGCCCGGTCGACCATCCGTGCGCCAGGCTGGTGAAGTAGCCGGTGCGGCCGTCCGCCTGCAGATCGGAGTGAGGATCGCTCTTGGGCCAGGAAGGATCGTAGGCCTCCCAGAAGCTGGTGGCGCCCTCGTCGATCATGCCGCCCCAGTACTGGCGGATCCAGCCCAGCGCGGCCTCGCGGCGATTCATTCTGGCCATCGCGTCCAGCACGTAGGCTCCATAGTAGGGCGTGATGAGATTGGGCCGGAAGGTCGGCTGCCCAACCTGCGCCAGGACGCTGTTCCAGATGGAGTTGAACTGGCTGGGATCGGCAACGCCGGAGAGCACCGCCATGGCGTTGGTCTGCCAGCGGGGGCCGAAGTCCCCCTGGGCCTGCGACCAGAGGCTGGCCTGCAAACTCTGTTTCAACTGTGCGGCCCGCGTCTGGAAGTGCTGCGCGTTGGCCGTGTCGCCGAGCTGCTGCAACAGATCGGCCCCGGCCAGATAAGCGCGCACATACTCCAGGCTGGTGGCTCGGCGCACCTCCGCAGTATCGCCGTAGAGGCCGGGCGCCCAGTCCACGAACTGCCACGCGCCGGTGCGATTCAGAAACAGGTTCTCGGCGTTGAACTCCCGGTCCATGAACTGGAGCAACTGCACGAGATGCAGATGCTCCCGACGTAGATAGGCCAGATCGCCGGTGTGCTGAATGTACGCCTCCAGCGCGGTCGGCCAGAAGGCAGAGTAGCCGGGGATGCCGTTGAGATGCTGCCGGATCGGCGCGGGGCCGATGAGACGGGAGAGCGTATCTTTGATGAGAAAGCGATCGAAGAAGATACTGTCGCTGACCCGTCCGCTCACATCAACGTCCCCCATCCAGCGCCCTCGGTCACGCTTGGGCGAGTCCCAGAGATCGTCCTGCATGCCGAGATGCACCGTGTAGGCTGCCGTCTCCCAGATGCGATTCAGCAGAGGGTCAGAGCAGGCAAAGGATCCCTGATAGTGGACGGGGAAGTAGATGTCCTCCAGACGAATGGCCTTGAACTTGAGCGTCGGGGCGCCGGAGAGAAAGCGAATCCGCACGTAACGAAAAGCGGACTTGGGCCCATGGCCGGTCTGGTTCGCAGTCAATCGAAGCACGTTTTCACCCAGATAGGGGTCGTGATCCAGCTCGCCCCGCGACTCACCGTACTTGATGGAGACCGTAACGGGTGAATCCATGGCCGAGACAAGCTGGATGCGGCCGGCGACCTCACGGCCAAAGTCCAGCGTGAGCGCGGGGGCATACTCCTGGCCCGGCTTGGCGCTCCTGAGATGCACGGTGAACACCTGTGCCGAAGCGCCGTCCGGTTGGGTGAGCGTCTCGATGTTCTCAAAGCTGCTGCGCCCCATCGTCAGATCCTCCACCTTGCCGGCGGGAAGGTACAAATGCGCCAGGAAGGGCGAAGCGCCCTGATAGCCGGGCCAATCGTAGAGTCCGGCGTCGGCGTTCCACTGGTACAGATCGATGGAACCTTCGATGGGGCTCAGGGGCATTACCGCCGGCCACGCGGAGTCATCGAAGGCGGTCTGCTCCCACCCTGCGGCGGCGCGCAGCGTACCCTTCCACCGCGGGCCGGAGACCAGGATGGGCGGGGCGTCCACGCCGTCCGGCGCTGGTATCAGCTTGGCCAGGAGCACCTCTCCGAAGATCTGCTGCATGGCCAGTGCGCTGTTGACAAAGCCGGGAACGCCGCGGCCGCGCACCACCTGCATGGCAAGCACGTTGCGTCCAGGCCGGAGCAGCCGCGCCACATTCACAGGGAAGACGTGCATATCGAGCGGATTGAGAAGGTCGCTGGAGATCCGCTCGGCGAGCACACCGTTGACGTAGAGCGTGACCGAACGAGGACCGGCCAGATAGAGCGTGGCCCGCGCCGGCGCAGCATCGAGATGGAAGGTGACGCGGAAGTAGTGCTCAGCCGTATTGTGGGTCAGGCCAGGCGAGCGGTAGCGTTGCGGAACGCGAGCGCCCACCATGGAGTCTTCCCGCGTCCAGATGTACTGCTCCGTGAGCGGCGTAAGCAGGCCGGAGAACATCCGAGGCTGGGCGACGGAGCGCGTAGGATCCAGTTGTCCGGCTGGAATCGCCGCTGACCGATGCTGGGCCGCGAGAGCGCCGGCGAAGAGAAGGCATAGAACCGGCAGACGTCCGGCGAGATGCTGCTGCATGAGGAGGCTCCTGCTGCGCCGAGAGGGTGAGGCCGGGAACGGAATCCACGCTCACGGGACGGCGCTTGTCCAGATTCCTGGGTTCACCGGCTGGTTGACTCAGGTCCAGGGTTGAGAGCGGGCTACGGAGATCCCGCGTACATCGTGCGGATACTTGCCGGAGACTGCGGTGTAGAAGTGGTAGAAGTCGCCCTTCCACGCGATCACCGATGGCTTGTGGGCAAAATCATCGTCGACCGAGCCGGGAGGGCCCGCGTTCACCAGGATCGTGCTGGTCTTTTGCGGATGGTCCGGGCTGTTGCCCATGGCCAGCAGGTCGCGCGCCTTGCGGTCGCGGCTGCTCAGGCCGTAGTAGAAGATCGCCCACTGGTGACGCCGGCGCACGACGCAGGGGTCACTGGCGAAGCGGTCATCCCAGCTTCCCGGAGGTCCGTTGCGGATGATGGGATTCAGCGGCGAACGTGTCCAGTGCTTCAGGTCGCGAGAGGTAGCCAGTCCAATCTGTTCTCTCCAGCCGCCACCCTCACGCTTGGGCAGATTGCGCGTCTTGGCGTTGTAGAAGAGATAAAACGTCCCATGCTCCTCAACCAGGCAGGGTTTGTAGAGCCCTCCCTGCTCCCAGGCCGTCGCCTGCGGATCATCGGGACGCAGACACGGCGGCTCCAGTTCCCAGTACTGCAAATCGTCGCTCCAGCAGAGGCCGATCACCGCGGGACCGGCCTCCATGCCGGGGTTTGGATAGGCGTGCCAGGCGCCCAGGTAGCGGCCGTGAACTTTTTTGAGCCGCGCGGGGCTGAGCGCCTCGCTTTCTCGTACGATCCACATCATGGCGACGTTGTAGCGGAAGATGGGCGAGTCCGGCTTGCGAGGCAAGATGCAGCCCATGCGGGTCCAGTCCCGCAGATTGGAGGAGCGCGCCATTCCGGTCTGATAGCCGATGCCATCAAAGCCGATGTAGGTGAGGCGAAACTCCCCTTCGTGACGGAAGACGAAGGGACCGTCCACAAACTTCTCGTCGAAGTCTCCTGTCACGCCGCTGCCACCCAGCACCAGGCGGTTAAGCTTGTATGGCGTGAGCAACGCATGCGGCGCGGGGGGAGCGGCGATCGCAGGGTCGGTCATGCCCGCGAGGACGCTGAGTTTGGCTGGGCCGGCGCTACAGCAGGCTGCGCCGGCCGCGTAGAGAAATGTACGTCGATTCACTTGTCTCCCTGCTCTCCCGGTCGGCTGCTTTCCGCCGCAGCCTCACCTTTACCGCTTATCGCTGGCCCCCTGCGAGGTGCTGGGCAGACGCGCGGCTCCGACCAGCATAGGATCTCTCTGGCGAGGCGGGTAGGCCATTCGCCGTTTGCCCTTTGAAGCGCCGTACTTCCGCGTTGAAGAGCAACGTCAATCCCTGTCTCACGAGCCGCCTTCGATGGCCTGGCCTCCCGCAGCGAAGCTCGGGAGGCTGAAGCCGGCGATCCGATCCGCGGAATGGGGTTTGACTACAGAACCCGGTTACTGGGAGGGCTGCCCGGCCGTCTGCTGGGAGGGCACGATGGAGAAACGGTACTGACCGGATCCAATCTCGAGATCGACAGAGCCCGACTCGCTCTTGAGCAGCGTAACGCCGGCAGCTTCCGCCGCCGGATGCCCGCTTTCCAGCAGGGTTGAACCGGCAGCCTTGGGTAGCCTCACCACGGCGCGGGCGTTGGCTGGAATGCTTACATCCAGCCGCGTCTGTCCCGGCAGATGCCGCCAGGCCACGCTGATCGCACCTTTGACGGACTGGTAGACCACCTGAGCCGAGTTGATCCGCCGCAGCATCGCCGGGTCAATGACGATCTGCTCCGGCGCCGGCCGGGAGAGATCCAGATGCAAGCCCATCATGCCGGCATAGAACCACTCCTCGGCGTCGCCCAGCATCAAGTGATCCTGCGAGCTGCCGTGGCGCGCGTTCCATGCCTCTGTCAGCGCCGTTGCTCCCTGCGCCAGTTGATAGCCGTAGCTGGGGCTGTCGGTGCGCAGCAGCATGTTCAGCATCACATCGGACGCGCCGTTGTCCATCAGCGCGTCCACAACGTAATGGAAGCCGACGTCGCCGGCCGTAACGTGATTGCCATGGGCGCGGATGTCCGCCACCAGGCTGGCCAGCACCGCCGGACGATCAGCAGGGGGCGTCAGGCCAACCACCAGCGGCATGGCGTCGGCAGTCTGGCTTCCCTTTTCGTATTCATGAGCCTGCGGATGATAGAAGCGTTGCTGAAACGCCTTGGCCACCGCCTCGCGCAAGGGCTCCAGCCGCGCCTCCTCCTGGCTGTACCCGAGCTGATGCGCGGCAGAGGCGAGCGCCACGATGTCCTGATAGTAGATGGCGGTTCCGGTGAGCGCCGGCGAGGTGAGCTGCGGCAGCCCCGGACCATGCGGGCCAATGTCGTACCAGTCGCCCAGACCGTAGCCGACGATGCTGTCATGACTGCGGCTGGTGAGATAGTCCACGTAGCGCCGCATCACCGGATACTGGGCGCGCAGGGTATCCAGATCGCCGTAACGCTGATACGCGATCCAGGGATCGAGCACCGCCGCGCTGCCCCACTCTGGAGAGTCATTGAACGCGTTGTTCAGCCGAGGGGGGAAGATGACGTACTCCGGGGCGATGGTGGGGACCTCGCCGTCCGGATTCTGCTCGTCGGCGATGTCCTGCTCGATCTTGGCGTAGAGACTCTGCAGATCAAAGTCGTAGTTCAGCGCCGAACCCATCAGGTGCGTCTGTTCCAGCCAGCCGAGCTTCTCTCGATGCGGGCAGTCGGTGAGAATGCTGACAATGTTGTTTTCTTCGGCAAACAGGATCAGGCGGTGAATCTGGTTGAGCAGCGTATTGGAGGAGACGAACTCTCCGCTGGGAGCAGCCGAGGAGTGTACCGCATCTCCGGCCAGCGACAACAGTCGCGCCTTGCCGCTGATCTCCACCTGCACGTAACGGAAGCCATAGTAAGAAAACCGCGGGCGCCAGTGCTCGACGCCATGGCCGCGCAGCGTATAGCTGAACCACTGCGCCCGGCCAGGACCGGCGTTAGCACTCTTCTGCGAGACGCTGCCGTCGGCGTTCTGCAGTTCGCCACAGATGAGCTTGACCCGCGCCCCTGACCTGCCGTGGACCACAATCTCCGGCCATCCGGCGAAGTTCTGGCCCAGATCGAAGACCTGTGCTCCGGAGGGGAGAACCTTGCTCGATATGGGGTGATACACGTGCTCGACCCGGATCGGCGGAATCTCGCCGGGAAGAAGCACTCCGCCGGGGCCAGAGACAACGACCGCATCACTCCAGCTATGCGCTGCGATCCGGCCCGGCCGGTCCCATTGCTTCGGCTGCCGGCGCGCGTCGTAGTCCTCTCCACCGTAGGTGGAGGAGAAGACAATGGGGCCGGGAGTCGTCAGCCAGTTGGGACCAGTCAGGATGGTCTGCCGGGTTCCGTCGCGAAAGCAAAGGTGCAGCTCCGCGGTGAGCCGCGGAGGACCGAAGGAGCCGACGAATTTGCTGTAGCGGCCCTTGGCGCGGGCAACGTTGTACATGCCGTTCCCAAGCAGGACGCCGATGGCGTTCGCGCCTGGTTTCAACATAGAGGTCACATCATAGGTATCGTAAAGAACGCGCCGGCGGTAGTCCGTCCAGGCAGGCGTCAGCTCCCGGCGGCCCACTCTTGCGCCGTTGAGATGCACCTGATACTGGCCGAGACCGGCAACATAAAGAAGAGCGCGGGCTACCGGCTTGCGCAGGTTAAGGGTGGTGCGGAAGACCGGCATGGGAGCCGTTACACCCTCCGCTTTGCCCGCGGCTCCGGTGGCGGCCGCGATCCACGGGGCGATCCAATGCGCAGGCGCTATGGTGAACTCCGCCATCGGGCTCCATCCGCTGGGCTCGCCGCTCTGGTCCCACACCTCCACCTGCCAGTAAACCCTCTGCTCTGGCGCGAGCGAATGTCCCTGATAGGCGACGTCCGCTGTGCGGTTGGAGAGGATCTTCCCACTGTCCCACAGATCCGCCTGGCCGTTGGTAAGCAGCGTCGGCGAAGAGGCGACCAGAACGCGATAGGCGCTCTGCACAACGCCGCGAGCCTGCGGCTGGCTCGCCGTCAACAGCCAGCCCAGATGTGGGTGCTGGGAGGCGATGGCCACGGGATCGTTCTGCAGCTCGCAAACCAGCCGGCTCGGAGGCTGCAGCAGCGAGGCTGCCCGGGCAGGCAGGGAGACGGCAAGCAAAAGAAGAGCAAACCGGAGAGTCCGGCGGCGGCGCGTCTCCGCAGCTCTCCGCGCAAGGTGTGGGCCGTGGCAAAGGCACGCTGCCGCAAGGGGCGTCTGTTGCTGCGCAGTTCCGGCGCTCATCCCAGCACCATACCGGCCGAGCCGATGGGGGGAAGCTCCGCTGGGCGATGGTGGTGGTAGGTCTCCCAGCCCAGATAGCGGCTCAGCGCCTCCGCCACGGAGGCCGCGCAATGGCTGCGATTCATGGCGGCATGATGCTCGAAGCCATTCAAGCAGACGACGTGCATCAGGCGGGGCAGATCCGGCACCTTGACCACAGCCCGCGAGCCGAAGGTCTCCAGCGGATCGGCCGTGAACTCTCCCTCGCCAACGTAGGCGAAGATCTTGCCGGCGCGATCGTTGGTACTCACGCGGCCAAAGGTCATGGGGCCTGTATCGGTGCGGCCGTCCAGCGCGCCGAAGGTGTTCTCTTCGCCCAGCGTGGTGCCCAGGATCGGCGCTGTGGAGATACGGATGTCCGGCAAAAACTCCTTGGCCCAGTTTCCGCAATGAAAGAAGACGCACTTGTCCGGATCGCCACCGTAGTTATTGTTCCAGTCCACCAGCGCGCTGGGCCTACCGCCGGCCAATTGCAGAGCGTACATGCCGACAACGCCGGCGATATCGACCTCGCAGGCCGAGGGCAGCAGTTGCTCGCTCATCATGGACATGACCGTGCATACGTTCACGCCGTAGTTCTTTTGCAGCGAACTCCAGCATTGCAGAGCCGTTGCCGTCAGCCCCAGCGACTGCATCCACTCATCGACGACCAGCGCCAGCTTGGCCATGCGCAGCATGGCCTCCTCAGGAATCGAAGAGGCATCCGCATAGGAGCGGATCTGCTCGACGCGCAGCTTCACTCGCGGATCAGCGGCGGCGATCCTGGCCGCATTGCCGAAGATCTCCGACATATCGATGGTATTGACGGAGATCCCCGCGGCCTCCAGCAGCTTCTCGCTGTAGCGCGTGGTGTTGAAGGCGTTAGGGCGAGCGCCCACGGCTCCGATGCGCGCGCCGCGCAAGCCGCGCACCACCTTGCAGGAGCCGATGAACCTCTCCAGATCCTGCCGGAATCGCTGATCCAGAACTCGCACCGTGTGATCCTGGGTGAGCGTATAGGGAAGGTCATACTGGCGCAGGTTGTTGCACACCGAGATCTTGCCGCAGAACGCATCGCGGCGGCGGCTCAGGCCGAACTGATCCAGGTCGTCGGGATAGGCCTGAACCAGAATGGGCAGACGCACATCCGCGATGCGAATGGCGTCGGCGATGCCCTTCTCGTCCCCGAAGTTGGGCAGGCAGACCAGGATCCCCTCGATCTGATCGCGCTGGCGGCGAAACAGCTCGCCGCACCGGCGCGCATCCTCCCAGGTCTCTACCGCGCCCAGTTTGCTCTGCTCCGGCGAAAGCCAAACCGGTTCGATGGCCATCTCGGCAAACAAGCGCGTAAGGTCGCTGCGCGCCTCGGCGACCAACTGGTCCGGGAAGAAGTCGCGGTTGCCTAGGATTACACCGAGCGTTGTCGTCATCTTTCTCTCCTCAGGGCGATCGTGTTGGCCCTGTTTGCGTTGCAGCCGCTGCCCTCAGTGTGAGAGCCGCGAGCAGGTAATCAGCGTCAAGCCGGCCAGATAGCAGAGGAACATCGCCGCCAGCACTCGCCCAGCGCCGCGCGGAGCCTGGGCAAACTCCTTCCATGCCAGCACGCCCCAAAGAATGGCGACCACCGGAGCGGCGTTGGAAAGAGCATAAGACACCGCCGGCCCGGCCGTGCCCACAGCCAGAAAACTGGCTGTGATGCCGGCGGCCCAAATGACTCCTCCCAGCACGCCTGTCGCGTGGGTAGCGGCGCTGCCACTGAAGTACTCGGAGAACCGCACCGGCAACCCCTCCACGGGCTTGCGCATGAAGAACGGATTGAAGACCAGGGTGGTCAGAAAAGCTCCCAGCGAAAAGAACATGACCGCGGTCAGCGGCATCAGGTTTCCCGACCCACCCGAGACGAAGCGGGGATCGATGGACTTCACCACCAGGCTGTAAAAGAAGGCGATCAAGACCCCCGCCAAGACGGACAACAGAATTCCCTTTGCTCCCGGCCTCTTCGCCGCGCCGGCCAGGCGGCCATAGGCTCTCATACTAAGCAGAACGGCCAGCACGATCACCGCGACGCCGGCGAACAAAAGTGGAGAGTCGCCGGGGTTGTGACGCCCCTCCAGAACCACCAGGGCAAAGCTCAGCACGATGCCCAGCACCCAGGCGATGCCTCCGCCGATGGGAAACCCGACCGCCATCCCGGCGACGGCGATCGCCGCCACCAGCAACAGATTGCCTAGATTCCACACCGCGCCGCCCAGCAGCGCCCAAGCGATACTGGCTGGACTTGCCTGGGCCAGATCGGCCAGAAAGGGCCGCCCTATGGAGCCCATGGAGCCAAGTGTGAATGCAGCCAGCAGAGAGGCCGGCAACAGGCCGACAACAAAATCCCAGTAGTACAGCTCAAATCGCCAGGAGCGCGCGGCCAGCTTCTGCGTATTGGCCCACGATCCCCAGCAGATCATGGTGAGAACGCAGAGAAGAACAGCCACCGCGTAGCTATGGACGGCGATCATGGGCAGGTTCCTTTCCCCTCATACAGGGTACGCTGCACAGCCAGCCTCCAGGCCCCGCGCATGCGCTTCCGCTCTTCAGCGCTGCTTCGCGGCGTAAACTTCCGCGCCGGCTGCACGGACAAAGAAGGCTGGCTGGCCGCGCTCCACCAACCCAGCGTCTGGCCGCCCAGCATGGCCGCGCCGCGCGCGGACAACTCCACCTCCGCCGAGCGCAAAACCGGGCAGCCGATCAGGTCAGTCTGCAACTGCATCAGGGCGTCGTTGCGGCTGGCTCCGCCGTCGGCCAACAGCGCGGTTGCTCGGATGCCTGCGCTCTTCTCCATCGCCTCCAGAACATCGGCCACCTGCCCGGCGATCGCATCCAGGGCGGCGCGGGCCAAGTGCGCGGAGGTGTGCGAGCGTTCCAGGTTGGCGATAAGTCCACGCGCCGCGCCGGCCCAGTGTGGCGCGCCCAGGCCCACCATGGCCGGCACCAGCACCATGCCGCCCGCATCCGGAACCGTCGCCGCCAGCGTTGCCGCATCTTCAGCCGGATGAGCCAACCCCAAAAACTCACCCACCCACTGCAACGCGGCGCCGCTCATGGCGATGTTTCCCTCCAGAGCGTAGTACACCGCGTCCTGCCCGCTCCAGGCAACCGTGCGCGCCAGCGAAGCGGTAGGCGCGGGCGGCTCCGCGGTAAGCATCATCAGCGAAGACCCGGTTCCATAGGTCGCCTTGACCACCCCGGCTGAGATCTCCCCGTGCCCCACCAATGCGGCATGCGAGTCACCAATCATCGCCACCACGGGAACTCCGCGCAAGCACTCGATGGACATGCACTCGCCGAACAGGCTCGCCGAAGGACGAAGCTCCGCCAAAGCCGTGCGCGGAATCTCCAGCAGCCGCAGTAGTTCATCCTCCCACTGCAGCGAGCCCAATCCCAGCAGCCCCGTGCGCGACGCGTTGGTGTGGTCGGTGGCATGAACACGGCAGCCGGTCAGGTTGTAGAGCAGCCAACTGTCCACCGTGCCCAGGCAGAGCTCACCGGCTTCGGCCCAGGCGCGCAGCACCTCGGGCTGCTGGGAGAACATCCACGCCCACTTGGTTGCGCTTAAAAGAGGATCCAAGGGCAGGCCGGAGATCTGCTGCAAAAGCGGCGCCTGAGAGCGAATGCGCTCACATACCGGCTGAGAGCGGCGGCATTGCCAGGAGATCGCATTGCCGATGGGCGAGCCCGCGGGCAGTTGCTCACCGTCCGCCGCCGCATCCACCGTGCGGCTTCGTGTCCAGGCCAGCGCCGTCTCACGCTGGTTGCTGATGGCGATGCCGGCGATGGAGGCTTCAGAAAATCGGGCGCACTCCTCCGCAACCCGGCAGACCGATCGCCAGAGGCGCATCGGATCCTGCTCAATAAAGCCACCATGCGGCTGGAGCAGCTCGACTGCAACCGCGGTGCGGAACAGAACCCGGCCCTCACGATCCACAAGCAGAGCTTTGGTGTTGGTGGTGCCCTGATCGATGGCCAGAATGCAGGGCCTGCTCACGGGGCCTGCCTTTGACGCACAAGATCGGCGGCCGCACTTTCGATTCCCTCCGCCGTCAAGCCGAAGTGCTCCAGCAGAAACGCCTCGCTGCCGGTGGGAGCAAAGACCCCAGGAACGCCCATCCGGCGCACCCGCACCGGATGCTCCTCGGCCACAATCTCACACACCGCTCCACCCAGCCCGCCGTAGATTGACGCTTCTTCCACAGTAAGAATCGCCCCCGTCTCGCGTGCGGCTCGCAACACCGCCTCGCGGTCCAGCGGGGTGATGCTGGACATGTTGACCACCCGCGCCTGTAGGCCACGCCGGCTGAGCTGCTCAGCCGCCTGCAGCGCGCGAAAGACCAGAACGCCGTTGACAAAAATGGTCAGGTGACTGCCCTCACGCAGCACCGGCGCCTGCCCGGGAAAGAACTGATGGCGATCCGGAAACAGCTTGGGCACCGGCATGCGGCTGAGGCGCAGAAACACCGGGCCGTCATGGCCGCCAGCCCACTGCAGGGCCGAGCGCGTCTCCACCGGATCTGCCGGCACAATCACGCTGAGGTTAGGAATCACCCGCGTCCAGGCCAGATCCTCAATGGAGTGGTGAGTTGGCCCCAACTCCCCGTAGGCCAGGCCGCTGGACATGCCGCAGAGCTTGACGTTGTTCTGGGCATAACCCAGGTCCACCTTCACCTGCTCCATGGCGCGCGCAGTTAGAAAGCAGGAGGCGCCACAACAGAACGGAATCATGCCACCGGAGGCCAGCCCGGCGCTGGCGCCCACCATGTTCTGCTCCGCGATGCCGACGTTGACAAAGCGCTCTGGAAAGCGGCGGCGAAAGCCGCCCAGCTTGGTGGACCCCACCGAATCGTTCACCACCGCGCAGATGCGCTGATCTTCGGCGGCCATCTCCTCCAATGTGGCGGCAAAGATGTCGCGGCAGTCAAAGGTCTCCGTCGCGCTGCTCATGGACTGTTTCATCGCTCGGCGCCTTCCAACTCGGCCAGAGCGAGCGCCAGTTCCTTGTTCGTGGGCACGTGATGGTGCCACTTCGGGTTGTTCTCCATAAAGGAGACGCCGCAACCCTTCACCGTATTGGCGATGATGCAGGTGGGCTTGCCGGGAACCAAGGGCGTAGAGCTGAGCACTCTGCGCAGTTCGCCGTAGTCGTGTCCATTCACCTCGGCCACCTGCCAGCCGAAGGCGCGCCACTTGTCCGCCATGGGGTCCATGCGAATGATCTTCTCCACAAAGTCACCCTGCTGAATGCCGTTGCGATCCACAATGAGCACCAGATTGTCCAGCCCGTATTGGGCGGCGCAAAGTCCGGCCTCCCAGTTACTGCCCTCTTGCAGCTCTCCATCTCCCGTGAGCACAAAGGTGCGCCACGGCGCCTTCAGCATCCGGGCCGCCAGCGCCATTCCCGTGGCCAGCGGAAGACCGTGCCCCAGCGGACCGGTGTTGGCCTCGACACCCGGCGCCTTCTTGCGATCAGGATGGCCATTGAGGATGGAGAGCGGGTCCATGAACGTCCCCAGCACCTTCTCCTCCAGAAAACCGGCCTCCGCCAGCGTGGCGTAGAGAGCCGCCGAGCAGTGCCCCTTGCTCAGAACGAACCGGTCGCGGTCTGGCCAGGAAGGTTCGCTTGGACGCAACCGCAACACGCCCAGATAAAGAACAACCAGGATATCGGCCGCGGAGAGGTCGCCGCCAGGGTGACCGATCCTGGCGTGATGCACCATCCGCAGAGCCCGCATCCGAACCCGCCGCGCCGCCAAGGGCAGCCGCTGCAAGTCCTCCGTCGTTGTTGTCTCACGCATCGTCACAACCCAGTTTCTGCTCTGCACGGCGAGCGGTCGATGGCGTTATTTTTACATGGGAACCAATTCAGATCGCTCTCCACAATCTGCTGTAGCATAAATATGCATGTAAGCATGGCATCTCTGCCAGCGAAATCCACGCAAGATCCGCGGAAAACAATCACATCCGCGACGGCCGAGGTTCGGCTTCCATGGCTCTCGGTGGAGCGGTCCGGTTCCGAGGGTTGAAACCACCCACTCCACCGGTCACGATGGGTTTGCAGGACTTCAACTCATCTCAGAAGTCAGGCGCGATTCACAATCGCCTTGGCCGTCCATGAGTCGGTGATGAGCACGTCGATCCATTGGCCGCGCAGCGCGCCGCGAATCGCCTCCACCTTGCGCTTCCCCCCCGCCAACGCCACCACTCGCTTGGCCTTCTTGATCTGCTGCAACGACATGCCGATCACCCGTTCGGAGAGTTCGGTATGCACCGGCGCGCCCTCGCAATCAAAGAACTGCAGGCAAAGGTCGCCGGCCGCCCCCTGCTTTCGCAACTGGCTCAACTCCTGGGAAGAAAAGACGTTTCCGCTGCTGGCTAGCAGCCGCGAGGGCTCAACCGCTCCGATGCCGACCAGCACCAGATCCATAGCCTCAAAATGCTTCGTTGCGGCGCGTACATAGCTCTCCTGAAGCAGCACCTCTTTGGCCTCCGCCGAGGAGGTAACCCCCGGCACGGGAAGCAGTACGGCCTCGCCGCCGATAAGATGCGCCAGGCGTTGGGTGAGATGCGTAGCATGTATCTGTGCGCTCGGATTGCCCAATCCGCCCAGAATCTGCACGACTTTGCTTCCGCTGCCGGTCTTGGCTGGATGCATGGCGTTGGTCATCTCCAGCAGCGACAGGCTCCATGAGGAGATGCCGATCACCTGGTCCGGCCTGACCGCAAGCTCCATGAAGGAGGCGCCGGCGCTGCCAATATCGCGCACAATCTGTGCTTCGTTGTTGGAGACCGAGTCGACCACCACCGCGTCGCGCAGCCCAAACTGAGATTCAATCGCTTCCTCCAAATCGGCGTGGACCCCACCCGGCGCAGTGACGCTGATGCGGACGATTCCCGATTCAAGGGCTCGCTTCAAAAGCCTCGAAACCGTGGACTGGTGAACATTGAGCCGCTCCGTGATCTCCGTCTGGCTGATGCCCTGCGCATAGTACAGGCGTGCGATCTTCGTCATCAGCCGGATCTTGTCGGATTGCGCCATGGAAATCCCCTTGCATCAATCATCAGCTTGCGGCACAAGGCTCCCGCTGCCTTCCGCTCACGCCGCAGAGTTCCATGGTAGTGCATAAATATAAAGATGTGAATTGAATGGCGAGAGCGGCTTGTTGTTCGGGCCACTAGGACCAAGCCCAGAGCCGCCTCAAGCCATCCTTCTCAGGCCAAGCCCAGCGAATATCCGCAGCCCCTGCGGACCTCCAGACGGTACTCGCCGCGTCCGCTACCAGCGGCTTCCGCAGCCGTAGGCCGGCCATTGATCGACTCGAGGCGCTGGCCGGCCGGCAAGGTCAGCGTGAGGCCGCGGTCGAGCCCGGCGTAGAGCGTAGCCTCACGCGCCTTGCCATCCTCCCACGCCAGATCAACCGTGAGGCCGCCACGCGCCCGCAGCCCCGTCACCCGGCCGCTGGGCCAGGCGTTGGGTAGCGCCGGCAGCAGACGCACCACCCCGCCGTGACTTTGCAGCAGCATCTCCGCCATCGCCGCCGGCGCGCCCAGGCTGCCATCCACCTGGAAATAGGAGCTTGGCTTCTCTCCACAGACGTCGAAGAGATTGTCGAGCGTCGAGCGGCGCAGCAACTCCATCAGTTGCTCGTGGCAGCGGTCGCCGTCCTCCAAGCGAGCGAAGCAGTTCACAATCCAGGCCCGGCTCCAGCCGGTGCTGCCCCCGCCATACTGCAACCTGCGATCCAGCGAGACACGGCAGGCCTGGGCAAGTTGCGGCGTGCCGCGCAGCGTGATCTGGTCATCGGGATAGAGCGCCCATAGCTGCGAGATATGCCGGTGCCCCGGCTCCACCTCCACATAGTCCTGCTGCCACTCCTGCAGGTTCCCGAACCGCCCGATCTTGAACGGAGGAAGGCGGGAAGCGGCTTTCTCCATCTGCCGGCGCAGCTCCGCATCCACCCCCAGAAGCTTCGCCGCCTGGCCGGTCTTGGTGAAGATAGCGTGTGTGATCTCGATATCCATGGTGGGTGACATGCACAGGTGCGCTGCACTGCCGTCGGCAAGCCGGTAGGAGTTCTCCGGCGAACAGGAGGGCCCGGTCGCCAGGTATCCATCCGGAGCGGGAGTCAGGTAATCGAGCAGAAAACATGCGATCTCGCGCAACCGGGGATAGGCCCGCCGGCGCAGAAAATCGGTATCGCCGGAGAAGAGATAGTGCTCCCACAGATGCGTGGACATCCAGGCGGCGCCCATCGCCCAGATGCCGCCGCCCAGGCCGTCAATCGGACCGGCATCCCCCCACAGGTCGGTGTTGTGATGGACCACAAACCCGCGCGCTTCGTAGTAGCTTTTGGCCACACGGGCGCCGGCCGGGCGAGTGCTGTCCAGCAGATCAAAGAACGGCATGGCGATCTCAGCCATGCCGGTGCGCTCCGCGCTCCAATAGTTCATCTCCGCGTTAATGTTGACGGTGTACTTCGAGCCCCACGGCGGATCCACCGACTGATTCCAAATGCCCTGCAAGTTCGCCGCGAGCGTGCCGGGCCGGGAGCTGGAGATGAGCAGATAACGGCCAAACTGAAAGAAGATGGGAAACAGCGATGGATCTTCCCCGCCTGCTTTGATCCTCTGGATGCGCTGGTCGGTGGGCATCGCGTCCAGGGCACTGGCCGCGCCCGCCGGCCCTGCGTCCAGGCGCAGAGAGCAGCGGCGGAAGATCGCGCGATGGTCAGCCATGTGGCGTCTGCGCAGATCGGCGTAGCCGCGCCGGCCGGCAGCCTCCAGATTCCGATGCACTGCGGCAGACATCGCTGCTTCTCCAGCGGGGCAGCGAAAGCTGGTCGCGCAGTCCAGCAGCAGAGTGACCGCATCGGCCCCAGCGATGCGCAGTTGCGCCGGCTGATCGCCCTCGCCCGGAGTGGTGCTCACCGCCCCTCCTTCGGCATGAGCGCGCAAGCAGGCGAAGAATCGCACGCCCGTTTGTCTTTCCTTGACCTGTTGACCCGGATTGTCATTCACCGGCAGAGCCTGCCCGCGCAGAATCAGTCCGTTCGAACCCGCTGCGGCAGACTCATGATCGCCCGGTCGTCCCAGCGTGGCCACCAGGGAAATCGCTCCTGGAGCGGCAGCGGCCAGCCGGATCACAATCACCTGATCGGGAGCGGAAGAGAAGACCTCGCGGGTAAACTTCACGCCGTTCCTCGTAAAGGTTGTGGTCACCACAGCGCGGTCCAGATCCAGCTCCAGCCGGTAGCCGGCAGGCTGGGCAGCGGACGACGGGCTGCCGGCAGAGCCCGAGGCAGAACCAGAGGCGGAGAGATCAAGCATGAGATCGCCCAGCGTCTGATAGCACGGCATGCGGGGCGGCAGCGAGAGCATATCCTTGACGGCCATAGCCTCGGCCTCATGCACCTTGCCCGCAAACAGCAGTTGCCTTATCACCGGAACCGCCTTCCCGGCCCGCGGATTATCGCGGTTCCGGTACTCTCCATCCCAGATGGAGTCTTCGTTCAGTTGGATCCGCTCCACGCCGGTGTTGCCAAACACCATGGCGCCCAAACGGCCGTTGCCCACCGGAAGAGCGCTCTGCCAGGTAGCGGCGGGCTGATCAAAGAACAGGCGCAGACCATCCCAGTTCGCCTCTTTGGAGAGAGCCGATGCGCCAGGAGGCTGAGCAAAAAGCCTGAGGCGCGAGAGCAAGGCGCCGCTCACGGCGGCGCCGCGAAGAAACCTGCGGCGGCTGATCTGGCGGCTGATTCTGGGCATGCGTTCTCCTGGCCTTGGCTTCACTCTGCTTTCAACCGGGCGTTCCAAAGCAGGGCTGAATGGGCCTCGATGCGAAGCACTCCCTCCGCATTGATGGGCAGTCTCTGCCGATGCAGGGTTACGCCGGTCTTGGCCTCCAGGGATGGAGCGGTGAGCGTGCCGGCCTCACCCTTCGGCCACGATCTCAAAGATCCCGCAAGCTGAATCGCCGCCGGCTCATTCGTCTTGTTGATCACAGCCACCAGGCACTCGGGAGACGCCGCACCCGGCAAACGCGCGGCGTAACTCGTCACACTGTCACTGCCGCACTGCAGGCTGGTTTGGATCATCGTAGCGCCTGCAAAGCGCTGGGCAAACTGCATGCCCATGTACTCTGGCCGGCGCAGGAATCCAGAGGATGGGCTGCCGACGATCGGCGAATACCATCCGTTGCCTCCGCCATGCAGATTCACGCCCGCCATCCCCAGGCCGGCAAAGTGCAGCATCATGTCCGCGCACCACAGAGAGGCGGCAAAGGTATCCGAGACCCCGGCCAGCCCTCCGTTCCAGCAGGAGTTCACCTCCGAGATGCGGCAGGGAAGGTGGGCCGAGCGCATCGCCTCCTGCACCGTCGCCACCTTTGTCCACGGCATCGTCGTCAGCCTTGGGTTCGGACGCAGCAGATTTTGCAGAGTCGCCAACGGATTTCCCGCCGGCCCCATCGCGTAATAATGCACGGTCAGCAGGACGATGTCCGGATGTTGCGCTGCCATCTCCGCAAACGCCGTCAGGTAGACGAGCTTGTTGGAGATATCCGGGCCGGCGAATTTCGCCTGCGGAACGCGCGCCACAATCGCTGCGTGAAACTCAAGCCACTGGCGGATGTAATCTTTCGGCCCCCATCCCTTGGGTCGAAAGTGGCTGAAGGAGTCCGGCTCGTTGCCGATCTGCAACGCTAGAAGACGCGGCCCCAGAATCCGGCAGGCGGCCTCAGCCTCCGCGGCGGCATTCTCTTTGGTTCCCTGGCCCAGATTCAGGCCGTAGATGCATCTCCATCCGGTTGCATCCAGAAAGCCGCGCAGGTTGCGCAGCGCCAGGGCAGAGGTGACCGTGCCCTGCTTGACGGTCTTGCTGGTATCAGGTCCAAACACTTCAAAGGGCGGAGGGCCCGCGGGAGCCTGCTCCGCAAAGGTGGTGTACTCTGACGTGCCGCCGCCCAGCCGCAGCACGCCGCAGGGACTCAACGCCCGGAAGAGATTGACCAGTTCCCGGTTCCGCGCGGAAAAGAACTCCGGATTGGCCAGTTGAGCTGACTCGTAGCTCAGCCCGTTGTAGTCCGCGGGAACTGCGGCCAACTCGCGTTGCGGCTCAATTTGCAAGCTGCCGCTCAGCGTCGACCCAGCCTTGCCCGCCTCCGCGGATGGTTGCCCAGCGGACTCCACACCCTGCGCAGAACTGCGCGGGGCCAGCACGCTAGCTGCCGTGGAGGCGGCCAGGGAAAGAAAGCGGCGACGATGCAAGGGCGCCAGGGGACGCAGACCTCAGTTCTTCCGGCATCTGGCTTCCAAATCCAACTGGAAGGGGTACGCCGGCTGGCCGGACTAGCCCCGGCGCCCACCCTCACGGCAAAGGAAGCCGTGAAGCCAATGGAAGCCATGGCGCAACAGTCCCTATGCAAATCTTCGCCCCGACACCCTGTCAAGGCTTCTCGGGCCTGACGAAGAACTTTCTCATCCTCTGCAAAGATATGCGCTCCTGCATCTCTCCTGAAGCCGTTACCGAGCCAGAGCCGTCAGAGAGCCAGAGCCGCCCGTGACAAGCGACCTTCTCTTGCTTGCGCCTTTCTGCCCATCACGCCTCGCCACCAGGCCACCGGTCAGGCGTGACGCCTGGGGCGCCCTGAACACGCGGCCGGTAAGCACTGAGAGAAAGATTCGGAGAGAAAAAATGCCATCGCCGGAGTCTTCAGGAGCCATGAAACCTGCTCCGCGCCGCATCAGTAACCTACGGACGTTGATGAACCACCCCTTCCGCAAAAAGGAATGGGCGATCGCGGAGAAGATGCATCCCATCCGCGCAGTCGGCTTTGCCGGCGCAACGCAGCACAGGGAATCCCAGACTCTCCTGATCTCCCAGGCTGGTTGCACAAGGCGCAGGATAATCTACTCCGGGAAGGAGGTCCAAATTGTCTACTGAAAGGATCCGCGGCCGGATCGGCCGCGGCGCTGCTGCCGTGGCTACTGTTCTGGTGGCGCAGATAGTCATCGCTGCTGCGGCCTGCGTTGCGCAAGCTCACAAAAAGCAGGCTGCGGTGGTAATTGCCGTCTCGCCTACGGGTAGCGACAGCGCAGCCGGAACCTTGCAGGCGCCCTTCCGCACGCTGCCGCGGGCCCAACAGGCAGTCCGCTTGGTCAACGCCGGCCATAACGTGGATGTTTTGGTGGAAGACGGCATCTACCGGCTAAGGAGCCCGCTGCTGTTTCGCGCCCAGGATGGAGGCAGAAACGGCTATCGCGTCTCCTGGAAGGCTGCGCCCGGAGCGCATCCCGTGCTCTCCGGAGCGGTCCGCATCTCCGGATGGAAGCTCTTCGATCGCAGCCGGAAGATCTATGTGGCCGATACGCCGCCGGGCCTGGACAGCCGCGAGATTTGGGTCAACGACAAGCTGGCTCCCGCCGCCTCCATGGAGATTCCACGCTCCAAGGCCCGCTTCACCACCCAGGGCATCGTGCTGCTCGGCAACAGCTACAGCGAGCTTGCCAAACTTCCCGAGCAAAGCCGGCTCCAGGTTGTCGCCGGCGGATTCTTTACCCAGAGGATCTCACCAGTGGAAAAGATCTCCGGCAACACCCTGGTGATGCGGCAGCCCGCGTGGCAAAACAATCTGTGGGGCTATGACACCATCGAGGCGCCCTTCCATCCTGAGCTGGCGCATCTTTATCTGGAGAACTCCCTGGCATTTCTAAAGCGTCCCGGGCAGTGGTACCTGGATCCTGTTGCCGGCAAGCTCTACCTTCGGCCACCGGATGGAGTCGACGTAGCCACGATGGATGTGGAGTTGCCCCGGCTCACGGTGTTGCTCTCGATCGGCGATACTCTCCCCCTCCTGACCCAGGATCTGGAGTTCCGTGGCATTCGCTTCTCGCATACCACCTGGCTGGGCCCGTCCGGCAACCAGGGATACGCCAGCCAGCAGAGCGGATCGTACCTTGCCGGAGCCGATCCCATCTATCCGAGGGATCCCATCCAGAGCTGCGCGCGCGGCTGTCCGGACTTTGAGAGCCGGCGCAATCAGTGGAGTCAGATGCCGGCCTCCGTGCAGGTCTCCGCAGCCCAGCGCATCACCTTCGATGGCGATATCTTCGCCCATCTGGGCCAGTACGCCTTGGGCATCGGCAACGACGCGGATGCAACTCTCTCCGGAGCCGGCCTGGCAGCCGGCGACATTGTTGTGAGGGCTTGCGTCTTCACCGACGATGCCGGTGGAGCGATTCTGGCCGGCGGCGTGCAAGCACCAGCGCACCATCCGGGCGACCCGCGCCTGATCGACCGCGATCTGATCGTCATCGACAACCGCATCCATGCGGTCAGCGAAGAGTACCGGGACAATAGCGCCATTCTGAGCACCTATGGCGCCTCGCCCCTCATCCTGCACAACGACATCTCGGACGTGCCTTACGACGCCATTGACATCGGCTATGGATGGGGCATTCAGGATCCCGGGGGCAACTCGAACTATCGCAACTTCATGCATGGGTATCGGTTCCCTCAAAATCCGGTCTATGAGACGCCCACCACCTATCGCAATGCCGTGGTGGCCGGCAACCGGATCCACGACGCCAAGCAGGTATTTCATGACGGCGGCGCCATCTATAATCTCTCCGCCAGCCCTGGAACTCTGATCACCGACAACTACATCTTCGACAACCATGGCAGAATCGCCATCTACCTGGATGAAGGCTCGCGCTACATCGTCGTGCGCAGAAACGTGGTGCAGGACCCCAAAGGCGAGTGGCTCAACATCAACACCGTTCACCATGCCTGGCCGCTGCGCATCTCGCCGGACAACACGGCCTCGGACAACTGGCATGACAGCGCCAAGACCGGAGGACTTTGGACCAACTACCAGAATGACCTCATCCTGGACGATCATCTGGTGACGCATGGCGACTGGCCAGACGAGGCGCTGCGGGTCATGAAGAAGGCGGGAATCGAGCCATCGGCAGGTCCGGTGGCGTATGAGGAGGCGCAACCGGATGCGAACCACTAACCCCCGCTCCCGAGCCATGCTCCGTGCAGCAGCCATGCTCCTGGCCGCCGCAGCGTGCCTGGGATCTGCGTGCATGGCCCAGGAGCAGGCGCAGCCACTCAGCCTGCCGCCAAACCTTCCCAATCCTCTGCTGTTTGCGAACGGCTCTTCTGTGACCACCGCGGCCCAATGGCGGCAACGCCGCGGACAGCTCCTGCGCACATTTACCGAACAGATGTACGGCCGCATGCCGCCGCGTCCCGCAAAGATGCGTTTCCAGGTCTATGACCTTGATAACCATGCTCTGGGCGGAACAGCCACGCGCGAACAGGTGGCCATCCTGTTCGACGGACGGACTGCGGGACGCAGAATGGACCTGCTGGTCTATATTCCAAACGCCGTCAGACATCCGCCTGTGATTCTTGGCCTGAACTTCTGGGGCAACGAGACCGTCGATCCGGATCCAGGGATTCGCATCGACGATCGCTGGATCGAGTCCGGGAAGAATCCCTTCGTCGATCTCTCCTGCGTCAAGGATCATCGCGCCACCTCGGCTTGCCGCGGCATAGACTCCGGGCGCTGGCCCGTGCGCATGATCCTGCAAGCAGGCTATGCCCTGGCCACAGCCTACCGCGGCGACATCGACCCGGACCACATCGGCGGATACGCCCAGAGCATTCGCAGCGCCTATCCGCAATGGACCAAAGGCAATGACAACTTCTCCACGATCGCCGCCTGGGCCTGGGGATTGAGCCGCGCACTGGATTATCTTGTGAGCGACCCGAAAGTGAACGGCCATCGGGTCATAGCCTTTGGCTGGTCGCGGCTGGGCAAAGCCGCAGTATGGGCTGCCGCCACCGACCCGCGATTTGCTGCGCTGATCAGCAACGAATCCGGCGCCGGCGGCGCGAAACTCTTCCACCATCCCGGCGGGGAGACCATCCTGCACCTGAACACCGCCTTCCCCTATTGGTTCTGCCGAAACTTCCGTCAGTTCAACGGAAGGGATGCCTCTCTGCCCTTCGATCAAAACGAGGTGATGGCGCTGGTCGCCCCGCGGCCTCTGTACATCGCCAGCGCCATCGATGACCGGTTCTCCGATCCCAAGGGCGAGTTCCTGGATGCCGTCGCCGTAAGCTCCGTCTACCGCTTCCTTGGAGTGGAAGGACTGCCCACGTCCAAGTGGCCACCTGTCAATCAGCCTGTCTTTGGGAGGGTCAGTTACCATGTGCGCGGCGGCGGCCATAGCGTCACAGATTTTGATTGGGAGCAGTACCTGCACTTTTGCGACCTTTATGTAAAGGCGAAGTCATTGCGCCTCTCCAGCGGCGCACAACCCGGAGCAAAGTCGAAACGGAGTGAAGATGCGGTCGATTCGAATGCGCAGTGACGTTTTCAACTCTCCTGAGAGCGGGGCGTGCTCTCCACAGGATCCCGGCTCACCCCGCAGAAGCGGGCGCCTGGCTGCTGCAAACCACGTCCCGACCAACAGCCTCTGGGCGATGGTTGGCGCCTGCGGACTGGCCGTCCTGCTCTTGAGCGCAGCCGCGAGGACCGCCTTCGCCCAGGCAGCCGTCGCCCTGCCTTCTGTTGCTCCCTCCCTTCCAGCGGGCTCGGTTCCTTTTCAGTTCATCTCGGATGGTCCCCGCGGCTCCGGTTGGGATCACGGAGACAAGATCGCCCGTTTCTACATGCATGAGTGGCTGCCGGCGTTTTTCTCGCGCTCTCTGGTCCTTGACCAGGACATTCCGCGCGGAACCAACCTTTCCTGGATCTTTACCGGCCCGCACGCGGGCTTCACGGTAACTGTCGACGCCGAGAGTGTGCGCGTGGTGCAGCGCTACTACGACTCTTACGCTCTCTATGGAAGCGGCGAACCGCAAGCGGGATACCCACAGAGGACGGTTATTGAAGCGGATGCGCCCTATACCGGTCATCTGCGCTCCCTCACAGTCAGCCTGAACTCGCACCTGGCTCTCCAGGTCGCGGTCAACGGCCGCTCCCTCATCGAGCAAAGTTGTCTCTTCGACGTGCAGCGCAGCCAACTGGAGTACGACGCTCCGCGGTCGGCCCACGATATCGTCTCCGGGGCTCTGTTGCCTCAGACATCCACGGATGCAACGGTGACGATCCATCCCCAGAAGACCTATCAGACCATGATGGGCTTCGGAGGAAGTCCCAGCATTCCCGCCTATGCCATGCTCAGCGCCGCGGGCAAAGAGAGGTTCTGGAAGATTCTGAGCAGTTACAATCTCCTGATCGATCGCGAGTATCCCATGGGAACCCGCCTCAATCCAGAGATGTCCAATCTCGACGATCTCGCCGATGCCAGCCCTCACTACTATGGAGACAACTTTCCCAACGGAGAGGTCTCCGATTTTGACTACAGCCGCCGCATTCAGGAACTGGGCGGCAGCGTGATCTACGAGATGTGGGATCTTCCCGCATGGGCCACTCAGCCGCGGGATAACAATGCACTGTGGCGAAAGCATGGCGTCGCCGACCCGGAGGCCTACGCGCGCGCCATCGTCAACTACTGCCGGATCGCCAAACGGCGCACGGGACGTCCCCCGGCAATCGTCGGAGTGCAAAATGAAGTGGAAGAACCAGGTTCCGTAGCGCTGCAAATGGTGCGCGTCTTGCGGAAGCGTTTGGATGAGGCCGGCTTTGCCGATGTGAAGATCCACATGGCGGATGCGCCTTTTACCTGGCAGGGCGTGCAACGGGCGGAGGCGCTCCGAAAAGACCCGGAAGCATGGAAGGATATCGACTTTGCCGCAGTGCATGAGTATGACTACCAGGACTTTTTCGCCAATCCGGATCTCTTCGACAGTTCCCTGCTGGCGATGCATCACGCAACAACAGGCAAGCCCTTCCTGGCGACGGAGATCTGCATCAATAAGCCCTCGCTGCAGACCGGCTCGTATCGCGTAGCGTTCAACGTCGGGCAACTCTACCACAAGAATCTTACCCTGATGGACGCCGTAAGCCTGATGTACTGCTGGCTGATCCTCGACGTGGAGCAGCCCAGCTTTGGAGCCTCGCGCGCCCTTCTGATCCCGAACCGCCAGGATGGCTTCTTCCCGGTAGCGTCGAGTGCGCAACTGCGTATCCTGGGCGCCTTCAGCCGCCATATCCTGAAGGGCATGGTGCGCGTTGACGCGCAATCTTCCAGCTCTGGCCTGCTCTCCACCGCCTTCCAGGGCGTAAATGGAGAAGCAACGGTAGTGCTGCTCAACCGCTCCACGCAGCCAATGCACGTCGCTCTCGAGTGGCCTGGCGTAAGCTGGCGCGAAGTGGAACGAACCAGCCCCTATCTGGAGAACGCCGTTTCACCGGCGCCTTCGCAGATCCTCATTCAGCCAGGAGAGATCGTTACCTTGAGCACGATCGTACGCGGCCCTGCGGTTTCCTGAAGGCCGCGATTGCCCCGTCAGGTGCAGCGTAGACCGAGCCTGCGCGAAAGATACCCGCCGCCAAAAGCAAATGGCAGCCGCTACGCCGAGTGATGCGCCGGGGTAACGGCTGCCATGGGTTTCTGCCGTCTCTTGCCCGGCTGTTCTAAAACTCGTAGTGCAG
>JAKAQS010000133.1 GCA_021819585.1 Acidobacteriota bacterium
GGCCACGGACATCGTCACTTCGTCAGCACATCCTGCCGAAGACGTCCGCCTTTCGTAAGCGACTGTTGTTCCATCGCGCCGGGAGCACTTCTTCGCTCTCGAACCTGGCCGACGCGCTGAGCAGGAAAAAGGGCCGGCTCCGCGAAGCCGGCCCCTCTATCCACTGTCAACAAACTTGTCGAATCTCCGTCAGTGGTGCCGCTCTGAGGGCCATCTCCGCCGCAGCGAATTACTATCAGCGGTGGCGCCGTCAGCGATTTGCGGCCTCTCCTGCAAGGGCATTGTTTTTCCCTGCCGGCATCCGGGAGCACCGCTAAACCGACATCTTCATCTTTACCGCTCCTGCTAACCCCAGCAACCCTGTGCCCAGCAGCAGCAGCGAGGCCGGCTCCGGAGCCATCGCGGCCCCGACATTGCCGGTGGCGATGATGGTCATTTGGCCATTGACCATCCCAGCCTCCCCAATATCAGTGGCAAAGTAATTGCCATCGCTGTTGGTTGTGAAGTCGGAGACATCCACACCATCCACGGTGAAGCTGAGCGTCGTCGGAATGTTGAAGGAGTTACTTCCGCCGTTACCGCAATTGCTGGTGCATCCAATCGAATCGGTGAAGCTGCCGAACGTTGAAGCGGTCGCTGGGCTAGCTCCAACGTCAAAGTAGGTGGAACTCGCCACATCCGTGATCGTGCCCGCCGTGCTCAGATTGAACTCCAGCGGGTTACCCGCGCCTGTATTCACGAAGTAGTAACCGCTGGCCAGCGTCTCGGTGACGTCCACATTCGAACCGCTTTGGGTCAGAGTAACGGTTCCGTAAGGACCGGCGCCGCAACCACCCGAACATCCATCCTCGGTCAAGGTAAACGAGTCGGCCCGGCTGACGCCTGCCGCCGCCACCAGAAACATACACAAACCTGAAAGGTACATCAGCTTCTTTAACATCATCTTTCGCCTCCGCTGCGGAGATTCTTTTTTACCCGGCGTCCAACCCACTCCAGCCGGGGTCCAACAAACTTCAAAACAGCGGGGCCCCGCTTTCAGCCCTGATGGAACGGCTGAACTCGGAGACCCAACTTGAGGCGTCCAGCTCGCAATCTGAACGGAGGTTCCAAGCGCACTGGAGAGCCGTGCCGGTTTTCCACACCTGAAATCTCCCCGGCTCAGAGGCTACCCTAAGCAACGCTCAGGCCAGTCCTCTGGCTCAACCACTGTCTCAAATTGACCTCGGCACATCTAGGAGCAATTGAAGAGCCAAATGTAAGTTATTGAAAGCAAGAGTTAATTTATCTCCAGGATGAGCCATGGCCGCAACTCTTTGCATAGGGAACTCCTTTGAATTGGCAAAAGGTTTCCCTCCAGCGGGTTGGTGTCGTGCCAAGACAAACGCGCAGCTTCCTTTCTGCCGAGATCTCAGGATCTGAAGATGGACCCAAGACGGAGAGGGGCGGTTCTGACCCTTGAGCCGGAAGTCCGCGAAGTGGTTGCGCGCCTGCTCACAAGCCAATCGGCGGACCAGCCGCCTGGGTAGGTCGAGGCGCTCGCTTTGGTGAAGATCGCCCCATGCGCGCCGCTACCACCGCAAAAAGATGCGGCTCGTCTGTATCTGCCGTCTGTCTGTAATCCGCGGCCATCGCCAGGCAGTGCAGAGAATCCCGGAACGTGCTAAACAATCCATGGGGCCGCGAAGGCTCAACTCAGGAGGGTAGGAGATGAAGATGAGTGGATTGATGGGGATGGTTGTGGCCGCCTCTATTTTCTTTCTGGGTGTGGCCCAGGCCCAGATGCAACCGCCGAACACTCTTACGCCGCAGGAGAAGCAGCAGGGATGGCAACTGCTCTTTGACGGCCAGGATCTGAAAGGATGGCACTCCTACCACGAGGACAAGACCGGCAAAGACTGGTCGGTTGTCGACGGAGCGATCCAGCTTCGCAAGACCAATCAAGACCCGCCGGCGGACTATGCCGACCTGGTGACCGACAAGGAGTACGCGAACTTCGACCTGAAGCTGGAGTGGAAGGCGCGCCCCTGCATTGACAGCGGGGTAATGTTCTACGTACACGAGTCTCCACAGTACCGGAACACCTACGACACCGGAGTTGAGATGCAGATCGCCGATCTGGCTTGCACGGTTCCCGATAGCCGCGTGCTGAAAGAACGTTCCGGGGACATCTTTGACATGATCTCGGACAAAGTCGAGTGGGTAAAGCCGGCGGGCGAATGGAATTCCTTTGAGATCATCGCCGACCACGGACATCTACAGATGTTTCAAAATGGGCATGAAGTCATCGATACCCACCTTTGGGATGCGCAGTGGCAGCAACTCATCGATGCGAGCAAATTCAAAAAGATGCCGGGTTACAGCAAGTATCATGTGGGCCATATCTCGCTGCAGGGTACGGAGCCGAAGGGAGACCCGGGGGATAAACTCTGGTTTCGCAACATCATGATCCGCACGCTTCCCTGAGGCGTTTTCCGATAAGGTGCAAGCCGGCGCCGCACCCTGAGAAGGTCAGGCTCCGGGTCCATCCGCCCTGAAGGCGCTTCAGGCTTTGCCCGCCAGGGCGCGCAGAAATCGATCCTTGTCCATGTGGTACTTGAATGCCTTGCGGCCGTCGATGAAGACGACAGGAATCTCATCGTTATAGCGTTCACGGATCGCAGCATCCGTATCGATATCCAGCTCGCGCCATTGAAAATCCGCAACGCCCTGCAGTTGCGTCAAGGTCTCCTTCACCACATCGCACAGATGACATCCTTTGCGCGAATACACCAACACATCATGCATGAGCTGATTGTAGAGGTAGAGTTGACTCCGCATCGGGCCAAGAAGCTGGAGGCGGGTGTGATCTTCCTAGGAGCGTTTGGTCTGGAATACGGGTTCTGGAGACCGGAGCGTGTCCAAATAAGACTGGATGGAGAGGCTATAGGCAGGTTGCCTTCGGGCGATCAAGATCTGCAGAGTCCGACCGGCGAAAGGCAGATCCATGCGCGGCGGCGAACCAAGACGCCATGAAGGTGCAACTTCCGCTTTCTGCTGACGGGCGAGTCTTGTCCATCGGCGGAGAAGACTTCTTTACAATGAGGTATGGACCAGGCAAGGACATGGGACGCCACGAAGAGCGGCGCAGAGCGGAACGAACCGCAACGCTATAACCCGGACGAGATCGAGCCGCGCTGGCAGGCCCAGTGGGACGCCCAGCCCGATCTCTATGCCGCCGAGCCCCCTGCCTGTGGCAAGCCCAAGTTTTACTGCCTGGAGATGCTGCCCTACCCCAGCGGCCAGTTGCATATGGGGCATGTGCGCAACTATGCCATCGGCGATGCGCTGGCGCGCTTCATGCGCATGCGCGGCTACAACGTGCTGCATCCCATGGGATGGGACGCCTTTGGCCTGCCGGCCGAGAATGCGGCGCTGAAGAACCATACCCCGCCCCGCGAGTGGACCCTGAAGAACATTGCGCAGATGAAGGCGCAGATGCGCCGCATCGGCTACAGCTACGATTGGGCGGAAACCGAGACCGCCACTTGTCTGCCGGAGTACTACCGCTGGAACCAGTGGTTCTTTCTGAAGATGGTGGAGCGGGGCCTGGCCTACCGCAAGTCCAGCAAGGTGAACTGGTGCCCGCAGTGCGCCACCGTGCTGGCCAATGAGCAGGTTGTGGCCGGCTGCTGCTGGCGCCATGAGGAGCAGATCGTCGAGCAGCGAGAGCTGGAACAGTGGTTTCTGCGCATCACCCGCTATGCCGATGAGCTGCTGGATGGCCTGGACGAGATGCCCGGCTGGCCGGAGAAGGTGCGCACCATGCAGCGCAACTGGATCGGCCGCAGTGAGGGCGCGGAGGTGGACTTCCCGGTGATCCGACCGTTCGGCTTTCAGGAGGAAGTAGGCCGGATCAGGGTCTTCACCACCCGCATCGATACCATCTTTGGGGCCACCTCCCTCCAGTTGGCCCCGGAACATGCCGTGGTCAAGGAGTGGGTGCGGACGGATCCGGCTCTGTCCAGCGCCGTAGCCACCATGATCGCCGAGCAGAAGGCCGCGCGCGAGACCGGCGACATCGGCAACATCGAGAAGCACGGCGTCCCTACCGGAAGGACGGCCATCAACCCCTTCACCGGCGAGGAACTGCCTGTCTGGGTGGCCAACTACATCCTGGCCGAATATGGCACGGGCGCGATCATGAGCGTGCCGGCCCACGATGAACGCGACTTTGAGTTTGCCTCCAAGTATGGGCTGCCGGTAAAGCAGGTGGTGGTCCCGGTCGGTGGGGGAGAGATCCCGCTGCCTTACTGTGGAGAAGAGGCCGTCCTTGTGGATTCGGGTGAATGGACGGGCCAGAGCTGTGCCGCAGCCCAGGAGAAGATGGCGCTCTTCGCCCAGCAGCGCGGCTTCGGCAAAAAGACCACCACCTACCGGTTGAAGGATTGGGGAGTCAGCCGCCAGCGCTATTGGGGGACGCCGATCCCCATGGTCTACTGCGAACGCGGCCATGAGGGTGTTGCGCCGGGCGGCGTTGTGCCCCTGCCGGAGAGCGCCCTGCCCGTGCTCTTGCCGGAGCAGGTGGCGATCACCCAGGCGGGCGGCTCGCCGCTGGCCAGGGCGCCCGAGTTTCTGCACACCGCCTGCCCGGTGTGCGGAGGACCGGCGCGGCGTGAGACCGACACCATGGACACCTTTGTCGACTCGAGCTGGTACTTCTACCGCTACACCGACGCTAGGAATGCATCTCAGCCGTTTGATCCCCAGACGGCCAACTACTGGTTTCCCATCGACCAGTACATCGGCGGAGTGGAACACGCCATCCTGCATCTGATCTACTCGCGCTTCTGGACCAAAGTGATGCGCGATATGGGTTTGATCCGAAACTCGGAGCCTGCCGAGCGGCTGTTTACCCAGGGGATGGTGATCAAGGACGGCGCCAAGATGTCCAAGTCGAAGGGCAATGTGGTTTCGCCCGATGACATGATTGCGCGCTACGGAGCCGACGCCACCCGAATGTACGCGCTCTTTGCCGCTCCTCCGGACCGCGACCTGGAGTGGCAGGAAGAAGGCGTTGCGGGGATCAGCCGGTTCCTGGCCAGGGTCTACCGGCTGGGGACAAAGTACGCTGAGACGGTCCGCCAGGCTACAGGCCGGCCGGATGCTGCGTCTGAAACCGCGCAAAGGTTGCTCCGGTCGCTGCATCAGACCATCGCCAAGATCACGGAAGACTTCCAGGCGCGCTGGCACTTCAACACCTGCATCGCCGCCATCATGATCCTGGTGAACGAGATTACCGCCGCGGAGCCGTCGTTGGACTCCGGCGCGGTCTCCAGCGCTACCCTCGCCGAGCTGCTGCGCACCCTGACCCTTCTTTTGGCGCCGTTCGCTCCCTTTCTGGCTGCGGAGCTGTGGCGGCAGATGCGCGGCTCCGGGCAGGTGTTTGCGCAAGCCTGGCCGGTGGCTGACGCCGAGCTGGCCAGGGAGCAGGAGATCGAGGTGCCCGTGCAGGTGAATGGCAAACTCGCGAATGTGATCAAGCTGCCCGCGCATGCGGATGAAGCCGCGATTAAGGCGGCATCGCTGGCCGATGAGCGAGTCAAGGCGCGGCTCGCGGACAAGACCATTGTGAAGCATCTGGTGATTGATAAAACCTCCGGCAAGCTCGTGAATCTGGTGGTGAAGTAGTGGCGCAGGCAGGGGCCGGCCCGGCAGGGAACCCGGCAGCGGGCCGGAGCATTGATGCGGCCGCTGAGATGCAGGATGGGGCGGCGAAGAAGGCGGAGTCAGAGGGGCCGCCCGGGCGTGTTCGCGGGACTCAGTTCTTCGTCGGCGTCATGACCGAGGTCTGGCATCGCCCTTCGCTCTCCGTGCTGGAGATTCTGTGGAGGTGGTCTGCCGGCGCGCCGGCGCTGGCGCTGGCTGGCTGGAGGGTCTGGAGGATCTCGCAGGGCGGCCCTCCCGACGTGCATCTGGACACCTCGGCGCTGCAGGCGATGACCGTCTTTCAGCCTGTGGCCGCGCTCTCCGCCATTCATGCGGCCTGGGCAGCGGTGCTGCCTGCCGCGGAATCACTGGCCGCCTGGCTGCTGCCTTTGGCGGCCTTCCTGTGGCTGGTCATGGCCACGCTGGGGCGCACCGCGGTCCTCCGCCGGCTGGACAAGACCCTGGCCGCGCAGCGCCGGACGCTGTTGGGGCTCTACGCGCTGCGCAGCACGCTGCTCACCGGCGCCTGGATGCTGTGGGCCGGCCTGGTGCGGCAGGCCGGCGTCATCGCAATCACCGCGCCGGCAGCCAAAGGCGCTGACCCGGATCTGGTGCTCTACAGCGCGCTGCTCATCTGCGGAAGCTTGCTGGTGTATGTGCTGTGGGCCGTGGTCAACTGGCCGTTGCAACTGGCGCCGTTGTTGGCCATGCAACTGAAGCTCGGCGTGGGTGCGAGTCTCAGGTCAGCCCTGGGCAGCCGCCGCGCCGGCGGCAAGCTGCTGGAGGTGAACCTGGTGATGTCCATCGTGAAGATCGCCCTGCTGGTGCTGGCGATGGTCTTCTCCGCCTGCCCGCTTCCCTTCGCCAATCTGGAGAGTCCGGCGTTTCTGCGCCTCTGGTGGGTGGGCGTGATCCTGCTGTACATGGCCTCTCTGGACTACTTCCATGTGGTGCAGAGCGTGGCGCACCTGCGGCTGTGGCGAGCGATGCGGGAAGAGTCCAAAGGCTGAGGACGCCTCAATTTACACTTGTAGCGTGACCACTCCCTACCCTTCGGCTACGTCCAGCCCATCCGCCTCCGTGATTCTCATTCTGGACTTCGGCTCCCAGTACACGCAGTTGATTGCGCGGCGCATCCGCGAGTTCAACGTCTTCTCCGTAGTGCTGCCCTGCACCACGCCGCTGGAGAAGATTCAAGCCTTGCATCCCGCCGGGATCATCCTCTCGGGCGGACCCTCCAGCGTCTACGACGCCGATGCGCCCAAGGCAGACCGCACGATCCTTGATCTCGGCGTGCCGGTGCTTGGCATCTGCTATGGCCTCCAGTACATCACCCATCATCTGGGGGGGCGCGTGGCTCCGGCGGCGGCGCGCGAGTATGGCTACGCCGAGGTAACCGTTGTGGAGCAGACGCCCCTGTTTGGCGGGCTGCCGGCCACCATGCCGGTATGGATGTCCCACGGAGATCACGCCGAGGTGCTGGCGCCGGGATTCCGAGTCGTAGCGCGGACGCCCAATGCCGTGGCGGGTATCGCCGACGAGGCGCGCCGCATCTGGGCGGTGCAGTTTCATCCGGAGGTGGCGCATACCCGGCAGGGAACTGAGCTGCTGCGAAACTTTGTGGTGGAGATCTGCGGGGCGCGGCAGGACTGGACCCCCGAGCACTTCATCGCCTCCACGGTGGCCCGGATTCGCGAACAGGTTGGCCCCACCGGCCACGCCATCTGCGGGCTCAGCGGCGGCGTGGACTCCAGCGTGGCCGCGGTGCTGGTGGCGCGCGCCATTGGCAGCCGGCTCACCAGCATCTTTGTGAACAACGGCGTGCTGCGCAAGGACGAATTTGAAAAGGTGCAGCGCACCATGCGCGAAGAACTTCACCTGAACGTCGTCGCCGTGGATGCCGGCGAGCGGTTTCTCTCCAGACTGGCCGGCGTCACCGATCCGGAGCAGAAGCGCAAGGCGATCGGCGGTGAGTTCATCGCCGTCTTCGAGGATGAGGCGCGGAAGATCGTTGCCGCTGGGCGCTCCGCCAACGAAGAGGTCGCCTGGCTGGTGCAGGGCACGCTCTATCCCGACGTGATCGAATCGGCCAGCGTGCATGGACCCTCCCACGTCATCAAGAGTCACCACAACGTCGGCGGCCTGCCTGCGGATATGAAGCTGAAGCTGATCGAGCCGCTGCGCGATCTCTTCAAGGATGAGGTGCGCAGGATCGGCCGCGATCTGCAGATGCCGGAGGAGATTCTGGAGCGGCAGCCGTTCCCCGGCCCCGGTCTGGCGGTTCGCATCCTTGGAGAGGTCACGCCGGAGAGGGTAGCGATTCTGCAGGAGGCCGACGCCATCTGCACCGCCGAGATCAAGCGGGCCGGGCTCTATCGCAAGCTATGGCAGAGCTTCGCCGTGCTCCTGCCTGTCAAGACCGTCGGCGTGATGGGCGACCAGAGAACCTATGCCTACACCTGCGCCATCCGCGCCGTGGAGAGCGAGGACGGCATGACGGCGGACTGGGCGGCGCTGCCCTACGAGGTGCTGCGCACCATCTCCAGCCGGATCGTCAGCGAGGTGCGGGGCATCAATCGCGTGGTCTACGACATCACCTCCAAACCGCCTGGGACCATCGAGTGGGAATAGGATCCGCAGTTCCACCAGTATGCTGTGGGCTTCGCGGATCGGAACGGCGCCGGGCGGCCCCGTCTCGTCCGAGGCAACAAGCGGAAGAGGGAAGAGGTAGAGGAATGCGCGTGGTAGCGCGAACGCTGGTTTTGCTCGTTGTATTTGCCCGGGCGGGATGGTTCACGGAGCGTGCGGCGATGCGGCACGAGATGCGCCGGGGCGCCGTGGCGTCGCAGGTGCGGCTTGGCAGCGCGACGGCCAGGCTCTTCGCCGGGGGCTTCGCTACCTCGATGGTGGGGATTGCAATGGTGTGGCCGCGCGGAAAGAGCCACGACAGGTAGAGCTTTTCCCGTGCAGGTGTAACCCAGTTCCGCCACCTTTATGGGCGTTTTCCCCAATGAAAACGCCACAGCAAGCCCGCTTCGGGAGACCCATCCACACGGAAAAAGCTATAGACCGCCTCTACGCCAGGCAAGACGCTCGCCACACGGCCATCAGTCTTGACGGTAATTGAAAAATACCTTACACTGAGGGTGAGGATTAGGGTGAGGAATGAGGTTGCGATGGCATCGCTTGCGGTCACGGTGAAAGGGCAGGTCACGCTGAAGCGGGACTTGTTGCAGCACCTCGGCATCAAGCCGGGGGAGCGGGTCGTGTTTGAAAAGCTGCCGGGTGGCGTATTGAAGGTGCGCGCGGCGCGTCCAGGCGGCTCGATTGACGGCTTCATTGGCCGGCATGCGGGCAAGCTCAAAAAGCCGCTCACCATTGAGGAGATGAACGAGATTGCCGCCGCCGGCTGGGCTGGCGAACTGGACGGCGAATGAAGATCACCGCCGATACCAATGTTCTCGCGCGGGCCGTCTTGTTGGATGATGCCGCGCAGGGGGCAGCCGCTGCCAAGCTGCTGCGCGAGGCGACCTTGATTGCCGTTTCCCTGCCGTGCCTGTGCGAACTGGTGTGGATCATGCGTCACAGCGCAAAACTGTCCAAGGAAGAGGTGACGACCACGATCCGCGATCTGCTCGACGCGGGCAATGTGGTCATGAACCGGCCCGCCGCGGAGGCCGGACTTGCGCTGCTGGAAGCAGGAGGCGACTTCGCTGACGGCATCCTGGCGTATGAAGGCAAGTGGCTGGGCGGAGAGACCTTTGTGTCCTTCGACAAGAAGGCGGTCACGCTGCTCTCGAAGCAGGGACAAGCCGCGAAGTTATTGAGGACAAGCGACAGGTAGGTCTCCCCTACGGAAGTCGGTTGGCGAGCGCAGCGCTGAGGGCTGCGAGGACGAGCTCCGGGGTGGCTTGTTGAATATGCAGCGTCTTGGACCGGTTGGTGGCGCCCCGGAGCAACTGAATCCGGGGGGATCGGGGGATGTTGAGCAACTCGGCCAGCAGGGCGACCAGGGCCGCGTTGGCGCGGCCATCCGTGGGTGGGGTGGTCAGGGAGATCTTCAAGGATCCATCCAGGACGCCGGTGACGGCGTTTCGGCGCGCGCCCGGATGAACCTTCACGCTGAGCGTGCAGCCGTCTTCCGTGGCTTGAAGGATGAGGCCGTCAAGGCTCATGGGTAGCTTCGCCTGCCGAAGATCGCCGTGCCCAGGCGCACCATGGTGGAACCCTCCTCAATGGCGACGACGAAGTCACCGGACATGCCCATGGAGAGTTCCGTAAGTGTCGGGCACAGGTCCAGGTTTTCATCCCGCAACTGGCGCAGGCGTCGAAAGTACGGGCGCGCCGTCTCCGGGTCCTGGGACCAGGGGGGTACGGTCATCAGGCCGTGGATCTCGAGCTGCCGGAGGGCTTGGAGTGCGGCAAGCAGGCCGGGCAACTCCACGGGTTCAAGGCCGTGCTTGGTCGCCTCCGGGGAGAGCTTCACCTCAAG
>JAKAQS010000134.1 GCA_021819585.1 Acidobacteriota bacterium
AGCGGAGGTGATTGCCGCGGCGTCCGTCGAGGACTGTGAAATGCGGTTTGTCTTTGCTCCAGTACAGTTTCCGAAGCGCCGATGGTAAAGGTCTACCCCTGCGACGGCGGGGGAGGGTGCATCGTGAAGTTGCGGAATTTGCCTGCATAAGGCGGAGGAGCGGAAGTGATGGAGCGCAGCGGCGGATCTCTGCGGGAGGAAGCAATGGAGAAGCACGAGGGCATTCTGACGGGAGGAGGCAAACCGGAGAAGAGGTTGGCGAAGGATGTGGCCCGGCTTTACGCGTGGGTGAACGCTGACCATGCGGCCTATCAGGACTTCTCTCGCTTCAAGCAGCGGCGCTCCAAAACCGGGCCGCCGGTGGGTACGGTGAAGGCGAGGGATCAGGCCAGGCCGTTCTCTGACGCGCCGGCGTCTGAGCGTCACCTGTCTGCCTCGGTGTCTCCAAGCTCTGAGATTTCGCGGGCCGTCCCCGATCCTGCTGCCGGACGTGAGGGAAGGCCAATCTCGCGTCCGGAGACCCGTCCTGCCGCCACAGCGGCGGGCGCCGATATCGGCGCTCCTTCCAAGCAGCCAACCCCAGAGCGTGACGCGGTCCCATGGCCCCGGAGCGCGCCGGTACACCCCTTGTCATAACAAGCCGCCGGGAGAGGCCGTTGCCGATGGCAACGATGCTCTCCTGTGCCCTGAGGGAGCGGCCAAAGCCGCGCTTGCCGCCAAGCCCTGGCTGATTCCGAATAGCGCGGCGATTGCAGACAGACCGTATGAAGAAGATCTTGAAAAGTTGGAGGAAGCTAGGCGCGTCTTCCGGCCTCTCCGCAAGACTCTTTCGCCTTGCGGTCTACGCTTGGCTGCTCTTCTTCGCCTTCGAGTTCATCACCATCGACTTTCAATGGCCGGTGCAACTGGCTTTGGGAGCGTTGACCGTCGTTATCGCCTATGCTCTGCATCGGTCCTCGGAGTCCGAAGCGGTGACCATGGCCCTGATGGCGGCTTCGATGCTGGCCACGGCTCGATATGCCTACTGGCGCTATCTCAGCGTGGTTCGAGCTCTGCTGAGCATCGACAGCCATTTGACCAGGCTCGACTTTTTCTTCATCCTGCTCCTGCTCTCGGCGGAGACCTACGCCTGGATCATTCTCTATCTCGGCTACGTGCAGTCCATCCGTCCGCTGCGCCGTACTCCGGTCCCTTTGCCCGGAGATGTTGGGCAGTGGCCGCATGTGGACGTTCTGATTCCCACCTATAACGAGCCGTTGTCCGTGGTCCGGTCGACAGTTTTTGCCGCGCAGAACATCGACTACCCACCGGACAAGCTGCATGTCTATGTCCTCGACGACGGCCGGCGCGATCACTTCGAAGAGTTCTGTGCCGAGGCGGGGGTCGGCTACATGCGGCGCAACGACAACCGGCACGCCAAGGCCGGCAATATCAATCATGCGTTGCAAAGGGTCGCCTCGCCTTATGCGGCCATCTTCGACTGCGATCATGTTCCGACCCGAAGTTTTCTGCAGATCACCCTGGGATGGTTGCTCAAGGATCAGCGCCTGGGCATGCTGCAAACGCCACACTTCTTTTATTCACCCGATCCCTTTGAGCGGAATCTGGACCATTTCAAGGAGATTCCCAACGAAGGCGAGTTGTTTTATGGGGTTCTGCAGGATGGCAATGATTTGTGGAACGCGACGTTCTTCTGCGGATCCTGCGCCATTCTGCGCCGCGCCGCGCTGGATGAGATCGGCGGCGTCGCCACGGAGACGGTCACCGAAGACGCGCACACCTCGCTGCGCATGCAGATGCGCGGATGGGCGACGGCCTACATCAACATCCCTCAGGCCGCCGGCCTGGCCACGGAGACTCTCGCCAGCCATATCGGACAGCGCATTCGCTGGGCTCGAGGCATGACCCAGATTCTGCGTTCGGACTGCCCGCTCTTTGTAAAGGGGCTTACCTGGCCGCAGCGTCTCTGCTACTTCAACTCGATGATCCACTTCCTCTACGCTGGTCCGCGCCTCATCTTTTTGGCTGCGCCGCTGGTGTACATGCTCTTGGGCCACACCTGCATTCCCGGCTTCTGGGGAGCGATTCTGGCCTATGCGCTGCCCCACATCTTTCTTTCCACCGTGACCAACCTCCGCATTCAGGGACGGCATCGGTTCTCGTTCTGGAATGAGGTCTATGAGACCATCCTGGCGCCCTACATTCTGGCGCCTACCCTGCTGGCGCTGGTGAACCCGAAGCTGGGCAAGTTCCGTGTAACCCCCAAGGGCCGCATCCTGGAGGAGAGCCATTTCGACTTCGATATCGCGCTGCCCTACGTCATTCTGATTCTGCTGAATCTCATTGCTCTGGCGAGCATCCCGTTCCACGTCTTTTATGGAGCCGCGGTTGAGCCCAGCACGGTTGTGATGAACGCACTCTGGATCCTGTTCAACACGGTCCTTCTGGGCACGGCCGCCAGCGTGGCCATGGAGCGCAAGCAGTTACGCAAGGACGTTCGCCTGGATATGTGTCTCCCGGTTGAGGTGCGTGTTCCGGGACGGCGGCCGGTCTTTGGCGAATCGGTAAACATGTCTCTGGGCGGCGCCTCGCTGCGTCTTGAGCGGTCCCTTGATTTGCCGGCCGGCGCGCAGATTGATGTGTTGTACCCGCTGCGCGGTCAGCAGGCCGGCTTCAAAGCGACGGTGATCGACGCGGACTCGCTGACGATGCGCATCCAGTACCACCGGCTGTCGTTGGAAGAAGAAGAGCAGCTTACGCTGGTGCTCTTCTCCGGCGCCGACACCTGGTTGAATCGCATGGAGGACCGCCAGAGTGATCGGCCCATGCAGAGCCTGGGACAACTCGTGAGGCTTTCGATCCGTGGCGTAGGCTTCGCTCTGAAGTCGCTGGCGCGGCGAAAGAAAAAGGACCCGGCTGCTGAGCGTGTACCCGTAACCGCCGCCTTCCTGCTGGCCCTGCTGGCCCTCTGGCTTCCAGTCAGGATGCAGGCCGCCGCAACAACTCCTGGCCCGGCCCTGTCCTCATCCCCGGTCGCTGCCCCGGCCGGCAGTGGCGCCTTCCATCGCGAGATCTCCTTCCAGGAGTTGACGCCAAGCGGGGCGCTTGCGTTCAACGCTCCACAGTCGGCACAGGGCGTGACGCTAGTTCTTCCATCCGATGAGGTGGTGCAGCAGGGTGTGTTGCGCCTGCACTACGTCTTCTCACCCTATCTCATCGCCAGACGAAGCTTGTTGAGAATTCTGTTGAACGGAACGCTTGTGGCGGCTTTGCCCGCGCCCACAGGCGCCGCCGTGGGACGGCCGGTCACGACCGATCTTCCCGTGCCGTCCAGCCTCTTCCTGCGGAAGAACACGCTCCAATTCCAGCTTGAGGGAGACGCGGCCGGCCCCTGCGCAACCGCTGAGAACCAGCCCTGGGCGCGCATCGATGCCGGTTCCAGCGTGGAGATCGCCGGAGACCTGCTCCCTTTGGCGAACGATCTTGAGCAGTTGCCTCGGCCCTTCTACGAGGGGGACGTCAGCGGGCCTCCCGCCGCCATTCCATTCGTCTTTCTTGAAGATCCTGATCGCCAGACGTTGACGGCCGGCGGGGTGGTGGCCTCTTGGTTTGGAATTCAGGCCGGATCGCGGCGGCTTGAACTGCCCGTGTCCATAGGTCCGCATCTGCCCCAAGGCAATGTGATTCTCTTTGCAGACCATCGCTGGTCTCTCCCCGCGAATCTGGGTCTGAAGGTGGAGGGCCCGACGATCGCCGAGCGGACCAACCCGGACGACCCTTACGGCAAAGTGCTGATTCTGGCCGGCGCGAACGGGATAGAGCTTCTCATGGCGGCGCGCGCTCTTGCCCTGGAGCGTGGCTTGAGAGAAGCCGGCACCGCGTTCACGCCCGCAGTGTTGCTTCCACGCAGGAGCAGCGCCGGCGATGCTCCGCTCTGGCAGAGCACCACGCAGAGCTTGCCGCTGTGGATGCCCTCCGGCCGGTCGGAGACTTCGCATGATGGAACGGACCCTCTATCGATCAACTTTCGTCTTCCTCCAGATCTTTACTACGGCGGCCGCACCTTTGTGAAACTGCACCTTGACTATCGCTATAGCCCGTTGCAGTCCGCTGCCGGGTCGGTGCTGCGCATCAAGCTCAACGGCGTTACTGTGGGCGATCTGCCTTTGCCCCCAGGCAAGGACGCGAGCCTGCGGATCTCCAGAGTGGTTCCCATACCGGTTGCGGATCTGCAGCCGTTCGCCAACAGAATCCAATTCAGCTTTCTCCCCCGGCTTGCCACGCCGGCCGGCTGTGACCTTCCTCGTCCCGTTGACTTGAACGGCGCCATCCGCAGCAGCTCTTTTCTGGATCTGCGGCAGCTTCGTCACTGGACGAGTTTGCCCGACCTTAGGCTGTTCTCCGCCGCCGGATTTCCATTTACGCGCTACGCCGATCTTGCCCAGACCACGGTTGTCTTGCCGTGGCGCCCCTCGCCTGGAGAGATCAGCGTCTATCTGAACCTGCTCGAATCCTTCGGCAGCGAGACTGGCTATCCTGCGCTGCGCGTCAGCGTAGGGGAGCCAGGGAGCGGGGGAGCATCCGATGATCTGGTGATCGGAACGGCACGCGATCAGCCGGACTTTGCGCTGTTGGATGCCCGTTTGCCGGTCGGACTCAGAGGGCCCGCTCTCTCGTTCGCCGTGCAGGACAGCCCTCTCTCTGCCGGAGAGAGACTGTTTTGGCAGTTGGCGGAGATGAGCCCGCACTGGAAGCACGGCCTGGAAGCGTTCTTGAGCGGGAAAGGGGAGAAGGATGGGAGCAAGAACTCACTGGCGGCCGCTCTGGCGCGGTCTCCTGAGGCGTTGATTCAGGAGGCGGAGTCGCCCTGGGGGGACGGTCGCACGGTGGTGGGCGTTCTGCTGCGCGATGACGATGCAGCGCCGACCCTGGTAAACGCCTTCGGCGATGCTGCGAGACGGGAAGATCTTACGGGTTCAGTCAGCGTGCTGCGCAATGGCCGGTTCGCTTCCTACCGCACAGAGGACGAAAGCTATAACGTGGGCCAACTGGCGTGGTGGGACAGGGTTCGTTACCGGCTTCGGCAGTTTCCGTGGCTTATCGTGGTGCTCAACTTTGTTCTGGGCCTGTTGCTCGTGCCCTGGATGCAGGCCAGACTGGATCGCCGTCAGAGGATGAGACTTGAGGTGGGAAATCGATGAGATGGAAGTATGGAGTGTGGTTGCTGGCCATGGTTCTGCAGCCGGCGCCGCAGGCGCAGACCCGCAATGCATGGCCTCTCTGGTTGAGCTATCAACGGCATTTCGTGAGCCCGCAGGGCCGCGTGATCGATTTTTCACGCAACTCGATGACGACCTCCGAGGGCCAGGGCTATGCGCTGTTCTTCTCCCTGGTGGCGGACGACGCCAGGGAGTTTGAGCGCATCCGGGCGTGGACGGAAGACAATCTGGCCGGCGGGAACCTGGCCGAGAATCTACCCGCCTGGAGTTGGGGACAGGACGCGCACGGAGCTTGGCGGGTTCTGGATCGGAACTCCGCCTCGGACGCCGATCTCTGGATCGCGTACAGTCTGCTCGAAGCGGGAAGGCTCTGGCGTCATCCGGCCTACACGCAGACCGGCAAGGCGCTCCTGACGCGGATCGCTCGCCAGGAAGTAGCACAGGCGCCAGGATTGGGCGCGGTGCTGATGCCCGGGCCCGCGCAGCTCTTCTCCGGCCCCGGGCGCTGGATTCTCAATGAGAGCTACGCTCCGCTTCCCTTGCTGATGGCCGCGGCCTTGGCCGATCCCGCGGGGCCGTGGAGAGAGATGGCTGCGGATCTGCCGGTGTGGCTCCAACAGGCCAGCCCGTCTGGATTTGCGATGAACTGGGTGGAGTGGTCCGACGGAAGGTTCACGGCGATTGCCAGTCCTGGACCGGCAGGGGCGGGCGCCGGCGGCGTTGGCTGCGGAAGCTATGACGCGATTCGCGTCTACCTGTGGGCGGGCATGACGAATCCGAAGACGCCCGGCGCCAGAAAGGTCCTCTCCATCTTTGCGCCGATGGCGCGTTTGTTGGCGCAAGGGCAACCACCTCCAGAAGTTGTCAGCCCAACCGGAGAGATTCTCAGCAAAAACTCTCCGGTTGGATTCGCAGCCGCGCTGGCGCCCTTTCTGCAGCTCTCCGGAGAAAGTGCGGCAGCAGCCGCTGAGCAGCAAAGGGTGAGTGCGCAGTTCCATCGCGCCACGGGGCTGCTGGGCGCCGATCCGCATTACTACGATCAGAATCTCGCGCTCTTCGCGCTGGGATGGCGGCAACGGCGCTTTCGCTTCAGCGCGGACGGGAGATTGCAGGTTCGATGGGAACACTAGAGCCATCACCGCGTTGCTGGGAGGCGGAGCCTGATTGCTGGTGGGCGGTTTTCTCAAGAGGAGCGCCGCCACAAACGGGCTGCGGAAGAACCGCTTCCGGTAGACTGAGCCGCGGCCAAGTCCTGCACCGGACCATCTTTCTGTTTCTATTTCTTGTCGGCGTAGCGGGTGTCTTCGCCGCGGCGCAGTCAACCTCACCGGCGGAGACGGCGCTGCTGGCCAGGGCGCAGGCGTTTGCAACTCACAGCCGGTTTGATTTGGCTGTTCAGGCATGGAAGCAGGTTCTGGCCTCGGATCCAGAGAACCGGCAGGCGCTGGCGGGGATCGCTCGCGCCGAGATGCTACTGGGCCGCCGTCAGGAGGCGCAAGCGTATCTGGACAGACTACGTCACCTTGGCGGCAATGCGAAGATCGTTCAGCAGATTGAATCCCTGCCTCCGGCGCAAACCCCCGGACAGCGTCTGGAAGCGGCGCGCCGGCTTGCAGAAGAGGGACACTACGCTGACGCCATGGCGATCTACCATTCGTTGTATGGAGAGACGCCACCGGATGGCGATCTTGCGCTGGCCTACTATGACACCGAGGCGGCGATTCCTGACGAACGCAGCCGTGCCGTGGCTGGTCTGCGCAGCCTGGCGCAGCGCTTTCCCGCCGATCCGCGCTACGCCATTACGCTCGGCAGGGCTCTCACCTACGACGCGGCTACCCGGCCGGAGGGCGTCGCGATCCTGCAGAAATATTCGGACGCCGCCGCTGCCAGGAGCGCGCTGACGCAGGCGCAGGCCTGGCAAAAAATGGCGGCAGCGGCAACCAAGCCGAGGAGTACAGCGAACGCTGCCCTGGCGGCAGCCTATCGCGCTCTTCATCGCGGGGAGCTGAGCGAAGCGCGGGAACGCTTTCAAAGGTTTCTGGCAAAGAGCCCTTCTGATCCACGGGCGCTGAGCGGCATGGGCTACGTGCAGATGAAGCAAGGTGACTTCGCGGCCGCCGAACACTGGTTTGAGCGTGCCCGAGCCGCGGGAGCAGCCGGATTGGACGGCGAGATTACCCTGGCCCGATTCTGGCAGCGCATGAACAAGGGCTCTGCCGAACTGAACTCCGGCAAGACCGGCGCCGCGCTGGAAGATCTCCGCGCCGCAGTGGCGATCCAGCCGGCCAATCCCGACGCGCTCGAGGCTTTGGCTGGGGCGCTGCGGCAGGCAGGAGAGAATCGTGGGGCCGCAAACGTCCTTGCCGGTCTGGTTCGCCAGGCTCCGGGCCGCGGCGCAGCCTGGCGCGGCTTGTTCCTCAGCCAGTCCGCAGCAGGCGATGCTCAGGCCGCTCTTGCCACGCTGGATCGCATGGCGGCGCCGCAACGGAGCCGGCTGGAGGGCGATCCCGAGTGCCTGCGCGCGCTGGCTGCCGACGAGCTCGCGGCCGGCCGTAAGGATGGCTATCAACAGGTTGTGAATCGTGCTCTTGGGCTTTGCTCTCCCCGGCGCGTCGAAGACATGCCTGTTGGAGCGCGCAGCCAATGCGCCGATCTGCTGGAGGATCTGCATCAAGACGGCGCCGCGGCCGCCGTTCTTCAAGAGATGATTGCGGCAACGCCGAACAATGCCCCCGCCTGGCTCACTCTGATCTCTTTACAGCACCAGCTCTTGCGTGACGACGCAGCTCTGGCCACGGCAGCAAGCCTGCCGCAGCCGGTGCTGGCGCAACTCAGCCGCGATCCCAGGTTTCTCTCGCTCATGGGCTCCATCGATGCGTCGCGCCGGCAGTGGACGCTGGCCCGCGGCTGGTTCCAGAGGGCGATCGCAGCATCGACGGATCCCGCGCCGTCCCTCGAACTCCAACTCGCGGATGTGGACCTTGCCCTGGGAAGAACGGCAGACGCCGAGAGCATTGATCGGAAGGCCATCGCGCAGCACTCCATTGACTCCTCCGCATGGCTCGGCCTGTTGAAGACTTTGCATCAGGCGGGCCAGGATCAGGAGGCTCTGCGCGAGCTGGCGTCCATGCCCGAACCGGTTCGCGCCCGGCTGGAGCCAGACCCGGAGTTCCTCCGTGCCAAGGCCGCCATTCAGGCCGCGACGGGCCACACGGAAGAGGCCGTGTCAACCAGCGAGCGCCTGGCTGCCGTGTATACATCCCAGGGAGTGGCGGAGCCGGCCGGTGCGCTGTTGCAGTCCGGTTGGATCTATCTCAACGCCGGCGCCAGCCCGCAGCTTGACGGCGTGATGGGCCAGGTCATTCAACGGCCTCAGGTTGGCGCAGAACAGCGCCTTGAACTTGACCACCTTCTCGCCGTCTGGAGCCTGCGCCGGGCCTCAGCTCTGGCCAAGGCCGGGTCTCTGCATTCCGCCATCGCTTTGCTGGAAGCCGACATGCGCGTCTCCCCGGGCGAGCCGGGCGTTCAGGAGTCTCTGGCCGGGCTCTACCTGCAGGCTGGAGAGGCAGGGCGCGCCCTCGCCATGTTCCAATCCCTGAATCCCAACTCCGCCGGCCCTTCGCAGTTCCAGGTAGCCATTGGCGCCGCCATGGCTGCGGGGAACAAAAAGCAGGCCTCCGTCTGGCTGCGGAGCGCCCTCCGCAGGTTTCCCAATCAGGCAAAGGTGCTCAAGGTCGCCGGCGACTATGAACAGTCCCTCGGGCGCTCGGGGCAGGCAGAGCGGTACTACCGCCGGGCGCTGATGGCTATTGAGACGCCTGCGCCGGTGCAGGCCGCCGCTCTCGCGGGCGTGAAGGACGGCGAAACATCCGTGCCGCAACCGCAACCGGCGGATCTGCCGGTGGGGCCGATGAGCGGCGTACAGCCTCTTCTTCAGTTGCTGGAGAAGGACGAAGCCCTGAACGCCCAAGCCGCGGAGTCACTGGCCTCAGCGCGTCCTGCAAAGCCGTCAGGCGGCCGCTCGGAGACGCTCTCGCAGCTACCCGAGAACTTGAATGAACAGATCCGCCGGCAACTGAAGGCGATCCAAAGCCAGTTCAGTCCGTGGATCGGAGCCACTGCGGATGGCGATGATCGCAGCGGTCAGCCGGGTTATAGTCAACTCTTCGCCTATTCGGCGGAGAGTGAAGAGTCCGCCACGCTGGGCACGCTGGCGCGGCTCACTCTGATCGCCGGCCCCATCCGGCTGGACTCCGGCACAGCCAGAGGCGCGACGACGATGCGCCTGGGAACGCTGCCGGCCAATGCGACGCCAACTCCACAGTTGGCTTCGGGCGTGGCTGGTGAACTGCAACTGCGAGCCGATGCCTTTGCCGCTTCCTTCGGAACCACTCCGCGGGGATTTCCGGTCGGCAACTGGACGGGCGGGGTTCTTCTGCAGCCGGCCTCAGCCCACATTACCGTCACACTCTCGCGCCGCTCCATTCAGGACTCGGAACTCTCCTACGCTGGTCTGCGCGACGAAGGCAGCCTGGGGTCTGTCCGCCAGGGAAGTATCTGGGGCGGAGTCATCGCCAACAGCGGAGAACTCCAGATCGCATCCAGCGGCGCGCGCTCCGGATGGTATCTGCAGGGAGGATTCCAGTACATCACCGGACGTCATGTGCCGATCAACCGGCGCGCCGATGGCGACGTGGGAGCCTACTGGACGGCGTGGAGCAGGCCCACGTCCGGCAGCCTCACCATCGGCATGAACTTCTTTGGGATGCACTACGCGCAGAATCAGTACGACTTCACCTACGGGCAGGGCGGGTACTTCAGTCCGCAGGCCTTCGCCATCGCCGGAGTTCCGGTCAACTTGACCGGCCGATCCCGGCGGCATTGGCGAGATCG
>JAKAQS010000135.1 GCA_021819585.1 Acidobacteriota bacterium
TGCCGTTGGTTGGGCTATCCATGAATCTTCTCTCCATCCACCACGGCGGTCGGCTGAGTGGAGAAACGGCTGTGCGTCGCCAGCAGTTCGCTAAGCGCGTCGATGGTGTGGTCCACATCCCCGCGCGAGAGGATATAGGGTGGAAGGAAGCGCAGCACGGTCTCATGGGTGCGATTGAGTATGATGCGATGCTCCATCATGTCCTGGAGCGTCTGCCGCGCCAGGCTCTCGGATTCCAGTTCGACGCCGATCATCAGGCCCATGCCCCGCACCTCACGGATGCAGGGGAAGCGGGTTTGCAGCTCGCGAAGGCGGCCGAGAAAGTACCCTCCCAGAGACGCGACGTGATCCAGCAGCCGGGATTGTTTGATCTCATCGATGACGGCGATGGCCACGGCGCAGGCCAGAGGGTTGCCTCCGAAGGTGGTGCCGTGCATGCCTGGGGCGAGGGCGCGAGATGCCTCTTCGCTGCACAGCATCGCACCGATGGGAACGCCGCCGGCCAACGGTTTGGCCAGCGTGGTGACGTCCGGCTGTATGCCGTAGTGTTGATAGGCGCACCAGCGGCCCGTTCTTCCCATCCCGCTCTGAATCTCATCGAGGAGCAACAGCGCGCCGGTGGAGTCGCATAGCTCGCGAGCGGCGGCCAGAAACAGCGGCGAGACGGGATGAATGCCTCCTTCGCCCTGGATGACCTCGATGGCGATGGCGCAGACGTCGCTGGAGAAGGCTGCGCGGAGCGCCTCAACGTCATTGAAGGGGACGAACGAGACGCCGGGCATGACCGGCTCAAAGGGCTCGCGGTACTTGAGCTTGTGGGTGGTGGCCAGCGAACCCATGGTGCGGCCGTGGAAGCTGTCCTCCATGGCCAGGATGCCGGTTCCGATCTTCCTGCCCTGGCTGCGCAGCCGAAGGGCATGAGCGCGGGCGAGCTTGAGCGCCGCCTCCCAGGCTTCGGTGCCGGTGTTGCAGAAAAAGACCCGATCCAGTCCGGTGATCTCGGTCAGGCGGAGCGCCAACTCGCTCGTACCGCGATGGTAGAAGAGGTTGGAGGTGTGCAACAGGCCATGGCTCTGTTGTTGCAGTGCGCCCGTGATGGCCGGATGCTGGTAGCCGAGCGCGCAGACGCCGATGCCGCTGAGCAGATCCAGATACTCGTTGCCCTGCTCGTCGCGCAGGCGCACTCCCTGGCCGGAGACAAACAGCAATGGGTTGCGTTCGTAAGTCTGTACCAGCAGTTTTGCTTCAGCAGCCTGAATCTCCTTCAGGCTGCCCGGCTTGCCGGAATCCGTTTGAGGGTTCATGCGACCATCACCTCCGTACCATCATTGACGCGTGAATTCAGCAGGTCCGGCAAAACGGATGCCGACTCCGCGGGCAGGATGCGGACGCGCTTGACCCCATGCAACAGCGCGTTCTTGCAGGCGTTGAGTTTGGGCAGCATCCCCCCGGATACAACGGCCTGGGCTTCCAAGGCAGGAATCTGCTGCAGGGACAGCCAGCGCATCACGTTCCCATCTGCTCCTCGGACGCCAGGCACATCGGTGAGAAAGACCAGGGCGTCAGCCTTGGTGGCGATGGCGCAGGCCGAGGCCATCTCATCGGCGTTGATGTTGTAGTACTCTCCATCGAAGCCGAGGGCGATGGAAGAGATCACCGGGACGGCTCCCATGGTCCAGATCGCATCCAGCCACTTGGGGTCGGTAGCGGCGATCTCCCCGACGTATCCCAGGTCAGGGGTGGTCTTCTTCTTGCGCGCCCGGAAGACGTGGCCATCTCCGCCGGTCAGGCCCATCGCCGGCTGCCCGCACTGGCCCAGCGACGCCACCAGAGATTTGTTCACCCTGCCGCCCAGCACCATCAGCGCGGCATCGCGGGTCTCCGCATCGGTTACCCGCAAACCGGCCACGAACTCACTCTTCTTGCCCATCTGGGCAAGAAGCCGGGTGAGTTGCACACCGCCGCCGTGGACCAGGGCGACCTTATGCCCATCCCTGGCCAGTTCCGCAACGGCGCGCGAGCAGCGCTGCAGGAGTTCGGGGTTCTCCAGCGCCGCTCCTCCGAGCTTGACGACAAATTTCATAGCCGGCTCACCGCCTTCATCGCAAGCCCTCCGCCTGATCCCAACCAGCCATCAGATTCATATTTTCGACGGCTTGTGATGCCGCGCCCTTCAAAAGATTGTCAAGACAGCTCACCACCACCATCCTGCGGCCGTCCGGCCCGAGATGAAATCCCAGATCGCAGTAGTTGCTCCGCACGACGTACTGAATCTGCGGAAGTTGAGGCGATCGCCTCACCCTGACCAGCGGAGCCTCGGCGTAGAAGCGATCAAAGACGGCCTGGATCGCTGCCGGTTCCGAGCGCTGCCGCAAGCGGACGTAGATGGTGGAAAGGATGCCGCGCGGAATGGGCAGAAGGTGAGGAGTGAACTGAAACTGGTCTGCGCTGAGTCCAAGCTGTTCCAGAAGCTCGCCGGTGTGGCGATGTCCAAAGACAGCGTAGGCGGAGAGATTGTCGGCGGCGTGCATAAAGAGGTTGTTGGGCGTCAGCGCCTTGCCCGCTCCGCTGACGCCGGATTTGGCGTCGCAGACAACGCCGTGGTCCGGGTCCAGCACTCCGGCGCGCACCAGCGGCGCCAGCGCAAGCAGGATCGAAGTGGCGTAGCAGCCGGGATTGGCCACCAGCCGGGCTTTGCGGATGGCCGCAGCATGTAGCTCCGGCGATCCATAGACGGCTTCGCCTTGCAACGCCGCGGCCAGGGATGGGTCCGCATCTTCAAGCTTGTAGATGGCTCGATTTTGTTCCTGTTGCAGCCTCCACGCTCCGCTGAGGTCGATCACGCGCATTCCGTGGGCCAGCGCGTGGGGCGCCCAGGCGCGCGACTGTTCATGCGGCGTAGCCAGCAGGAGGAGGTCTACCGACTGGCGCTGCAACTGCTCCCAGGTGAAGGGCAGCACCTGCATCTGATCCGCCGCGCCCAGACCCGAGAGGTGAGGATGAAGATGGGTAAGCGTCACTGGAGCGGCATCCGTTTCGCCCAATCTTCCCAGCAGCAGCGGAGGGGTGGAGCGCAGCCGCGGATGGTTCAGCAACAAACGCACCAGCTCTCCGCCAGCGTAGCCGCTGACGCCGGCGATGGCAACCCGCATGCCGGCGCGGACCGGGCTGATGGCTGAGTCAGGCAATGTAGGCCTCGATTCGGTGGCGGAGCGCTTCGGCCCTTTGATTGTCAGGGCAGATGATCAAAACCGTGTTATCTCCCGCAAGGGTGCCTACCACCTCACTCCAATCCTCAGCATCGATGCTGGCTGCCACAGGCTGGGCCCCGCCCATGGTGGTCAGCAGGATGAGCAGATTCTGGGCCTGGCGTATCTCCAGACCGAAGTCCTTCAAAACGTCAGCGATGTCGGGAAGCTCATCTTCTTCGTCGGTAACCGGCAGAGCGTACCCGGCGGGGCCCTTCAAGAGCTTTAATTGGCGGATATCGCGAGAGAGCGTAGCCTGGGTTACATGGATGCCGCGCCCCGCCAGCTTGCGCCGCAGTTCATCCTGATTGCTGACCGTGGAGGTTACCAGGAGATCGCGAATTGCCTGATGCCGCTGAGTTTTCATACCTTCCCGTCAAGCCAAGACCGGATTCTGCAAACACGAAAAAACGTGACGCCTAGCGCGTCACGCTGTTAGTATAAAAATACATAAACCATGTATAAATATACATGGGCGCGCTGTCAAGCCGAGCAGAAGGTTCGTTGGCGTGACAGAGACTGGAAGGAGCCTTTGATTCATCGCTCGATGGATCGATTGCCTCCTGAGCCACTTTAGATTGTAGCCTTTTTGCAACGATTGCTTTACAAGTCCGGAAGCCGGCAGGCCAGGCTCCATCCGGAGAAAAGTGTACTTCAAAGTTGACGACATCCAACGCCAGTGCGGGAACGGAAGTATATTGAACTATGGGCATCACGGAAGCGCAGAGAGCAGAGAGCGGGCAAACTGAGGCGGCCCGGCAAGGATCCGGCGGGGAAGGCTCCCGGGAAGGGTTTGGAATCCGGCAGTCTGCCGGCGAGGGGCGTGCTTCGCTGCTCGATCCACGTTTTGACCACGACTCCTGCGGAGTGGGATTTGTTGCATCCGCAAAGGGAGAGTCAAACCATCGTATCTTGCAGCACGCTCTGACCGCGCTCTCCCGGCTGGAGCATCGCGGGGCGGTGGCGGCGGATGGGTTGAGCAGTGATGGCATTGGTCTGATGACGGCGCCTCCGCGGAAGCTTCTGCTCGGTTCGACGGGCGTGCAGATGGGGGATGGGGAGACGCTGGGTGTGGGGATGGTCTTCTGGCCGCAGGAGGAGACCCGTGCCGATGGCGTGCTGGAGAGATGTCTTGCCTCCCAGCAACTCCGGGTGCTGGCTTGGAGAGATGTTCCCACCCGGCCGGAGATCCTGGGCCGGATTGCGCTCAGCACCATGCCGCGGATTCGCCAGGTGCTGGTGGCTGACGGAGGTGACCGCGACGCCGATCCCATGGAACGCAGGCTCTATCTAGCCCGCAAGCAGTTCGAGCGCGCGGTGGAACTGGGCGATGTCAGCGGGTATATCTGTTCCCTGTCCAGCCGGACGATCGTCTACAAGTCGATGTGCCTTGGCCGGCTTCTGCCGGAGTTTTATCCCGATCTTGCCTCTCCGGAGTATGTGACCCACTTTGCCGTCTTCCATCAGAGATATGCCACGAATACGACGCCGGCGTGGCATCGCGCGCAGCCCGGCCGCAAGCTGGGGCACAATGGCGAGATCAACACGGTATGGGGAAATCGCGCCCGGATGGCCGCCAGGGACTCCACCTTGCCGGTGGAGTGCAAGCCGGTGCTGACCAAGGACGGAACGGACTCCAATAGCCTGGATGAGACTGTGGAGCTGATCAGTCAGAATGGGCGGACGATCTCTGAGGCGGTGAGGATGCTGTTGCCGCCGGCGCTGGTCAGCCGCCCCAGTCCCTTCCTCCAGTACCATGCGGGCTGCACGGAGCCCTGGGATGGTCCGGCTGCCATAGCCTACAGCGACGGAGTCGTGGTGGGCGCCGCCCTGGATCGCAATGGTCTGCGCCCGTGCCGCTATGCGATCACCAGCGACGGTCTGGTGGTGGCGGGCAGCGAGATCGGGCTGGTGGATCTGGATCCGGCGACGGTGATCGAGAGCGGCAGGCTGGGGCCGGGGCAGATGATCGGCGTGGATACCGAGGAGCACAGGATTTATCACAACGACGAGATGCTGGATGCCTTTGACGCCAAGGCGACCTACGCCTCGCTGATCGAAGGTACGCCGCTGTTGCCGGTTGCCGAGCCGGCCTCGGGGACGGATCTGGAGGCGTGTCAGCGCGCCTTTGGCTATACCAAGGAAGATGTGAAGATGATTCTGCAGCCGATGGCCGCGGCAGGGAAGGATCCTGTCTGGTCCATGGGCGACGACACGCCGCTGGCCTTCCTTGCCCGTAGCCCGCGTCCGCTGTACGCTTTCTTCCGCCAGCGCTTTGCGCAGGTGACCAATCCGGCGATCGATCCGCTGCGCGAAGCGATTGTGGTGTCGCTCTCGACCCGTTTGGGGCCATGGGCCCATCTGCTGGAGAAGAATGAGCCGCTGCCCGGCATCTCTCTCAGCTCGCCGTTTCTCTCTCTGGGGCAGGTGGCGGCGCTGCGCGCGGGCATCTATCCGCACCGCGAGGCGCTTCGCCTGGAAGAGCTGCCTTGTGTCTACTCTCCCGAGAAGACCCTGGATCAGGCGATCGACGACCTTTGCGGACGTGCCGTGGAGATGGTGCTGGGAGGTGTCCGGCTGCTGCTGTTGACCGACCGCGGCGCCAGTGCGGACCGGTTACCGATTCCGATGGCGATGGCGGCCGGCGTGGTCCACCAGGGTTTGGTGGCTGCCGGATTGCGCACTCTGTGTGGAATCGCCGTGGAGGCAGGGGATTGCCGGGATGTTCACCACGCAGCGGTCCTGATTGGTTATGGCGCTGGGGCTGTCTGTCCGTGGCTGGCGCTGGAGACGGCTCGGGCGCTGCAGCCGGAGGGCGTGGACGGCGAGAAGATGATGCTGAAGGCGCTGGATGCCGGCTTGGCCAAGGTGATGTCCAAGATGGGGATCTCCGTGGTGGATAGCTATCGTGGCGCCCACCTCTTCGATATCCTTGGTCTGCATTCGAGCGTGGTCGACCGTTGCTTCACGAATACGCCGGCGCCACTTTCAGGAATTGGGTTTGCGGAGTTGGACCGGCGCGTGCGCTTGAGCTGGCAAGCCGGCTCCGCAGGCCGGGCAGAGAACGGGGCAAAGGGCGCCGCGGAGGCCGAGGATCTTCCCGATTATGGCTGGGTACGGTTCCGCAAGGATGAGGCCGCTGAGTCGCACCGCTGGCAACCGCCCACAGTAAAGGCTCTGCAGACAGTGGTGGGTAGCGCGCGCGGCGCGGCCGCGGCCACGGATGCCTCGGCAGCCTTTGCCATCTTCAGCCGCGGCGTGGATGCCGGCGAAGCTGGATCCTTGCGCGATCTGCTGGAGGTGCGGCCTGCAGGGCCGGAACTCCCCATCGAGGAGGTGGAGGCCGGCGATAGTCTCTGCCGGCGCTTTGTGGCCAGCGCCATGTCTCTGGGCTCAATCAGCCCGGAGGCGCATCAGACGATTACCCAGGCGATGAACTCGCTGGGAGCACGCTCCAACACCGGCGAGGGCGGCGAAGATCCGGATGTCTACCGCGTTGCCAAGACCGGCCCTGCGCCTCATCCGGCGCTTGACGCAGTTGGGGGCCAGTTGGCGGCGCGCTTGAGCGGCAAGGGAGGCGTGGCGGCGTTGGCCGAGCCGGTCTCTGCCCCCGTAGTGCATAGCTCCCTCAGTAACAAGGTCAAACAGATCGCCTCCGGTCGCTTTGGCGTGACGGCCGAGTACCTGGCGCACGCCGAGGAGATTGAGATCAAGGTGGCCCAGGGAGCCAAGCCCGGCGAGGGCGGCCAACTGCCAGGGCACAAGGTCTCCGGGCTGATTGCGCGCTTGCGTCATGCGCAGCCCGGCGTCGCGCTGATCTCCCCTCCGCCGCACCACGATATTTACTCCATTGAGGATCTGGCGCAGTTGATCTACGACCTGAAACGGGTCAACCCCCGGGCTGGAATCGGAGTCAAGCTGGTCTCCGGCCTGGGCGTGGGAACCGTGGCTGCCGGGGTCGCCAAGGCCTATGCGGACTACATCGTGATCGCCGGAAACACCGGCGGAACCGGAGCGGCGGCGCTCTCCAGCATCAAGTACGCCGGCAATCCGTGGGAGTTGGGCCTCTCCGAGGCTCAGCAGCAGTTGCGCAGCACGGGCATGAGGGAGCGGGTTCGCCTGCGCACGGATGGCGGCATCGCCACGGCTCGGGATGTGCTGGTGGCCGCGCTGCTGGGCGCCGACGAGTACGCCTTCGGCACCGCGGTGCTGGTGGCCATGGGTTGCGATATGGCCAGGCAGTGCCATCTGAATACCTGCCCGACAGGGATTGCGACGCAGAAGCCGGAGTTGAGGGCCAAGTTCCGGGGCAAGCCGGAGCATATTGTTACGTACTTCCGCCAGCTTGCGGAGTCGCTGCGGCATCTGCTGGCCGGTTACGGGCTGCCCAGCCTGGAGGCTGCGATCGGGCGCGTCGACCTGCTGGAACAGGTGCGTTTTGATGGCAATCTGGATCTGACGCCGATGCTCTCAGACGAGGGCCATGGACCAACGCGATGGATGGGGGCGCGCAATGAGCGCCCGGGTGAGGATCATCCTCTGGACGACCCGTGGACAGAAGCGGCTCTGGCCTCCGCGGCGCAGGGTGAGCCCTTTTCGGTGCGCAGCGGCATCTGCAATGAACACCGGTCGGTGGGCGCCAGGCTCTCGGGGGAGATCTCCGTGCTGCGGGCCAAAGGGGAGTTGCAGGACGTGGACGTCACGTTCGACCTGGAAGGAATCGCGGGGCAGTCTTTCGGCGCGTTTGCCGGTCAGGGAATGAAACTGATTCTGACCGGGCAGGCCAACGACTTTGTGGGCAAGGGGCTCTCCGGAGCCGACCTGATTCTGCGCGCCGTGGGCAGCGCCGCCGAACACAGTGAGGAGCATGTGCTGCTGGGCAACGTGGCGCTGTATGGCGCGACCTCCGGACGCCTGTTTGCCGCAGGGAGGGCGGGTGAGCGGTTCGGGGTGCGCAACTCCGGCGTGACGGCGGTGGTAGAGGGCGTGGGTGACCATGCCTGCGAGTACATGACCGGCGGGATGGTGGCGATCCTGGGCAGCGTGGGGATCAACTTTGGCGCGGGTATGACCGGGGGGTTGGCCTGGGTCTATGATGCGCGGCAGACGATGATTGCTGAAACGCAGTACCACACCGAGTTTCTGGAGGCTCAGCCCTTCGCGGAGACCACAGCGGAGCAGCAACTGGCGCTGCGTGAACTGCTGGAAGAGCATGTGCGGCTCTCCGAGAGCAGGCTGGGAGAACGGCTGCTCCGGAACTGGGGGACGTGCGCGGGCAACTTTATCCTCTTCACGCCCAAACCGCAGGCATAAAGCCCTGGGGAGTGTCCCGGATCTGTTCCGGCGGGGGCTTATCTGCGCACCGCTGCGGGCGGCGTTCCGCCGGGAGCCGTACCCGGATCTACAGCCTGCGCCCCGACGCAGGCCGTGAACCCGTCAGGAGATGGCTGAGCCGAGAAGTTGGCGGAGAGCCTGGACATACTCCGTCAGCGCGGTGCGGCCAGTGTCGGTGACGCGGTAGAGGGTCTGTGGCTTGCGCTGGACAAAGCTCTTGTGAACGGCCACGTAGCCGGCCTCCTCCAGCTTGAGGAGTTGCGCGCCGAGGTTGCCGTCCGTAGCGCCGGTCTGGGCGCGCAGCCAGGTGAACTCGGCTGCTTCCACCCCAGCCAGCAGAGACAGCAGAGCCAGACGCAGCTTGCCATGCACGATCGGATTCAGGTCCGGCAGCTCAGGCATGAGCGGCTGCCATCCCTTTTCTGCGCTGCTCGCTGAAGATTCCGTAGGCTCCAAAGGCAATCTGGCAAAAGAAGTTCGCTACCAGAAAGGCGATGGTGCTCTGGCGGAGGGTTGCAAAGCAGGCGATGACCGCGACAGCCCACCAGAGGAGCGCGCAGGCGAACTGCAGCTTCCACTCGAGGATGAAGCTGGAGGCGGCGTTGCTCAGGCCCAGCAAGGTTGCAACGATGGCCAGCAGGACACTGAGGTCGGCTGTTCTGGCGCTGATTCCAATTGCGGGCAGAAGGATGAACATCGAGATGGCCATGGCCGCCCAGACCGAGCCAGTGGCGCGTCCCATCGTCGTTCGAGGTAGAACGCCGTGGCGGCGTGAGGAGATCAAGAGGGTGAGGACATTGGCGGCCAGCATGGTGATGGGCCAGGCCCACACTGTATGACCCAGCGCATACCATGCGAAGGCTACATAGTAGGCGATGCCCCAGAGAACAAAGATGGGCCCCAGATCTTCGGTGCTGCGGCGGCCTTCGGAGATCATGGTCTGGATGAGGTCGAGACGGTCTTGCAGGTTGAGTTCATTGGACGGCTGGTTCATGGGAAGCTCCGGTCGGGAGGGATGGATAAGATTTATGTAGAGTACTCTATGTTATAGAGTAACTGTCAAGAGAAAAAACGCGGAGGCATCTACGCTGCGGTTTTTCGTTGAGCGAAAAGCCATAACGATATTCTGAACAATCACTTACGAGCTAGATGCCTCGACCCGAAGCATATCCAGTGTGGGTGTGGCGGGACGCCTTGGCCTCAATGAGCGTTTTCCCCAATGAAAACGCCACTGCAAGCCCTCCTCGGGATGCGCAACGCTGAAAATGCTATAGGATCTCCATCCGCGACTGCGGATTGAAGAGGGCCTCTGCCGGAAAGGACTGGCCGGCAGGGAGATTGAAAGCCCATTCCGGAGACCTGCCAGTGCATCCCTTCGATCAGCGGCTATGCTCGATCATCCGCGAGATCTCCCCGCGGCCTTATACAACGAGCAACTCCACTTGATTGTCAGTAAAGGTCAGCCGTAACTTGAGTTATGGCCGGCAAGCAAGCCAAGACCTCTGCGGCGGA
>JAKAQS010000136.1 GCA_021819585.1 Acidobacteriota bacterium
CAAACGCCATTCCACTGATGATCATAAGCGGCCTGCGCCCCATCCAGTCGGCCAGCAACCCGGCAACCAGGCTAGATATCACGCTACCGAGCAGGACGGCGGCCACGATGATGGAAAGCTGTTGCGCATTCAGACGAGAGGTTGCTTCCAGGTAGGGCAAGGCCCCACCGATTATTCCAACATCCACGCCATAAAGCAGGCCGCCAAGGCCCGCAACGAACAGCAGAAAGCGATTATACATCGCGCATTTGCCGATGACAGCAGCTCGATTGGTGAGAACGTGATCTGGATGCATCATAGTAAACTCATGAGCTCTGCCAAGTAACAGGACGCACTATAGGGCGTATCGTTGAGGCGTCAGACAGAATGACGTGTCCTTTCCCTGATCTCTTGGGTGATTGTAGGCTGTGCGAGAAGATTGAGTGCCGGTTCGTAGAGTGGATCGTGGAATCAAGCTCTTGAGGAATGATCGCCGGAAGAGTTGGACGCTTTCAATTGCCAGTTCTCAAACGGCCGCTTCGCTACTGTTGAAAGCTTCCGCCCATCAGGGGCCTTGCTTGACTCCAACGAGGGCGGTGAACGCTGCATTGTGAGCGGGGATGCCAGTCCCCCCCCCCCAAACCCTCAGCGAAAAATGCAAAACTCGACGGTCCCCAGGAGTGTCAAATTGTTCAAGCATCTCGTCCTAACCGAAACAATACACAGGGGATTTGCATAGGTAAATCAGAGGATGTCTGAATTCAGCATTGAATTGCAATCAATCCATAGGTCTCTAATTTCGGCACGACAAATCGGACATCGTGACTATCGTTGGTAAAAGCTAGCATATCCGCGTCATTCGTGCCGGGAAGATAGAGCGTCACCGTCCGCGGCCTTTTGTCTTCTGGCAACGTGACCAAGGCTTGGAGGTCAGCGAGAAAAGGAACTTTTGCAGCGTTGTAATTCACTAGATGCACAAGGAATCTTCGTTCCGTGTTCTGTTGCGTGATGTTCGCTACCAGAGACTCCGGACCCTCCACGCTTAGAGGAATTGCGCCCTGTGCTACCCAGCGGACCGCGTCGATGATCTCTTTCCAGTTCTTTGGACGCTTCCAGAAAACATTGGATATTGAAAAGTAGGGTTCGGGTGGGGGAAGGGGTCCATCAAACTGGATGGCTGGAATATAGGCTACTCTTCCATGGCCAACTTGACTCCATGCCGGAGATCCCGTATTGCCGGCATGAGCCTTCACATCTTGCTGGTATCCAAGACCATGGGGCTGGCCCTTTACTAGCCCTTCTAGACCTGGATTCACTCGCGTCCGCCTCCAGTTGTCATAAAGACCTGTCTGCTCCGTGACCACCAGCCCCCCCCCGTTCTCCACGTAGCTGCGGATGAGTGAGATTTGCTCATCAGAGAGGCACTCGGAATTTGGGAGAACCAAGACGCTGTATTTTGTCAGGTCACGAAGGTGTTCATCGAAAATCAAAGCAAAAGGAACTCTCGACTGGATCAAGGATTGTTCGACCAAAATCGCGCTCAATTGAGCGCTGGCATTGTGATATGTCAACGACGCATAAGAGCGAAATACCGCAACGGGAGTCACATCCTCGCTGCCGACATACATGCTCCTATTTGTTCGATAAAAATCAATATAGCTCAGTGTCACTGATGAAAGCGGATTGCTACCGACAAAGCCAAGTGTCTGATTGAATGCAAGGGCCTCCGCCATCCCGACTGGATCGTCCGCCACATATGTCAGCAGGACATTGCTGTACGTCCGTGCAAGTTTGTAGCTGCGAATCTTCGAAATCAGACGTCCGTCAGAAAGAAAAGCAGGCGCGTCGTGTTCCTCACTCCAGAAGGATTCTGTGAACTTCAGCAGTCTGGCATGGTCGACAGCGGATGTCCATGGGCGGTTTTCCCCATCAATGCCGCCAGGATTGATTTCCACCGCGACTTCGGAGTTGAGTGATTTTGCATAGCGTGAAACCTGTTGTAGCGCGTCAGCCATCGTCTGGCAGCGGAAGTCCACCCACTCCTGGAATGCTGGATCGTAAATGATCTCCATCTGGTCCGGCGGATCGTCGCTGTTCCATTGCGGCGGTTTGACGAATGAGATGTTTTCAAAACCAAAACGGTCACGCAACTCCGCAGGGCTATACTTGGTTCTGAGAAACGCTCTGAAGCCATCGATGCACCGTGGACAGTGGCAGGAATCCGGTTCTGCATTCAGATTGAAATTGTCAAAATGAATAAAATCTGTGTCAACCTCAAGAATGGCATATCTAACTATGTGTTTTAGATAATCGATGTAGTCCTGGTTAGTGAAACATGGCATGTAACGGAAGGATTGCTGGTAACCATATGTGATAAGAATGGGAAGGCCTGCAATATTACGCTCGATCCAGTTTACGGCGTTCGGCTCTTCCGCGAAAAACGTCTCATACATCATCGAACTCCACTGGATGTATGTATCCGCCTTCATGCCATGGCTGTGGGCAATGGCAACGGCGTGTTTTGTGTCCTCCATGCCCTCTTTTTCCGCAGCCATCCCAAATCCTTTGTAAAGATGGGTGTGAAAGACCTCGACCCCCTGATGGTGAAGCTGCTTGATCAGCCCTTCGCTTTGCTCGTACTCGCTGATTTGGCGCGCGTCGAGCCGCTGTCCCCCGCGTCGCACGATAAAGATGTACGGTTCGTGCAAACCTCCTGCATCGATCATGCCGTGCCGTAACCAACTTCCCTGACCATTCCTTTGCCCTGTGGATGAATCCCCTGTGAATGGTCCTCCAAGCTTCTTGAGTGAGGCCGACGCAAATACGGCGCCGACAAAATCCCTACGGCTAAAGGTCATTTCTCTCTGCTCCTCCTGCAGCACGATAGTTGGATCTAGTAGATATTTCGCCGTACGAGTTTCATCGCGTGGAGAACCTGGAGTGTCGCATTCACGTGGACGACGGGCGGGCTTGCGGCAGACCGCGCGGTCGGCGGCATGCGTGTCTGAGTTTCGATGCGCTGGACAGCACGGCTTCGCAGTTTGGGTCGCTGGCGATGCGTCTGGCTGCGGCGGTGAACGAGCAGTGGGCGCGCCCCACGGCCAGACGGACGAAGGGTTCGAACAGGGATAGGAAGCGAGGGTAAGTCGGGTTGGGTTGTGCTGGGCGCTCACACGGCTGGCGAAGAAGGCCGAACCGACATAGCAATCTCTGGTAGGGGCTTGCGGTCTGCTGGAAGCGCGCATGAATCGGCTGCTCGCCCAGCCGCGGCGCTCGCCCGAGAACCGCCCCCTCGCCAATCACCTCGGGCGAGAGCAAGACGTCTTGCTTACGCTCTTCTATTGTCCTCGTCTGGAAGCCTCCAACTGGAGCGCCGAGCAGGCCAATCGCCATGTGGTGGTCACGCGCAGGATGCGGGGTGGCAGCCGCACCGCGTCCGGGGCTCGCACTCGAAGCAACCTGTTCAACGTTCCGCATATTTGCCGCCAAGAGCACCGAGATGTCCTCCCTCTGTCGGCCGCCTGCTCTGTTCGCCGCGACCGTTCACTCTGAATGTGAAACCCGCTCGTTCACGCTCAATAGCTATCGGCTGGAGGCCGGTAGGGCGGATCGCGGCTGAAAGTCGCCGGTTCGGCTACAACCGCATGAAATGCTTCTCGTTTGGCAGACTACCATTCGCATTCGCTCGACGCCCAATCAATAAGCCGTGCATCAAACCTCGGGGTCGCCTCGACATTGTCGTCAGAGGGAATCTTAGAGCTGACTGCCTGACAGGCGGTGGGTTTAGGCCCGGTGATGGAGGCTAAACAAACTCTGTTCATGTTGTGGTTAGAACAATCTTGGCATTGCGGAATAGCCTTCAAAATGACAACATCCTTTCACCATCCGTCTCGAACTTGTTGCCGAACTCCTGGCAGTCAGAAAGAAATCACCGTGCCCGAACGCGGTATAAGGCGACTCCATGCGCAGGGACAACAGCGCTAATCACACCAACGGCGTTCTTCATCTCTCCTGTCCACAAGTTGGACAGGGAATACCCGCGTGGGTTCCTGGGTAGTCCTAGAGCAGACTCCTGAATTGTGATCTGTTCCGCTGATTCACCGGTGTTGAATAGACCGACGATCCAGTCTCCGTTTGGTTCCATCTTTGCAAATATCTGCTGATCGCCACTGTCGACAATTCTTGTAGCAGCGATTGAGTCCTGGTCGACAGCCAGGACCGCAGGGTTCTTAAGGTAGTTCAAGTCCAGCCGGTTGAGGTGGGACAGATCGACGCCAAGGATGAGGGGTGAGGCTCCAAGAGCCCAAAGGCTGATTTGGGTCTTACGCTCGGCTGGGGTAAGTCCGTCGTTGCCGCCATTCCCGACCTCAATGGAATCAAAGTCGTTAAACCCTCCAGGGCCCGCAAAAGGTTGCCACTCCGCCGCATAGTTGAAGCGTATCTGAACGTTTGACCAACTGGTCAATGGGTAGCTACTATTCAGACTTTTGCCTCTATATAATCCGCTATTTGTCTCGCAGGTATAGCATTCAATGTCTTCTGGGGCCTCCCACTGATTCGCGTACTTGATCAGTGCCGGTGCAATGGCACGGGTGAAGCTTCCCTGGGTGACGTCGAGGACCATCGGTCGGCCGCTTTGAGCGATTGCGTGTGACCATGCCTTGATATCCGGGACGTTGCTGTCCGTTATGCCGTCGATTTTGACGTAATCGACGCCCCAGGACGCAAGCATATCCGCCCATGAATTGATATACTCCTGCGCTCCGGGCTTGTGATAGTCAATTCTGACCATGCCCCCGCAGTTGTAGTTGTTCTCCGCTACAGACGGTTCCGCAATCTGGTCAGCCGTGTACGGTGTGCCTTGAATCGGAGTGTTCCTGCGAACTGCCTGGCGGGAAATGCCTGCTGTAACGTATATTCCGAATTTCATCCCGAGGCTGTGGACATAGTCCGCGACTGCTTTAATGCCATTGGTGTCTCCGTGCGGCGGAAATTTCGACGGATCGATCACCCAGCGGCCATAACGGCCCACGTTGGGACCCTGACTCCCCGGAGTACCTTTCGGACCGATGTCGGGACCACCGGGACATTCGTACCACCAGTCGTCGAGGTTCACATAGTTGTATCCGATCTCCTGCAGGCCGGACAACCGCAGCGCCTGAGCTTGAGCTTCCATCTTCGCTGCCGTAGGATACTCACCGAGGAAGCTCCAACTGCTCCAACCAAGAACGGGCTTTTGCTCGAGACCATTCTTCTCTGCCCAAGCCATGCCCACCATCAACACAATCACCAGCGATGACGCCAAAGCTCGTGTCCATCTCATGACAGGAATTATCTGCTTTACGAAGTAAAGTGTAAAGATTAACTCTCAGTCGATATAAAAAGATCCAAGGAAGGCGAATTAATGGCGAAACGTGGCGTCCGCTTTCATTTCGAGGTTCCCGTTCTGTCAGGGCGCCTGCCGATGCAGGAAGCGCGATGCGCGTTCATGGACGCCGGTGGAGTGGATCGGAGAGCTTGACCTTGGCCTGTTGCAGACGCCGCCTCGCCTCGGTATCGCTCAGGGATACGGCCACGCGCTTCGGAGTAGGAGTGCTCGATCCGAGCCGCGGATTCTGGCTGGGAAGGTCGAGCCCGATGAGCAACTCCAGAGAGGCTTATCCTGTCGGCGGTGTATGGCTTCCAAGTACAGAAACCGGGTTGGGCTTGCGGGTTGGGATTGCGCCGCCCGCTGATGGTCCTGCGGGGACCGAGCCTTTTGACATGGCAACACAAGCCGGCGACAACGCAAATTGCGTCACAGATCCTACAGGTCTGTCACCGTAATCGAGGCCAACCGGCCGGACCATGGTTTGCCGGAAGGAGCATGCTCGGGCGGGCTGATGCCGCGCGTCGTCGGGCATCTCATTCGCTTGTGGGCCTGCTTGATCCGCACCGGGTGCGCCACGGTGGCCGCCGCATAGCGGTTGGGAGAGCAGTGATCTCGATACATCGTCGACTGCAACCGCCCACCGTTCTTATTGAGAGTGATGCGTTGCGTCCGCTGTGCCCGGCTCAGACCGGTTATTATTTCCAAGTGGCATCGCAAAAGGCCCGGGCCGCCTTGCCCTGCCTGAGATTTTGTTGCCGGTAAAAGCACTTCCTCCCACCCATGCGTGTACCTGCTCCCGGTTCTCGCCTTCGAACCGCAGATCCTGGCCGACATGGAGAAGCCGGCCAAACCTGTCCCAATTCAGCTTCTGTGCCTGATGCATTCTGACGCTTCCTTCCCGGCATGATCCTCCCCCTTCAGGCTACTTTCGATTGAAGAAACTGACTGAATACGACGGTTTCGCCGGAAAAGCGGAGACCTTGCAATCCTATCTGCCAAACGCTATGATTTCGTATGCTTGCGTTTGTATTTTAATGCGATCACCTCCAATTGGAGCCAACGGACGGTTTGCTATCCGCCGGAGTGCAATCTGGCCAAAGTTGGAAAGCGAGAAGGCAATATGGCCCATCACATAGGCAAAGGATATGGGTTGTAATATTCACCACCCTGTTTCTGGCTAGTGCGGTATCTGTAAGGCGAAGACATGAATTGGGGTGCAAAAGAGATGCTGTTCTCCGAGTATCTGAGCGCTGACTTCCTTCTGGACGGAGACCTGAGCAAACCAGTATGGGCGAAGGCAGTGCGAATCAGCTTCGACCGGGATGCGTTTTGTGCATCCCTTGCGTATCCGAGTTTGGAAACGATGGTGGCTAGCCGTTGGACACAAAGCTATCTTTACCTCGCATTCTGCTGCCATTATGTTCGACTGCATACCTTCAAAGACGAAGATCCCAGCGCGGAACGCTGGCAGTTGTGGCGCCGCGATGTGGTTGAAGCCTTTGTGCGTCCGCACGCCGAGCCGACGAGCCGCTACTACGAATTCGAGGTTGCCCCGAACAATCAATGGATTGACTTGGTGGTGGACCTGAATGCAGAGCCGGCGCCGGTGCATGACATGCAATGGAACTCCGGATTCGAGCATGCCACGAAGATCGATACGATACGGCAGGAGTGGACGGTAGAGATGCGGATTCCCATGGCGTCAATGGACGCGGCGCACGTGGAGGAAGGCACAGAGTGGCGGGTGAATTTTTATCGCGCGGATGGAGAAGACGGCCAAAGCGGAGGCGAGCAGAAGATGTTGAGCTGGATGCCGATGCCGCTTGCCAATGCCTCATTTCATCAGCCGGCTTCGTTCGGGGTGCTCCGGTTTGTGAGGGCGGAGGGTGAGGTAAAACAGGGAGGGCGAGTATGAACGCAGAATACAGAAGTTTTTTTCTCTTGCTTTGCCTAGCTGTTGTCGGGTCACTGGCCGCGCCCGCGGTTGCAGCACCGGTGAAGGTGCAGGAGTCCGAGATTGTGATTCCTACGTATCCCATGGGGCCACAGGACCCGAATCCCCCGTTCGCGCTGGTGAATTCGCGGGACGTCTATCCCTATGCGATGCTGGATGATTTGACGAACCGGCTTGAGCCGAAGAAGTACCGGGCAATTGTGCTGGAAAACGAATTTTTGCGTGCGACGATTCTGCCAGACCTTGGGGCGAGACTGTATTCGCTGTACGACAAGGTTGATCACCGCGAGGTCTTCTATTGCAACCATGTTGTCAAATATGGCCTCATCGGATTGCGTGGGGCGTGGATTTCAGGGGGAATCGAATTCAATTTTCCCAATGGGCATACCACGGATACAGTTTCACCGGTCTCTTCGTCGTACCGCAGAAATGCCGATGGCAGTGCGACGGTGGTCATCGGCGATCTGGATCAGGTATCCGAGATGTACTGGCAGGTGGAGTTGACGCTGCGGCCGGGCGTCGCCGCTCTGGAAGAGCGCGTCACTCTATTCAATCCGACGCCGTTCAGCAACCTCTATTGGTTTTGGGACAATGCGGCGGTAGCTGCCTCCGACGACTTGCACTATATCTATCCGATGCGCGAAGTAAGCCCGGACGAGCCGGGAATTTATTGGAGCTATCCGGTATGGAAGGGACGAGATTATAGCCAATATAAGAATATCCGAGAACCCACAGAGATCTTTGGCGTGGGCGTCCACCGCAACTTTTACGGCGTGTACTATACGAAGTCCGCCTATGGGATTGTGCATCATGCGGATGATCGCGAGATGACGGGGAAGAAAATATGGAGTTGGGGCGTCTCCGGTGAGGGAGCCATTTGGACCGGTCTGCTGACGGACCACGATGGCCCCTACAGCGAGGTCCAGGCGGGACGGTTTGCAACACAGCTAAGCCGGGAGTCTATGATGCCACAGGATGTAGAGTCTTGGACGGAGAATTGGTATCCCGTGCGTAAGCTCGGCGATGGTTTTGTGGAAGCGGCCAAGCAACTGGCGCTGAATGTTCAATTTAGTGCTGAACGGCAGCACGGAGGAACCATGCAAATCCTCCTTAGTCCCGTGGAAAAGGTTGAGGATGCGCGAATTGAGGTCCGTCTGAAGGGAAGTCTGCTGCGCACGATTGGGCCGTTGACCCTCGAACCGCTGGCAACGCAAAGCTTTTCGATTCCCCTTTCAGACGCACAAAAGGCGAAGCAGTCTGTCGAGGTGAAAGTGCTGGATAGTTCCGGAAAGATCCTGTTGCAGTGGAGCGCAGCCGAGCCTATCGATGGGAATCCACACTTTGTTTCGCGGGTTGGAGTGTCAGAGCCGCAGCCGATCCCGGAGGACAAGCTGAATGCCGATGGACTGATTCTACGTGCTGAAGAGAAGGCAAAAGAAGGCGATGACGCCGCATCAGAGCAACTGTATTCCCAGGCTCTGAAACACGATCCGGAATCGATTCCCGCGCTGCGCCACATGACGGTGGAGGATTATCGTGCCGCAGACTTCACGGCGGCGAGCGCGGAGATCGGACGGGCGATTGCTGAGGACGACAGCGATGCAGAGAGCCAGTATCTCGCAGGGATTGTAGATCGAGCGCAGGGAAGGCTCTTTGCGGCAAAGGACGCTTTCTGGATTGCGGTGAGACGCGGAAAGATGCGGCCTGAGTCCCTGATGCAGTTGGGAGAGATAGCGATTGCAGAAGGGGATGATGGATGGGCGGAGAGATTGCTGCGCCAGGGACTCGATGAGGACCGCCATGATGCGCGGATGAAGAGCGATCTGGCGGTGGCGTTGCGGCACGAGGGCAAGCTAAAGGAGGCCAGAGAGACGATCTCCGATGTTTGCTCCGAGATGCCGCTCTATCCTTTGGCGCTGGCAGAACAGAGGGAGCTCGCAGACGCGAAAGCGAACGAAGAACCGGCGGAGAAGAAGCAAGCCGAGCAGCAATGGAGGCGCGCCGCCGGAGACTGGGAACAGAACGATCTCGAAGCCGCGGTTTGGTATGAAGATCTGCACGATTGGCAGGCCGCGGACTTCATTTTGAAGGCGGCGATTGAGGAAACGCCTCGGATGGAGGTCTCAGCCATGGTGGATTATCACCTGGCCTTCGACGCGTTGAAGGCGGGGCAGGAGAATGCCGCGCGCGCCTATGCGGCAAAAGCGAGAGCCGCAAGATATGAAGGGGTTTTCATCAGCCGCCCGGAGGATGCAATAGTGCTGAAAGAAGCAATCCGGGCGGATCCATCGGACGCCCATGCGGAGTATCTGCTGGGTAACTTCTACTTCGAATATGGACGCTACGCTGACGCGAACCGGCTGTGGCAGGCGGCCAAAGACTCCGGTTTCGCTTATTCGGTTCTGGATCGCAATCTGGGGGTGTATGCGTGGAAGATCGACGGGAACCTTGCGCAGGCAGCGGATCTATACCAGCAGGCGATCCGCCTGGCGCCGCACGATTTTCACCTCTATGCCGATTTGGACCAGATCCTGACCGCAATGGGCGACACCAAGGCGCGCAGCGCCATGTTCGCCTCAGCCCCGGAAGACGTGCTGGAGCAGGATCCAGTGCGCGTCCGCTACATATTGCTGCTGCTGCAGAAGGGCGAACCCGATCGGGCGCTTGGCCTTATGCAAGGGCACAACTTCCGGCCCTGGGAAGGCGGGCAGAACATCCATGATCTTTTCGCCTACGCTTGTATCGAGGAAAGCCGCAAAGAGTTAGCGCAAAGGAGATATGCAACGGCA
>JAKAQS010000137.1 GCA_021819585.1 Acidobacteriota bacterium
GTCAGGCTGACATCGCAAATGGAGGGACGCTCGTGCTCAATATGGGCCCGCTGCCCAATAAGCAATGGGGCAGTGCTCCAGACGCAGCCCCACCATCGATGTTACCGCCTCATTGAAGCTGGAGGAAAATGCACCGCATTCTTCCACACTCAACCGTCTCAACGGCAGCCAATCTGAATCGGGCTCTGTGGACTCAAGCCGGCACGAGCGGAAGAAGGCCGCTCCATCCCGAGCCTGCGGCGCTTGAATCCGAGCTGATCGCTCCTGGCCCGGAAGTTCTCCTGGAAGGGTACGGCGCCGGCTATCTCGTTGCGGCGACCAGTAGAAATGGTGAAACGAGGAAGGAACATGGACAGAAGAACTTTTCTCAAAACAGGCAGTGTATGTCTTGCGGATGCGGCCCTAACCTCCAAGGGGACGGCCACGGTTCTGCCGGTCAAAGAACAGCTCCAATCTGGACGCCTTGTAGTTCCCATGAATCGCAGATGGCGCTTTACAAAGACCTTCACAGATGAAGGCGCGGCAGAAGCATTTTCCGAGGCGGGCATGGAAGAAGTTACCCTGCCCCATTCGAATGCGGAGTATTCATGGCATAACTTTGATCAGGATAGCTACCAGTTCACATCCCTTTACCGCCGCCACTTCCACCTCTCAGGCCTGGAACGTACCTCTCGCGTCTTCCTCGACTTCGAAGCGGCGATGACGTCATCGAAAGTCTGGGTGAACGGGAAGTATATTGGCGCATACAAGGGCGGCTTCACACCCTTTTCCTTTGAAGTGACCGACGCGGTCCGCCTGAGCGGCGACAATCTGGTTGCAGTGGGGGTGGATAGTCACGAACAGCCAGGAATCCCTCCCTTCGGCTATCAAGTGGATTATCTAACCTTTGGGGGGATCTATCGCGAGGCGTGGTTGCGCATCGTGCAAGCAACGTATATAGAGAATATCTTCGCCAAGCCTGTCGACGTGGCTTCCAGCCGGCCGGGCCTCGATGTCGAGGTGTTTCTTGACTCCACCCTGGCGGATCAAGCGCCCATTGATGTTGAGGTATCTATCCAGGACGAGGATCGAACCATCGCCATCGTTCGCCGGAATATTCAACCTAAGCAAGGAAAGTCCCAATACACCGTTGCATTGAGCGATCTCGATGGTATTCTCCTATGGACACTGGAGGACCCGAAGCTTTATCAGGTATCCGTTCGGCTGGTGCAAGCCGGCAAGGTTCTGGATAATGACGTGCGCCGTGTGGGGTTCCGATCAGCCGTGTTTACAGAGCATGGATTTGAACTCAACGGAAGGCCCCTGAAGTTGCGCGGCTTGAATCGGCATCAGACATTCCCTTATGTTGGCAGTGCGATGCCGCGGCGTGTCCAGCGCCGGGATGCGGAGATTCTCAAGCGCGAGCTGAAGTGCAACATGGTGCGCACATCGCACTATCCTCCCTCCCGGCATTTTCTCGACGCTTGCGATGAGCTGGGGTTGCTTGTGATGGAGGAAATTCCAGGCTGGCAGCATGTAGGCGACCATGCATGGCAGGATTTGGCTGTGGACAACGTTCGCAGCATGATTGAGCGCGACTGGAATCGGCCAGCAATCATATTGTGGAGCATTCGCATCAATGAGTCGCGCGATTATCACGACTTTTACACGCGCACAAATGCGGTAGCTCATAGCCTCGATCCGACCCGGCAAACGTGCGGCGTTCGTTATTTCCAGGAATCGGAGTTTCTGGAAGACGTGTTTTGTATGAACGATTTTGGTATACCGCTCAAGCCGCCCAACCACGCACGCTATCTGAATACGGAGTTTGTCGGGGGAGAATGGCCTGTGCGTTCGTGGGATAACAACGATACCCACAAGGAACAGATCCTTCGCTATGCCAGGATCTACGATCAATTAGAAACGGACGTGCGGTATTCCGGTGGCCTTGGCTGGTGCGCATTTGATTATCCTACGCACAATTACTTTGGCTCGGGTGATCATATCTGTTATCACGGGGTCATGGATATCTTTCGTGAAGCCAAGCCTGCAGCCGGATTTTACAAGTCGCAATGCGATCCCGCCGAAGAGGTCGTGCTTGAGGCAGGGTTTCATTGGGCTATGAATGATGGCACAGGCGGGCTTCGGCAGGCGCCCATCTGTTCCAATTGCGACACCATCAAGTGTTCGATCGGCCGAGATGGGAATTGGCACGAAATCATCGAACTGAAACCGGACCGTAAGCAGTTCCCGCACATGGCGCATCCGCCCTTCTTTCTTAACCTGCCTAACGGCAACGACGATTGGGGAGATCTGCGGCTGGATGGTTATATTGATGGAGTCATGAAGATCAGCAAGAGCTTCTCCGGGAAGGGAGTGGACCAGGAGTTTCATTTTAGCGCGGATGATCGAGAGCTTATTGCAGATCATTCCGATGCGACACGTGTTGTATTGCGCATCACGGACCGATACGGCAACGCGCGCACCCTATCGAACGATCCGGTGCTGCTCCAGTTGGAGGGACCGGGGAGGTTGCTGGGGCCATCGTTCGTGAGTCTTGTTGGCGGCGTCGCGGCCGCATGGATCCAGTCACTTGGAGAGCCTGGCACGGTAAAGCTTACGGCCAAGCATCAGAAGTTCGGCAGCCACTCCGTTGAAATCGCGATGCTCAAAGCGTAAGGAACGCAGCGGTATGCATGATTCATGCTGCCCATGGAGCGCGCCGCGAATTTGTGTCAGTGCCCTCCAGCCGGTAGTGACCGCGCATTTCTATAGGATGGCGCGCCTTTTGCGCTCTAGAGGGACGCCGCGGCCTCGATGGGAGTTTTCCCCAACGAAAACGTCAGCGCCAGCCGTCTTCGGGGTACCCATCAACACTGGAAATGCCATATGGTTAGGGCATTTTATGATTTGCAAAACGAGGAACGCGCAATGACCTACTTTCGAATGACTCGCCCGCGAAAATGCAGCGTAGGGCTTCTTCCATCGTCGCGTTTTCTCCAGCAGACTTGCCGCAAACGTCATAGACGCTCCCGCCATGTTGCCATCGCGCCATTCGCTGTGGCCGCTTTGCTCCTCTGTCTAATGGCCGGACCGTCGCCGCTGCTTTCCCAGGTCGGCGTCACAGCAACGCTACCGAACGGCCGCCAGATTCACCCAGAGGGGAACTGGATTCCTTTGGCGCCCTATCCATTCGCGCTGGCTGTACGGCCGGATGGGGCCCAGATTGCGATTCCTTCGATAGGATTCCCGTTTGCACTCAATGTGGTCTCCGATCCATCGGGCGAGAACCCAAAGGTCTTGCGGATGCCGGCGGGGAGTACGAATGATCCGGCCATCGAGGTCCATGCCGGCCTGGCCTATTCGCAAGACGGTTCTCTGCTTTACGTTGCCACAGGAGATTCAGGCAAGGTTCGGGTTTATCATACGAACGACTGGACAGTGGCCGGCGAAGCCTCACTGGATGTAAGCGCCGCGGGGCACGGTACGAGTGGCAGCTTTGCCGCCGCAGTGATCGTTTCTGCTGACGGCAAGACGCTCTATGTGCTCGACCAGGGTAACTGGCGCGTGGTGCTGCTGGATGCGGCGACTTTGCATCGTATCTCAAGCGTTCCTACCGGCGCATACCCATTTGGACTGGCACTGTCGCCGGATGGGACCAAGTTATACGTCACCAATACCGGACTGTTTGAGTACAAGCTCATTCCTGGAACAGATCCGCAGAACCGCCCGCTGACGACGGGGCTGCATTTTCCGCCGTTCGGCTATCCGTCGAAGGCGGCGCGTGAAGGCACAACCGTCGAGGGCAAGCGGGTTCCGGGCTTGGGCGATGAGAATTCAGTGCGCGGAAGCTCGCTGTGGACCTATGACATCAGCCATCCCTCGCATCCGGTGGTGATCGCGAAATTGCGGCTAGGGGCTAGGATTACCGAAGCTGAAGGTGGAACTGTGGGCGGCGCGGCGCCCACCGGGGTGGCTGCGCTGGCTGACGCAGTCTATGTGACGCTGGCGCATGACGATGAGGTGGTGAAAGTCAACGCGGACGGCAGCAAGGTGCTGGCGCAGACGGCGCTGTCGCCCTTTTCCGGTCCTCGCTTTAGAGACAGCCGTGGCCGGCCTTTGCGTGGCGTGATGCCCAGCGGAATCGCAGTTAGCGACGGACGGGTTTATGCGGCGGAGTCGGGAATCGATGCCGTGGCTGTGCTCGACGCTACCACCCTCAAGGTGCTGGAGCAAATTCCGGTTGGGTGGAACCCTTCGGCTGTCGCCTTTTCTCCAAACGGCAAGACGCTATATGTGGTGAATACCAAAGGGAAGGGCGCCGGCCCAAATGGCGGCAAAGAACACGACCCCAATTCGCCGAGTTACATTGGCTCGCTGGAATTGGGCAGCCTGAGCGTAATTCCGCTGGCCGGCCTACCCTCGGCCGAAACACTCACCCGGGCTGTGATCGACGGCAACCTGGCGGCCGTGGCTGGCCGCCCTTCACTCCCCAGGATTAAACATTGCTTCCTGATTATTCGAGAAAATCGAACCTACGACGAAATGCTCGGCGACGTGGCCAACGCCAACGGCGATCCATCGCTGGCGCGCTATGGAATGGATGGATGGGCTGAAGAGGATAGGACAGCAATGCATCTCAGAGTGACTCCGAACTTGCATGCCTTGGCGGCTCGTTTTGCCATAAGTGATAACTACTTCGTCGATTCGGATGTTTCGGCGGATGGTCACCGCTGGGTAATTGGCATTAACCCTACCCCGTTTTTCAATACGGCCTGGACCTCTTCCTACGGAGGGCGTCGGCAAGGAGATCCTACAGCCGCTCAGCCAGGCCGTCGAGCCCCCTTTGGAGGTGACGACGGATCAATGCCCGAAGATGAGCCGCAGTTCGGTTCGTTATGGGAGCATGTTGTGGCCGGCGGAAAGAATATCTTGAACTATGGCGAGGGACTGGAAATTGAGGGAGACAACGAGTTACCGGGCGCGCAACCCGAAGGCCAGAGATTGTTTTTGAATGCGCCGACGCCTAAGCCGGTGTTTGAATCCACGGACCGCCATTATCCAACTTTCAACCTCGGCATACCGGATCAGTTTCGAGTCAAGGAGTTCGAGCGCGATTTCCAATCGAGGTTGGCGGCGGGCAAGGCGCCCGCACTAATCGTAATTCGTCTACCGAACGATCACACCGGGGATCCCCGGCCTTCCGACGGCTACCCATATCTCGCATCGTATGTGGCCGATAACGATTTGGCGACCGGCAAAATCATCGCTTTCCTGTCCAGGACCAAAATATGGAAGGATTCTGCAATCTTCGTCACCGAAGACGATGCTCAGGGTGGTGTAGACCATGTTGATGCGCACCGCAGCGTCTTGTTGGTGGCGAGCCCATGGGTCAAGCCGGGGGCGGTTTCGCATGTACACGCCAGCATGGGATCCATCACGCGCACCATCGACGAACTACTCGATTTGGGGCCGATGAATCTTGAGGACGCCCTGGCCGGTGAGATATCAGGTATCTTTGACACGCGACGCCATATGGCGCCATTTGTTACGCAGCCATCCGACCCGCGCGTCTTTGATCCAGCCCGGGCTCGCTTGGCCAAACCAGAAACCAAGCAAGCAGCGGCAGCTTTGCTGGATATGGATGACTCCGAAGCCATTCAAAAAGAGATGGAGAAATCTTCTGGCCATCTGCAGAAACCCTCAGAAAAGCCTTGAGCGGTATGTAAATTACAGGCGGTATGATTCAGCATGTGGCAGGAGGCGGTGAGGACGAGAGCGGCGACAGATCCGACGGCCCTTTCGAAAACCCGTCTGGAGCGGCGGGTTGCTCCCCGTTGCTTTCCCTATAGCATTTTCAGTGTGGATGGGTATCCCGAAGACGGCTTACAGTGGCGTTTTCATTGGGGAAAGCGCCCATAAAGCCGAGGCATTGGGTACACCTACACTGAACTGCTCAGGATAACGGCGTTGACGGGCGGAAGCCTTCCAGCCAAGGCGTTTCTGTCTGGCGTAGCGGCACAGCAAGCATCGTGTAATAGTCGTCGGTGAGGAAGCCTTCGTAGCCCTTTGGGGTTCCATCCCAGCGGCGCCAGTCGTTGGAATTTCCTTTGGCGTTGCGGCCTTCAAAACCGCAACGGCCGTATTCATCGAGCATGGGGAAGAGAATCTTGTCGGCATCCGCGGTACGGCCCAGGTCGTAGAGCGCGGCGAGAGTGAAGAATGCAAACGCTCCCGTAGCGCCGCCGTTCTCGTAGTTCTGAAAGCCGTCGGAGTTGTCAGGCAGAACCCCGCCGCCATAGGTGGCTTCAGGCGTGCGATGCACGTAATCTTTGAGAGGAACGGTGATCAGGTTGCCGGGCAGCCCGAGGCTGAAATTGGTGTAGCCGACGGCCTTCATCTTGGCAAGCAATTTGTCCATGATGGCGTTGGCTTGCGGCTTTTGTACGAGCCCGTAGTGTATCGCGATGCCATTCACGTAGAGGAAGTAGTAATCGTGGAGCTGTCCGTCGGCGCTGCGCCAGCCCGCCAGAACGCCGGTAGCAGGATCGAAGAAGCGATCATAGTAGACAGAGCGCAGCTTGTCGGCTGCGTCTCTGTAGCGCTTGGCTTCGCCATTCTTCCTGAGCATGCCGGCCATCATGGCCATCTCGCGATAGGCGCGATATGCAAGCGCGTTGCCGTAGGCATCTTCATAGCCAAAGCCAATCGTGTCCCACCAATTCGATGGCCGTATTTTGGGAAATCCATCTGGCCAGATGCCGGAGTTGCCGCTCACGCAGTATTTGATCAGGCCATCCCCGTTCTTGTCGCTCGCCAGCATCGACTCTGCCCAGCCGCGAATGCCCTCATAGTTGGCTGCAAGCCAGTTGTCGTTGCCGCCCCCACGAACGCAGTTCGCTGCGGCAATCACCATGGAAGGGTAGGTGTCCGACGTGGTGGTGGGGTGATAGGGAACGTCGGGTATGCCGTCAGCTAAACCGCCGGCCAGCATGCGATCGAGCGTTTGACGCACCACATCGAGCGCTGTGAGGCCTGTAACCAGCGTCGGCGTGAGAGACGCGATGTCGGAAAACTCGTAATAGCAGAATGCGCAGGTGTCGCTGGCGGTGTTGTTGGCGAGCGCTTGCACCGAGGGATTGAGTTGTAACGCATTGAGCCAGTTGCGGCGGAAGGCATCGAAGCGTGAATCGTCCGAGATGCCTGGAACATCGGGATAGATTGACGTAACCTCGAGCCTGTAGTCGACCTGCCGGTGGACAAAGTCGGCGCCGGGGAGCGCAAGCGCCGCACTCTGATCGGCGAGCGAAGACGTATAGGTCAGCTCGAGATCGGCGACGTTGGATGTCAGACGAATCGATCCCTGGCCCGGAAAGTGCAACAGCACCGGCACAGCCAGCAAGCCTGCCTTGGAGAAGACGCCAAGCACAGTGCTATGAACTTGATTCAGATCGAAGTGAAAGGTTATCGGAGCGGGGTTGAATTCCTCCGACCATTGCGATGTAAGCAGGATTTGGCTGTCAGAGATGACAAATGTCCACATGGCCGGAGAATCAGCAATCGCGCCGGCGGCGCGGTACTCTACGCGACGGACTCCATTGGAGTTGGACACGCTGACGTTGTAGCCGCCATCGTCCGTTGTCGCTCGAACGATGTTGGAGCCGCGCAGACCTTTCCCGAGGCCATCGATATTAAGCCGAAAGAACTCGGGAGCGGTAGGGGAAAGTTCGAGATCGATGCTTGGCGATGAGAAAGAAAGGCTGTTGCCGACCGCTTGCGCAGCTAGCGGATGACGGGAGAAGAGCATAGCGGTGGCTGCGCCGGCTGATTTTAGAAAATCTCTGCGTTTCATCATTCTCCCGGACTCCTTCAAGCATCGAGAAGACGTTCTCATGCATGGCGATTCCAATGCGCCAGCCACACTACGGTACCGCTACCGCTAGCGTCATGTCAATCCTCATTGCATTTCATGGCAACCGGTAGCACGGGATCTACCCGCTGGAGGTCGGAAGTGAAATGTCCGCATAACGGGGCCGCGAGGATGGATCCATGGGAAGCAACATGGAGAACGATCCGAGGGTGGTCGTGGTGCGGCGGATGAAGCTGCCGCAAGTGATTTTGCGAGCGATGGACAAGAAGGTCATCCGGCCTCAGATCGCCGAGATCGAGGTTCTCAGCGATCGGCGGATGCGGCGGCTGAGTTTGCGCTGGGAGGCCTACGGGCGCGACGGCCGGCCGGAGCGCCGTCGCAGGGCGCCGGGCCGGTAGCGAGTGTCTTGGGCGCCGGCCAGGCAGGCGTTGAGGCTGTAGCGGGAGAAGAACTACGGCCCGGACGTGCGTCATTTTCACGAGAAGCTGAATGAACAACCTGGCATTACCCTGGGTTACGCATGGCTGCGGCCGGCCCTGAAGAGAGTCGCGCCCGCGGCCAGGGAGCGCAGGCGAGGCATGCAGTGCAACCCCGGGCGGCGGCGGGTACCTAAACCAAAACTAGCCATTTCATTGGCAATGAAATGCCGGACATCTTACTTGCTGCGAACAGCCCCGCCGCTCAAGCTCGCACCGGGATACCTTGTAGTCCGGCCGGCTTAGATTCCTCGTCCAGTCATTGTCCCCCAAGCCATTTGGACGGCTTTCCATAGCCATCCAGACGAGACCCGGCAAAGCCGGCACTGTTTAAGCCTTCTCGAGTAGAGCCGAAAACTCGAGCTGCGACTTACGGCGCTTTTCCTTCACCAACGGTAGACTCGCGCACCACGAGCTTAGGCGCCAGGAGGATTTCCTTCGGCTTATCAATTTTCTTCGTGGCGAGGTTGAGCGCGAATTTAGCGGCAGCTTCACCCAACTGATCCGTTGCCTGATCGACTGAAGTAAGGGGAATCTGCAGAAACCTTGAATACTTCACGTTGTCATATCCGACAAAAGCAATGTCGCGTGGAATGGAGAGACCCGCATCCAGGGTGGCCTTGATAGCGCCGATGGCTACTACATCGTTGTGGCAGAAGACTCCATTCGGCCTGCGCTTCCGCCGCAGTAGCGCCTTCATCAGTTTATAGCCGATATTGTCGCCGGGCTCTTCGTTATCGGGGCTGCGCAATACGAAGTCTTCCTGGAGATCGATGTCGTGATCCCGCAGCGCTATTCGGAAGCCGCGGAAGCGGTCCGCGGCAGGCCCTAAGTCCGGGCTGCCGATATAAGCCAGTTGCCTGCGTCCCAATTGAATGAGATGCTCCGTCGCCAATTTGCCGCCCAAGCAGTCATCGGTTCCAATAAAGTTCGCGCGCAGATGCGGAAATGGACGATCCAGAAGCGCGAAAGGAGTCTCTTGATTGTGGATACTCAAAAATTTTTCGAGCCGCAACTGACAAGATGCAATAAGAAGGGCGTCCACGCTCCGCCCAAGCATCATGTGAATTTCGGACTTCTCAACCTCGGGGTCGCCCCCTGAAGAAGCGATGATCAGGTCGTACGACTCTCTGCGCAAAGATCTGCCCAGTGATGTCGCCAACTCCGCAAAAAAAGGATTCAGCAGGTTGGGAACGATCAGCCCAATTAATGAAGAGCGTCCTGTTGCAAGGCTGCGAGCCGCCAGGTTGGGCTGATAATCGAGTTCCTCGATGCGCTTAAGGACACGCTGGCGAGTTTTCTCGCTGATGTCCTTCGCGCCGCGTATCGCCTTGGATACTGTGATGATTGAAACATCCAAGTCGCGTGCAATGTCTTTCAAGCGGATCGCCATCATTACTCCACAAATTGATTGGGCTGGATCGGCTTAGCTCCGTGATAAACAAGCCACAGTATACAGGCTCAGCATATAACAGTTGCGCTCCATTGAGGCGGAGCGGGGGCACACCGTCAAGTCCGAAAAGTTCTGTAGAATCGTCTTCCTCAGGGTTCTGGGTTGAGGTTGCCTGATGGCTGGCGGAGCGAAGAGCGTAGTCCGAGGCGAAGCCGGCCATCAAGTGGCGGCGGCGGCCTACCTGGCATCCAACCGAGCCGCG
>JAKAQS010000138.1 GCA_021819585.1 Acidobacteriota bacterium
GACAGTGTTGGTCACCTATAGCAGTCGTTCGTTTTAAAAGACTGACGGGGATGGCTGGAGGACCACCTGGTCGGCTGTGGCCGGGGGCGCGGACCTCCTCAGTGGCTGCCCCACATCTCGGTTTTTCGGTTTTTTCGAGATGTGGGTTCGCAGGATGTCTCCGCCGCCTGTGCTCTGTCCCGCTGCGCATGGGCTTCGATCATCGGTGCGTCTCCCTAGTTCTGAAAGGTGGAGGGGGCTTGCTGAAAGACGACCTGGCGGCTGTGGCTGGAGGCGCGCACCTCTGGGGTGCTGCCGTCGTTGAGCAGGACCTGAGTGGGCCGGGAGGCGACCACGACTCGCGTGGTCGCGTTCGAGAAGCCGGGGATGTGGATGCGGGTGGTGGTGGAGAAGGCTCCGGAGAGGACGCTGAGCGGGACATCGACGGCCGGGGCGCCGTCATTGTGGACCGTCACTGAAACCAGCCAGCCGGCGTCGTGTCCCTTGCCGGCCGGGAGCCGGCTGGGCGCGATCTCGGCGATGGAGAGGTCAGGAAGGCCGCGGTCGCGAAGAACCCAGTCGGAGAAGAACCAGCCCAGGTCTTTGCCGCTGGTCTTTTCCAGAAGCCTTTCGAAGGCCACGGCCTGAACCGCCGGATCGTCCGTGTTGAAGGGACCGTCTTTCTCCGCAGTCTCTTCCCGCCAGAGGGTGAGGGCCTGCCGCAGTGCCGGTTCGCCGGTGATGCTGCGCAGCATCCACCAGACGGCGGCCGCCTTGCGGCGGTAGTACAGCTCATTGCCGGCGGAGATCAAGGGTTCTCCGGCGGGAGCGAAGGCGGCGTCGGCCTGCTGCTCGGAGTCGAAGCTGACCTCGGCGATGTTCAGCGGCTGGATGAGGTTGTTCAGGGCGAGAAGCGCGGCGGAGCGGCCCTGCGTCTGTTCAATCCAGAGCAGGCTGATGAACTGCGCGAGGCCCTCGTCAAACCACGGCTGCCCGGTCTGGATCCAGGCGTGCGTGAGGGAGTGGGCCAGCGCCGGGCTGGAGGCCGAGGAGGAGAGCTTGCGGATGGGAGCCACCAGCAGAGCCAGATCCTCAAACGGATCGCCGGGGTGGTCCAGCACGCTGAGGGGCATCAGAGGCGCCGGTCCGAACCAGGCTTGCAGCAAGGGCGCAATGCGCTCGGCGGAGTCCGCCAGGGCAGGCAGAGCGTCCGGGTCAGAACTCTCTACGGAGAGCGCATCGACAGGGCCGGCCGGGCGGCCGGCCGGAGGCGTGTTCGTCGAGCTGTCGGGCTGCGGCGGCGATGAGGACGACGAGCTGGAGACAGATGGAGGCATGGATAGCGGCGCCAGGGCCACCTCCGGCTGCTGGACGACGAAGAGGCTGGGCTGGCGGAAGCCAAGAGGCTCGGCAGGGAAGTCGGCGGTGGCGATGCCCGTGCCGTCGGGCACAGAGGGATCGTCCGGATGGGGCGCCAGGCGCAGGCCGTGGCCACAGAAGTAAGCCGCCACGGGCGGCGCGCCACGGTAGACAACCGCGAGCCGCAGGTGGACGGTGGCCTGTTCTTCGGCCAGCCGCTGCCGGCCGATGGCCTGGAAGAGCTTGGCGCCGTCGCCCAGGAAGAGCTGCGGCGAGGCGGCCGGATACCACAGGACATCGCCGAAGCCGCGCAGAGCGACGATGATGGTTGGCGGAGACGCAGGCGCGGGAGAGACGTCTCCCGAGCTGCTGCTGAAGTTGAAGGCGGACTGGACCGGGTTGGAGCCGACGGCGTCCCAGTCGGCGGCCAGCGCCTCAGAGGCAGGGGCGCCGATGCGCTCTAACCGCCGGCCGCTGGCGCGCAGCAGGCCGGAGTAGACGGTGTCCAAGGTGATCGTCGCTCCCGGATCCAGCGGGGAGGGCAGGTCGATGATGGCCTCCGAGCACTTGCCGGTGTGGTCGGCGTCAGTATCGATCAGGTGCTGGGCCAGGGGAAGCTGCACAACGCGGGCTGCCGACGGCTGGATCCCGCCGGAGGGAAGCAGGCTGGCGCTGGCCCAGATCAGCGAAGAGGAGATCTGAAGCGCGATGCGAGTGAGCGGCTCGCCGCCGATGTTGCGCAGCGTGACCCGGGCGCGCATGGTCATCTGGCCGTTGGCGGGATCCAGCCGCGCGTCCAGGTCATAGGCGGTGAAGAGCAGGGAAGAACGCTGGGCGTCCGTTAGTACTGGTCCGGAGGGCGCTGGGCCGGGAGCGGCGGCCTGCGGTTGGGGAGGAGCATCGTCGTCGGGGGTGGTGGGTGGTTCACCATGGCTCTGGAAAAGGACCTGGCCGCGGGGTGGCGGCAGCGGCGGCTCGGCGGGAGTGGACTGGGCGTGCGCGGCCAGGCTCGCCAGCAGGAGAGCGAGCGGGCTCAGGCGGACCATGCGCAGGGTGCGGGGTGTGGGCAAGATGAGGAACTCCGTAAGTCACGAACAGAATCTTGAATCTTTGGCCGCGTGTTTCGCAGGGCGGCCGGGGCTCGGTGCGATCAAAGTTAGGCCGAAGCCGTGGCTGCCGTGGCTGGGCTCCGGCGGGAGGTCAGGAGCCCAGCCCTTTGCGAGGCCCTGCTGCCTTTGACGGCTGTGGGGTTGCCGGGGCTTCTGGAGGCCGGCTTTCCCGCCGCTGGCGCATGGCCTCGTACATCACCACGGCTCCGGCGACGGAGACATTGAGAGAGTTGACGCTGCCCGCCATGGGGATGCGCAGAAGATGATCGCAGGTGCGCTTCACCAGGTCATGCAGGCCGGAGCCCTCGCGGCCCAGCACCAGACAGATGTCCTGGCGGAAGTCGAAGGCGGTGTACTCGGTGGCCCCGCGTTCATCCAGGCCGACGATCCAGATGTTGTGCCTCTTCATGGTCTCCAGCGCGCGGGTGATGTTGACCACCTGGGCGATGCGGATGTGCTCGCTGGCGCCCGCCGAAGCTTTGCAGGCGGCGGCTGTGAGCGGAGCGGAGCGGCGCTCCGGGAGCAGGACGCCGTCGATGCCGGCGCCGTCGGCGCAGCGAAGCAGCGCGCCCAGGTTGTGCGGATCCTCGATGCCATCCAGAGCGAGGAAGAACCTGTGCTCCCCGGCAGGGGGCGAAGTCTCCAGCAGATCCTCCAGACTGAGCAACTTGCGTTCGCGCAGAAAGGCGACGATGCCCTGATGCGCGTCGGTTCGGCAGTGGCGGGCAAGCTGCTCGCGGGGCTCGGAGGCGATGCGGATGCCTTTGGCGCGGGCGAGCTCGAGGACGGCATCCAGGCGAGGGTCACGGCGGGACTCCCGCTCCCGAGCCACGCTGATGTGGTCCAGGGGGCGAGAACCGGAGCGGAGGGCCTCCTCGACAGGGTGCAGGCCGTAGAGAACTTCCATGGTATCAGTGTACCGGTTGGACCACGGCCGAGGCTGTCAGGGCGAGAGCCCCCTGGTGGTCTCTCAGTCACCTTTCACCAGGCGGACGGCGCGATGGTAAGAGCCGAGGTTGAAGGTGTTGTGGTAGCCCTTGGCCTTCAGCCGTCGGGCGGCCAAACCGCTGCGCGCTCCGCTGTGGCAGTGCAGCAGCAGGATCCGGGAGCGGTCCGGGCAGCGGTGGGAGATGGCGGTTTCGATCTGGTGCAAGGGGATGTTGATGGCCTTGGGCAGATGGCCGGAGCTGTACTCGGCCGGGGTGCGCACGTCGATGATCAAGGCGCCGTCGCGGAGATATTGCGGGATGTTCTCCGCCGCGGCCTGCCCGGAGCGCCGCCAGAAGTAAAAGATGGCGATGAGCAGGGCAACAACGAGAAGGGTGTAGCTGGAGTGCATAGGGTCTGCCTCACTTTGGAGGTTGGGCGGAGGGTCTGGATGACGGCCCTCGAGCTTGCGTCGCCGCACGTGGTTCGCCGTTTCCGTTCCTCTTAATTTCAAGGATAATCGAAAAGCGCACCCAGGATGAGATGAACTCACAGCGGGCCGAGGGCTTTTCAGCCTGCGCGGCGCCGGCCAGGAGATGATCCGTTGGACCGGAGGCTCGGCCGGCCCAGAGGTAGCACCACGAGATTTTTGGGTTGACGATCGAATCCAGGTTGTTCTAAGATTTCTGAGTTCATTCGGCAACGTTGCCAACTTGCTTGAAAAGGTTCAACTGTTTCAAGCCTGTGTCCTTGATTCTCCGGATTTGGCTGTCATTGAGGCGATGAATTCCGGTTGACGATCGAATCTTCGTTGTTCTAGGATTCCTTCGATCACTCGGCAACGTTGCCAAATTGTTTGAAGAGGCGCATCCCATTCGAGTCTTTACTCCTCAACTTTTCAGGTTGTGCTCCCGCCACCGCGCCGTGCCAAGTGGTCTGTCCACAGCAAGCGGCTCGGCGACTGCTGGGTTTCCATCCACCAGGCTTCTGGAGCCGCCACTGCCTCTTTCTCATGTTTTTCGCTCGTGATTCAAATGGCTCCCTGAGCCGCGCAAGAACGTAACTTCCCTTTTGGAGGACCAAAATGCACACAGGAAACAGGTGGCCGCAATGGCTGCCGCCTTTCTTCAAGCTTTCGCGTAGCCGGCAATCCGGCTCTCGCGGCGTATGGCTGCTGTTGTTGGCCGCGTTTCTACTGGTTCCAGCCTGCCTGCAGGCGCAGATTGGCGGAACCGGATCCATTCAAGGCACGGTCACCGATGCTACGGGAGCGGTGATTCCGCACGCCAAGGTGACGGCCTTGAACACGCTCACCGGGGTCAAGACGGTGATGCCCACCGATTCGAGCGGCTTTTACGCGCTCTCCTCACTCCCTGTGGCGAAGTATCAAATCACTGTCGAGGCGCCTGGCTTTGAGAAGCTGGTTCGCGACAACGTGACCCTGAACGGACTGCAGGTGCTGGGCCTCAACCTCAAGCTGACGGTAGGCGCCACCAGTTCGACGGTGACTGTCACCACCGCGCCGCCGCCCTTGGATACCACCAACGCGACCCTTGGCGGGGCGATCAATAACCAGACCTACTCCAAGACCCCGCTGGAGATGGGCGAGTTTGGACAAAGCTCCCAGCGGCGCGCCACAGACGTCGCCTTTCTGGTTGTCGGCGTCGATCCCGAGATCTCCGGCAACAACGCGACGGATGAGCCCATGATCGTCAACGGCAATCCCAGCGCGACCGAGATGAACATCGACGGCGTTCCCTTCGACACGGCCACGGCCATGGGTGATCCGCGTTTCGTGTGGACCTCGATCCCGGCCGAGTCCGTCAATCAGTTTCAGGTGGATACCACCGGCTTCTCCGCGGAGTACGGCGGTCTGGCCGCGGAAAACTTCACCATCAAGTCCGGCACCAATGACCTGCACGGGACGCTGTATACCATCGTTCGCAACACGGCGTTCGACGCTTCCGGCTTCATTCCTGTTCGGAACCGGATCACCGGCGCCATCATGAAGACGCCCGAGCATCAGTGGGAGAACGGCATGAACGCCGGTTTCCCCATCCTGAAGAACAAGCTGTTTCTCTTCGGCTCCTATACGAACTACCGGTACTCGTCGGTCACTCCGCCGAACTATGAGACGATTCCCACTCCGGCTGAGCTGTGCGGAGACTTCTCGGCTCCGGATGCGGGCGGCCTCTATCCCATCTACGATCCAACGACGCAGACCTCCAGCACCACGGCTCCCACGCGCTCGCAGTTCTTCGGAGCCAGCTACACGCCCACGGGCGGATGCGGCAGCGGTCCTATTACAGCCAACGTCATCCCGCAGAGCGAGATCTCTCCTCAGGCCAAGTACATGCAGCAGTTCTGGCAGGGGATCAACTATGCAAACTCCAAGAGCACGGACAATTACATCGGCACGTTCCCCTTCGGGCTCTCCAACTGGTCAACGGCCAACCGCATGGATTGGGATATCTCGCAGAAGCAGTATGTCAGCCTGATGGCCAACTTTGGGCGCCAGTCGACGGTGAACGACTCCAGCCAGACAACGGATGACGGTCCGTTCCCATATCGAGCTTCCAAAGCCTACAACCCGCGAACCGCGGTGATGATGCTCACGCACAACTATGTGTTCTCTCCGAATCTCCTCAACCAAGTCAATCTGGGCTTCGCCGAGTACCATGACGACTCCTTCAACCTGGCTCTCGGAACTCCGGCCTGGACGGCGACGAGCTCAGGCATTACCAACATCCCTGTCGGACAGGCGTCGGCGTCGTTCCCTACAGTCAAATGGAGCGGCAACAACACGCCTGCCCAGTGGGCCGGCGGCGCCACCTATTCCGCCAGCAGCGAAGACACCTGGTCTTTCAAAGACAACGTGCAGTGGGTTCACAAGCTGCACTCCATCACGATCGGAACTCAGATCCAGTGGTTCAGCCTGCATGAACTTCCAGCGATCGGCGACAGCACGCCGCTCTCCTTCAACTTCAGCTCCTCGAGCACGGGTCAGTTCAGCAGCGGCACCACTCTGAATCCAAACACCGGACTCCCGCTGGCCAGCTATCTGGTTGGCGCGGTGAACCAGGGCAATTACACGCAGTATGGAGCGGGCTATCTGGAGACGTTCACCGACAACCACGAGGCCTCGATCTATATCAATGACAACTACCGTGTCACCCCCAAGCTCACGCTGAATCTCGGGCTTCGCTGGCAGTACGAGTCGCCGCTGGAGGAGAAGCACAACCACTTCGAATATCTGAACCCCAATGCCATCAATACCGCGACCGGAACTCCGGGCATCATGCAGTTTGCGGGTGATGGCGTGGATGGCTGTAACTGCAGAACCCCGGTGCATACCTACTACAAGGATGTTGGCCCGAGGGTCGGTTTGGCTTACGCTCTGAACAGCCTTACGGTTCTTCGCAGCTCGTTTGGAATCTACTACGGCATGGTCCCGGGCGGCCTGACGGACAATGGCCTGTCCCAGGGAGGTCTGCAAAATGGCTTCTCGGACTCGCCCAATCCACCCAGCCCCGGTCTCTCGCTCCCGCCGTTCTATCTGAACAGCAGCGGCTATAACGCCACCCTCTCCAACTCGGCATTCGGTGGGCCGGGATTCAGCGCCACAGCGCCTCCCATCATCGATCCTCTTTATGGAACGTACTACGCAACCAATGTCACGCAAACCGAGAAGCTCTCCCAGACGTTGGGTTATCTGGACCCGATCCTGGGCGCCCGGCAGCCGGAGTACCCATCGTGGTCTGTCGGTTTCCAGAGGCTGCTCTCGCAGAGCATTACGGCGACGGTCTCCTATGTCGGCAATGAAGCGCACTTCCTGTACGCCGGCAATGCGCGTGGTATCTACAACAACCAGATGAACACCGAGTACCTCTTCCTGCAGGGTCTCACCTCGGAGCCCTCCACTCCGTCCAATGTGGCGGCCGCGGCGGCTGTCAATCCCAACGTCAAATATCCGTATGGAGTCTTTCCTCAGGCGGCTCCCGGAACCATTGGCCAGATGCTGAAGCCGTTCCCGCAGTACAGCGGCATCAACGATATGTACAGCAACGTTGGAAACTCCCACTACAACGCCTTGCAGATCTCCATCACCGGCCGGGAGAGCCACGGCTTCAACTTCCTGATCAACTACACCTACAGCAAGACGGTGGACGATGATGGAACCTTCCGCGCCGGCTACGCCATTCCCGCCGGCCTGGTGGCCAACGAGCCCAACAAGGCTTACCCCATCAACGTGATTGACCGGTCGCGCAGCGTCATCGATCTGCCCCAGGACATCACCGCCATGGGCACGTATTATCTGCCCTTCGGCAAAGGCAAGATCGGAGGCAGCAATCCGATCGTGAACGCCATCATCGAAAACTGGGAGCTGGACGGGCTCTACACCTACTTTGACGGCCTTCCTCTTGCTCTTACCGGCACGCAGTGTACGGGCTCAGCCGGTACATGCGAACCGAGCTACAACCCGAACTTTGCCGGCAACCTGATGCCTTATGGAAAGTGGGGCAAGGGCGCGACGGCGGAGAATCTCGGCACCCGGCAATACATCAACCCGAATGCATTTCTCACCACCACCTCCGCCAACTTCCCCTACCAAAACGGAGGCTATCTGATCGGCAACGTGACCCGCACAGCGCCGGATGGCTTGCGGGGCCCCAGCAACTACGATATCGACGCCACGCTCAGCCGCACCTTCAGCGTTTGGAGGAGCGGGCGGGTGAAATTTGTCTTCTCCGCCAGCGCCTTCAACCTGATGAATCATGTCTGGTTCGGCAGCCCCACCACGAACACGGTAGGCGGTTCGTCGATCAATACTCAGGTAGGAAATCCAAACTTCGGAACCATCACGGCTCAGGCGAACAGCCCCCGCCAGTTCCAGTTTGCCGGTCATATCAACTTCTAACCGGACGAGACTGTTTTCTCAAAGCCTCGCGCCAAGCATCCTCAGAACCACACAGCCGAGCAAGCCATACGACGCTATGGCGGCTCGGCTGTGTGCATTCTTCCTCTGTTTCTACAGGGCAAAGTTGCATGCCGGGTTCCGGCCGGGATGTACTTCGCTCAGGATTGCGGACTGATCTGGAAGTCCCTGTACGGGCTTCCATCGCTTATGGCAGCGGCAGACCTCTTCGAGGGCTGATGGCGCGGCCGGGATCGGACTCTGGAACGAACCGAAGGGAAACGTGCGGCGCTATTTAACGAATTTCGGAGTTCAATGAATTGCGGAGCGAAGCATTGATACAGAAGCGAAGCGCCTTGGCCACGGTTGTGACGATCTTGAGTGCGGTTCTCCCCTTGGGAGCCACCATCATCGGCAGGAATCCTCCCGCGGAGTCGATCAGCAGGCAGAATATAAAGCGACTTCCGCCAGGGAAACAAGGACCGTGGCTCGCCTATCTGGAACGCTCTGAGAGAGCGCGGCAGGCGGACAAGGACTTCTTCCAGGTGGAGTTGAAGCGCAGCGGCCGCAAGACCCCGCTGGAGCCTCCCCACAGCTTTTCAGCGCGCAGCATTCCTCTGGACCAGAACTCTTCGTGGTATGCGGGTGCTGAAGCACAACATATTGCGGCGGTGATCGTCTCTTTTCAGACTCCAGCGGGCGGATGGGGGAAGAATATGGATATGGCCGGCGAGGTTCGGCAGCCGGGAGAAAAGTTCGCGCCCAATAATCTGTCCCGCTTTCTTGCGCCCGGCGATTATGACACGCCGCTGGAACCGGACTGGAACTACGTCGGGACCATTGACAACGATGCAACCACGACGGAGCTCCAATATCTCGCCAAGGTCATCAGCGCGGTTGGAGCGCAGCGCAGCCAGGCGTATCGGAAGTCCTTTCTGCGTGGAATTGACTATCTTCTCGAAGCGCAGGAGCCCAATGGCGGCTGGCCGCAGGTATGGCCCCTGGAGGGCGGCTACCACGACGCCATCACTTACAACGACGATGCCATCACCGAGACCATGGAGGTGATGCATGACACAGCGCGTGGCCAGGGTGACTTTGCGTTTGTGCCACCGGCAACGCGCGCCCGCGCCGCGGCGAGCTTTGCGCGCGGCATCGAGTGCATCCTGGCCACGCAGATTCGCGCCGGCGGAGTGTTGACGGTGTGGCCACAGCAGGATGATCCTCTTACCCTGAAGCCGGAGTCAGGCAGAAACTTCGAGCCGCCCGCGGCGAGCGCCAGTGAGAGCGCGGATGTTTTGCTTCTGTTGATGAACGGCCTTCCCCATCCCGGCCGCGCGGAGCAGCAGTCCATCCGCGCCGCTGCCGCCTGGTTCAAGAAGACCGCGATCTACGGGGAGCAGTGGAAGCGGACGCCGCAGGGCAGAGAGCTGGTTCCCACACCTGGAGCCGGCCCGCTGTGGGCGCGCTTCTATCAGATTGGGAGCGACCGGCCCATCTTTGTGGATCGGGACAAGACGATCCACGATAACGTAGCCGAACTATCTTTGGAGCGGAGAAACGGCTATGCGTGGTACAGTTCTAGCTCGCAGCGAGCGCTAGACCGCTACGCGCAGTGGAGCAGGGAGCAAGCCGGACAGCGATGAAACCTATCTTCCAGA
>JAKAQS010000139.1 GCA_021819585.1 Acidobacteriota bacterium
TCGATCGCGCCGAGCATCCGAGGTTTGTCCAGGCTGAGCAGAGAGGTGGTTTCCAGGACGGTCTGGCTGACGACAGGCTCGGTGACGCCCTCGATGGTCGAGGGCTGGGCGAGGCTCGATTGCTCGATCTTGGAGTGCAGTTGTACGCCGTTGGCCATGGGCTCGACAGTTGCGACAAAGTTCATGCCGATGTCGAGGTAGGTGAACTGGGTCTCGACGCTGTTGTTGGCGCTGGCGTTGGCGTTGGAGTAGGAGCCGGTGGCAACCGGGACTTTCGTGCCTTGCTTGAGCGTGAGCTGCTGACCGGAGGCGAGGACCATGGAGTAATGCTCGGTGCTAATGGTTTTGCCGGCATCGAGCTCGGTGAGCGTGTAAGTGAGGCGGTAGCTCGTCTCGACGCGGTCGAGATCATGGATGATCTTGGCGGCGAGGTCGAGCTGGTCCGGAGGGGCCTGCACGACGATGGCCCGCTCAGCCTCCACGTCGTATACCCTGGCGTCGGAGCAGAGCATGTTGCGCAGAGCGGTGTAGACCTCGCCCGGAGCATATCTCGGTGCGGCGTCGGCGAGGTAGAACGTTCTGGTATCGGCAGCAACGCCGCGAGCCGCGGAACAGTTCTCTGCCTGGTTGGGTGCAGCCGCCTGTTGCTGCGCGCGGGCAGGGCGGGCGCCGGTGGAGAGTGGAAACGGTAGCAGCGCGAGCCCCAGGGCGATCCGTGGAAACGTGCCGAGGCGGAGAATAGACGTGCGAGTCATGGTGAGCGGCTCCAGTGGTTGAAAGTTAGAAGGCAAGAGATTGGGGTGGTTTCGGCAAAGGTGTGGAGAGGGCGACTTCCGGTGGTTCGCGGAACCGGGTGGAGGTGAGGGCATCCGACAGAGCGATGGGCGCCAGCATGGTTCGTATATAACGCCGAATCTCGGCATCCTGGCGGGCCAGGGCGGCGGCGCGCCGGGCCGGGGCCCGAGCCTGGTCCAGCGCGGCAAGCTGGAACGGCCCTCCAGGGCGCGCCGCCGCCAGCAGAAGCCGCTCCTGGCCGGTGAGCGGGAGCAGCGGCGCGGGTCGGCTGGGAGCGCGGGTCTCCGCCAGTGCGATCGCGTCGAGGTTGGCCGGTGGCTGATAAATCGCGGCCCGGGCGAAGGAGCCTGGGGCTGAGCGGTTGGCTTCTGGAGTGAAGTTTCGGGTTGCCTGGGGGCTAGCTTGGCCAGGGCGAACTCGAAGGCTGGCGATCTGGGGCGTCTGCGCCCGGGCTATGGCGCCGGCGGCCTTTGGAGCTTGCTGGGGCGTGATCGGCCGGGCGGGCATGGACGCTGAAGAGGTGGATGCGGGAGCGTTGTGGTCGTGGAGGTTGAGGGTGATGAGGACCAAGATTGCAGAGAGCAGCGCTGCTGGGACGGCGTAAGAGAGCGAGGCTGTGGCCCAGAGGCGCGGCTGCTTCGCCGCAGGCAAGCGCAAAACGATCAGCGAAAGAGCGGGGGGTTCATGGGTGAGGGTGTTCAGGGCGTCAGAGCCCGCGCAGTTTTTGGTGGCCAGCGCCAGGCGGCCTGCGACGCGCTGGGCCAATCGGTCTTCCAGCCCGTCTGGGATCTCTGGGGAGGTCAGGGCGGCCAGAATCCGGTCAATGCGAGCCTCCGAGTGAGGGCTCTCCACAGTAGCGATGGTTGCCAGGTTCATGGATTGGCTCCTCTCTCCATCCGTTGGCGCAGGCGGGTACGGGCGCGAAAGATCAGGGCGCGGACGGCGGATTCGCTGCGCCGCAGGATGGCCGAGATCTCGGTGATGCTGAGTTCGTCGATGGTTGAAAGCAGAAGGGCGTGACGCTCCTGCTTGGGCAGGCGCTGGATGGCATTTAAAACGGCGACGATCTGGCGGGTCTCGCCCAGCGCCTGGTCGGCGGGAACGGTGGCGGCCGCCAGGGAGGCGGCGAAGGGCTCGTCGAGCTGCTCGGGGCGGATCTGGCGGCGGCGGTCGAGGGCCAGATTCCACGTGATACGGATCAGCCAGGCGCGCAGATTGCGGACCTCGGGGAGATCCGTCCGGCGCTCAACCACGCGGAGAAAGACGTCCTGGACCAGGTCTTCCGACTCGGCACGGTTGTGCAGGATGGAGTGAGCGACGCGGAAGAGCAGGGCGGCGTAGGCGTGGACCAGGGTGGAGAGATCGATGACGTCCGAGTCGGTTGTGCGGTCTGGGGCTTGCGCGGAACCCAACACTACGTCCCATCCCCCTTCCCATTGGCCGCTGGATGCCATCTGTGTCCTCTTACTGGGAAAGACGGGCAAGGCCGGGAAGCGCTCGAATATTTTTTGTCTGTGGAGAGCTGAATCCTGGGACGGTTCATGAAGGCTGCGCGAGGGGGAGGGGGATACGCCAGTTCTGCATCCGGTATCCGGCGCGGCGAGTGCGGTTTCCGCAAACATGAATGGCATCTGGAATCTCAATTTCGCCGGCTCAGTGCCAAATCATAGCGCTACGGGCGGCGGACGGTAAAGGAATCGAGACGGAGTGAGCCAGAGAAGGGGGCGTGAGGGGAGCGATGGTGGATGGGCGACGGGTGCTTGCGAGTCTGGATGAGTTGAGGGAGTTGACTGCGGATGAGCGCAGGGCCCAGCCGGCGGCTTGGACGCCGACGCGGTAGCGGGCGAGAGAGTGGTTTCAGGCAAAGCGGAACGCGCTGCGCGCAGAGTAAAAGCGGCGGTTGTGCTCTGCCCTCTTCGGAGCTGTTTTGGTTCTTCGAGCCGGCGTAGTTTGCAGGACTGATTCTTTCAGGAGCAATCTACTCTTGGACGATGCCGAGCCGGCGAATGAAATCGGCACAAGCGGGAAGGGTAGCAACGATGAGCGCTGAGGTTGGATTCGAGAGAGGTGCGGCGATGACATCGGAAGAGGTGGTGCGGATTACACGGGAGACGAACTATGGAACCTGGCGGTTCCAGAACGGCTGGAACCCAATGCATATCGTCGATGCCGAGGGCTGTTCCATCATCGACGCCAAGGGAAAGAGGTATCTGGATTTTTCTTCGCAACTGATGTGCATGAATCTGGGACACAAGAACGCGGCGGTGGTGGCTTCCATCGCCAGGCAGGCCCAAGAGTTGGCCTATGCGATGCCCGGCTATACGACGACCGCACGGGCTGAGCTGAGCAAGTTGCTTCTGGAGGTTTTGCCCAAGGGGCTGAATCGCTTCTTCTTTACCACTTCCGGCACGGAAGCGAATGAAGCCGCCTTCAAGATCGCGCGGATGTATACCGGAAGGACGAAGGTGATTGCGCGCTACCGCAGCTATCACGGGTCAACCGCGGGCAGTATCGGGGCCACCGGCGATCCGCGGCGCTGGGCGATGGAGCCGCGCGGCAAAGGGCCGGGCGTGATCTTTGCCCCGGAGGTGAACTGCTACAAGTGCCCGATCAAGCACACCTATCCGGGGTGTGGCGTGGCCTGCGTGGACTATCTGGAACACATGATTCGCAATGAGAGCGACGTGGCCGCGGTGCTGGTGGAACCGATCGTGGGAACCAACGGCGTGCTGGCGCCGCCGGACGAGTACATGCCCAGGCTGCGCAAGATATGCGACGAGACCGGAGTCCTGTTGATCGCTGACGAGGTGATGACCGGCTGGGGACGAACCGGCGAGTGGTTCGCCATGAACCTGTGGGGTGTGACGCCGGATATTCTGACCACAGCCAAGGGAATTACGTCAGCCTATGTTCCGCTGGGATTATGCGCTACCAGTGAGAAGATCGCGGCCTTCTTCCAGGATCACTACTTCGCGCTTGGCCACACCTATGAGGCGCACCCGATGACGCTGGGGCCGGCCGTGGCGACGATCCACGAGATGCAGCGGCTGAAGCTGGTGGAACGCGCCAGGGATCTGGAGCCGTTTGTGGCTGAAAAGCTGCAAGCGCTCAAGTCGAGGCACAAGAGCATAGGCGAAGTGCGCGGCCGGGGATTGTTCTGGGGCGTGGACCTGGTAAAGAATCAGACCACAAAGGAGCCCTTCAATACCTACTCCGATAAGGTCTCCGGCAAGCCATTGCTGGTCGATCAGATTGCAGCCAAGACTCTGGCCGACGGCGTGATCCTCCAGGCCTGGGTGAGCCACTTTGTGATAGCGCCGCCGTTGATTATTGAGAGGGAGGAGATTGAGCAGGGAGTAGCGGTGCTGGATAAGTGGCTGTTCATGGCTGACGAGCTGGCGGAGGCATGAGGCCGGCGCTCAGCGGCGAAGATGAGGCCGCCTTGGAGACAAGCCGAGCTGGAGAGAATCCAGATCGGGTTTCCGCGCTTGGATGGCGCTTCAGCAGCGGCCAAGGCAGCTTCCTTCGGATGCAAGGCTCTGCGCTTGCCCCGAAGGAAGCCGGTACTACTCTTCAAGCTGGTTGCGGATGGCGAGCAGTTCGGAATGGCGCTTGGGCGTGGTCCTGGGGTAGGAGAGTTTGAGGCTCTTCAAAGATTCCAGAACGACGGCGGCGATGATCAGCCGGGCGTTGTCCTTGTCGTCAGCCGGAACCGCGTACCACGGGGCATATGCTGTGCTGGTTGCGTTCAGGCACGCTTCAAAGGCATCCATGTACTGGTCCCAGAACTTGCGCTCCTGAATGTCAGCCATGCTGAACTTCCAGTTCTTGGCCGGATCGTCGATGCGGGCCAGAAATCGCCGGCGCTGCTCCTCTTTGGAGAGATGAAGAAAGAACTTGAGGGTGCGGGTGCCGTTCTCATGAAGGTGGCGCTCCAAATCCACGATGGAGCGATAACGGCTGGCGAAGATCTCCTTGAGTCTGTGTGGCTTGATGGCCTTGGCCGGGTCATCCGCCGCGCCGTCAAGACCCTCGTTCTTCAAAAGCTCCGGATGAACCTTCACCACCAGGACATCCTCGTAGTAGGAGCGATTGAAGATTCCGATGCGTCCGCGCTGGGGCAGGCGCGCGTTGGTTCGCCAAAGGAAGTCGTGCGAGAGTTCTTCGGCGCTGGGTTGCTTGAAGCTGGACACTTCGCAGCCCTGCGGGTTTACGCCGCTCATGACGTGCCGGATGGCGCCGTCCTTGCCTGCGGCGTCCATGCCCTGAAAGATGAGCAGAAGAGCGTGACTTCCAGAGCCGTAGAGAAGTTGCTGTTGCTGGCTCAGAGCAGCAACTTGCTCTTGCAGAATCGAATGATACTTCTTGGGAGATTTGTAATAGGGATCGGTGCGTGTGGGCAGGCGGTTCAGTTTGACTGGCTTGCCTGGCCGTATGCGAAATTCCTGCGGATCGATCTTCATCGTCGGGTGTACCATCCTCGGGTTCAGCCGCTGAAGCCTCTGGCCCTTCAATGAACGGGCAGCGGCTGGATTGACAGGCTGGAATGCAATGCCTTGTGCTTAGGATGCATCTTATGGCCCATTGGGCCAGTTGGCATCCTTGGGCCGGGCTATCCTTGGGCCGGACTATCGTGCTTTCTCCGGCGATGCCCCTTCTCTAAGCTGCTGGCGGCTGCGCCCATGGCGGCCTCTGCGCAGCGCTTGCGCATCAGGTCGCAGGCTGCCGGGCTCTGGTCGATCAGGATCGCATGGCGGCCGTTGCGCAGCGCGGCGACGCCTGCCGTGCCAGACCCGGCAAAGAAGTCCAGCACGGTGTCGCCAGGGTTGCTGTGGACACGAACGATGCGCTCCAGGATTCCCAAGGGCTTTTGCGTCGGATAACCGGTCTTCTCCTTGCCGGTCGGGGAGACGATGGTGTGCCACCAGACGTCGGTGGGCGTCTTGCCGCGCGCGGCCTTCTCGGCTCCCACCAGGCCGGGCGCCATGTAGGGGATGCGGTCGGAGGCGTCCAGATGGAAGGTGTAACGATCGGGGTTCCGGGTGTACCAAAGTATGTTGTCGTGCTTGGCGGGCCAGCGCCGGCTCGGGCGCGCGCCGTAGTCATAGGCCCAGATGATCTCGTTCTGGAAGCACCTGCGGCCGGCTCCGCCGCGCAGAGCGAAGACTTCGTCGAGCATGATCTTGCCGTAGTGGACCTCACGCGGGTCGAGGTGGAGAAACAGAGATCCGGTCGGCTTGAGCACCCGGTGTGCTTCGGCCATTCGAGGGCGAAGAAAGCCGATGTAATCGTCGAAGATGTCGGCGTAGACCGGCTCTGAGGCCAGCTTCTCCGTGCGGTAGCGCTGACCTCCGAAGCCGGTGCGGTCGCCGGCGGCGTCGCGGACGGTGCGTATGCGCGTGCGGCGCTGCGTGACGCCAGTGTTGAAGGGCGGATCGACGTAGATGAGGTCCACGCTCGAGTCAGGCAGTCCAGCCAGGGCGGGGAGATTGTCTGCTTCCAGGATGGTGACGGTGGGGCTTGGCAAGGCGGGGTTCTCCGAGGGTAAGTGTAGTATCGCCGGCGTCTGAAGATCGAACGGCGTGAGATGCACGGGGGCATCTCCGGACGTATAGTGGAGGTTGCCCCGAGCCGGGTTATCGGCCGCAAAGCATTGGGTTGGTCCGGTTGACTCTGAATCGACGGCCCTGCTTTGCGAGGAAAGAGAGAGTGTGTGCATGAGTCAAAGCGAGCGTCGATTGGGAGTGGTGGGCGCGGGAACAATGGGCAATGGTATCGCCCACGCCTGTGCTCGGGCGGGCTTTGAGGTGATGGTGTATGAGGTGAGTGAGCCGGCGCTGGAGCGCGGCCTGGCTACCATCCGCGCCAACCTGGACCGGGAGGCGGCCAAGGGCAAGATTGATCCTGCCGAGGCGCCCACGATCTTCGCTCGGATTCACCCCGTGCGCAGCGCGCAGGAGCTGAGCGCATGCACCCTGGTGGTGGAGGCGGCGACCGAGCGCCTGGAGGTCAAGCAGGCGATCTTTCGCGAACTCGATGCTTTGCTGGGGCCGGATGCCATTCTGGCGTCGAACTCTTCGTCGATCTCGATCACCAAGCTGGCTGCGTGTACTCGACGGCCGGCGCAGGTGATAGGAATGCACTTTTTCAATCCGGTTCCCATGATGAAGCTGGTGGAGGTGATCCGCGGCTTGCAGACCTCGGATGCGACCTTTGAGACGGTGCGAGCGCTGGCGCTGGATCTGGGCAAGACTCCTGTGGAGGTCAACGACGCTGCCGGGTTCGTCAGCAACCGCGTGCTGATGCCGTTGCTCAACGAGGCGATGTTTGCCGTGATGGAGGGCGTCGCCAAACCGGAGGCAGTGGATGAGATCTTTCGCCTGGGCATGGCGCATCCGATGGGGCCGCTGACCCTGGCCGACTTTATTGGTCTGGACGTTTGTCTGGATATCATGAGGGTGTTGGAGGATGGGCTGGGCGATCCGAAGTACAGACCCTGTCCTCTGCTGGTGCGGATGGTCGATGCAGGCTGGCTGGGAAGAAAGTCGGGACGCGGGTTTTATACCTACGGAGCGTAGAAAACAGGGGAGAGTGAGTTTTGCAGGATGAATTGTATTTTGAGGACTTCCATCCGGGGATGAAGATTCCTTCGCTGCGCAGCTACCAGGTGACTTCGGAAGAGATCAAGGAGTTTGCCGCAAAGTACGATCCACAGCCGTTTCATCTGGACGAGGCTGCGGCGGAGAAGAGCTTTTTCAAAGGCCTGGCGGCTTCCGGATGGATGACCGCCGCGATTGCGATGCGGCTGCGCGTCGAGTCGCTGCGGGTGGCCGGCGGAATGATCGGGGCGGGCGTGGAGGAGATTCGCTTTACCCAGCCGGTGCGGCCGGGAGACTGGTTGCATACGGAAACCGAGATCCTCTCCGCCCGGCGCTCAGCCTCACGACCGGAGATCAGCGTGGTGAAGTCCAGCACGGTGGTTCTGAATCAGCGCAATGAGGTGGTGATGCGCTCCGTGGTGAGCTTTATCGCGCCGGTAAGAGATCTTTGATGCGAAGATCCAAAGGCTTGGGGTGACAGGTTTGGAGATGGAGGGCTTGCGCCCGAGGTCCGGGCTCAAGGGCAAGCCCGGATTTTCGGCGATGGCGCTCTCCCGTGCGTCTCCGGACGAAGTTTTCGCGGAAGCGCCCGGCAATGCTGGATGGATCAGACTCCGCTCTCGGAGCGGGAGGACGCTCTTCGAGGAGTGAGGCGGATTCATCACAGGGCAGGGGAGTATTTTTAATGGGTGCGGATGACCATCCTGGCATCGGGATCCAAGGGCAATGCGACGGTGATCGCAGCGGGGTCGACGCGGCTCCTGGTGGATGCCGGCATGTCCTGCCGGGAGTTGATGAAGCGGATGAAGCTGGTGGGCGAGGATCCGCGGAGCTTGAACGCAATCCTGATTACCCATGAACATGTGGACCATGTCGCCGGGCTATCTGTCCTGGCGCGAAGGTTGAAGATTCCTGTGTTCTTTACGGAGTCGACTCATCGTGCCTGGATGAGGATGCTGTCGCCGGGCGCCACGATGAGCTATGCGCAGTGGCTGGAAAAGGTGCGGCGCCAAAAGCTGGAGAGCGCTCCTCCGGCGGAAGACGTGACTCAGCCCGCGGAGGCTGCATCTTCACGGAAGGAGAGATACGAGCGGAGCTCGCTTCCCGAGGTGGAGTACTTTCGCGCGGGGCAGAGCTTTGCGGTTGGAGAGATCGACGTGATGCCGTTTACCACTCCGCATGATGCTGTTGATCCATGCGGGTTCGTCTTCCAGGCGCGCCGCGAGTCGATTCGCATGGCGATCGCCACCGACCTGGGTTATGTGCCGCCCAATGTGAAGATGGCGCTGCGCGGCGTGGATGTGCTGCTGCTGGAGTCCAACCACGACCTGGAGATGCTCAAAGACGGACCCTATCCATGGAGCGTCAAGCAGCGAGTGCTCAGCCGGGTGGGTCATCTGTCCAATGCGGCGGCAGCGGAGTTTCTCGAGCACGACTACGACGGTGGCGCGCATACCATTGTGCTGGGACATCTTTCCGAGCAGAACAATCTGCCCGAGTTGGCGCGGCTGGCTGCTGAGCAGGCCATAGGCCGGCGGAGGAGCCTGCTGGGAAATCGCGTGCTGCTGGCCTCGCAGCATCTTCCGCTGGAGCCGATCACGCTGTAGGGCCCGTATGGATCATCGTTCAGGGGTGAGGCGCCGCGGAGATGTCCATTTCAACAGGCAAGGGAAGATCCAGCCGCTGCATGGTGATGGCCATGATCCAGAGGAGTTCCTGGAGGCTGCTCCTTGTGGGTCGTATCGACCTGAAGGCGATGGCTTCCGAGCGCGGCAATTCTGGAAATGCTCCGGCGGTTCGCCATTACGGGTTGGGCTTTCAACCGGGCGGGGAATCGACTAGGATAGACGGAGCATCTTAGGCTCATGGCTACAGGAAAAGTCCATCCCCGCGAAGCCGGCAATGAGGTCTGCAATGATCCAGTGGTGGGCGCGATTCTATCGGGATGGCGCTATGACATCTCCGGCATTTCGCCTGATCTGCGGGTAGATTACGAGGCTCATCTATACGGCTGCAGTTACTGCCGCAAGCGCCAGAGAGTGCATCGCACATGGGATGTGATGCTTCTGGCCATTACAACGCTCTCCTTTGCGGCGTTTCTGCTGGCGGCGCTGGTGATGCACCGGGTGGAGGCGATCAGTCACATCAGCAATGTGCAGCACCTGCATCTGTATGACAAGAAGGCCGCCGCATTGTTGCGCATTCCTACCAGCATCTCCATTAGCCTGGAGACGCTGGCGATCGTCGGCGTGTTTATCTCCATGTTGCTATGGACGCTGGTAACCGTTACGACTCCGATTCCGAGTATGGTCTCGGCGCTGTTTCGCGATCGGATCTCCCCGGAGTTGCGCGAGCGGCTTCGCAAGCAGGGTCTCTGAGCCAAAGATCTCCCAACCCCGCCGTCGGTCTCCCCAAAAGGGGAGAGTACGTCTCTTCTTCCAGCTTCCATCCCCCAGAGGGGCGGATGGGCAGCTCGACAGGTGACTCCATGGACGACCAGATCGATGAACTGAGAGCGCTGG
>JAKAQS010000140.1 GCA_021819585.1 Acidobacteriota bacterium
GTGGCAGGCCGCGCAGAAGTTCCTGGCCAGCGTGGCTCCCGCGCTTGGCGTCCAACCCGGCGACCTTACGCTGAGCGATGGGATGGTGCGCAGCGCCTCGGGCAAGTTCCAGCCCATGGCCTTCCGCAGCGCCGCGGCCCGGATGGACACCGATCAGGTCTCCGCGCAGGCCAGGCGCATCCCGGACTACGCTCGGAACAGCTACGACACCTACGGCGGCGTGGACGTGGCTGAGGTGGCCGTGGATACGGAGACCGGGCGCATTCACGTGAAGCATGTGCTGGCGGTGCATGACTGCGGACGGCCGATGAACTCCCGCCAGTTGGTGAGCCAGATCAACGGCGGCGTGATTCAAGGGCTCTCCTACGCGCTGTTTGAGAACCGGCTGCTGGATCCGAACTACGGGATTATGGTGAACCCCAACCTTGACATGTACAAGATTGCCGGCGCCCAGGAGATTCCCAAGATCGAGGTACACGTGATCGAGTCCTACATTGGGCAGAGTTCGACGGACGCCTCCGGCATTGGAGAGCCGGGCGGCATCATCGCCACGCCGGCGGCCATCGGAAACGCCTTTTACAACGCCACCGGGGTCCGCATCCGGCAGTTGCCCATGACGCCGGCCGTGGTCCTGGCGGCCCTGAACCAGCCCCTACCTCAAGCGGAGGCGCTATGAACTCCTTCTCTCTTGCCGACTGTACTTCCGTCGATGCCGCGCTTGCGCAGTTGAAGAACGGCGCTGTGATCAAGGCCGGCGGCGTGGACCTTCTGGACCGCATGAAGAACGGAACAGACCAGCCGACGCGCCTGGTGAACATTCGCAACATCAAGGAGCTGCGCGGAGTTCACGCCACGGATCAAGGGCTGACCATTGGCGCGCTCACCACCCTGGCGGAGATCGCCGCCGACCCGGCGATCCGCGCGCATTACACCGTCCTCTCCGATGCCTGCGGGCACGCGGCCACGCCGCACATCCGCAATGTGGCCACCGTGTGCGGCAACATCCTGCAGGGACTGCAGTGCTGGTACTTCCGCTCCGCTCAGTTCGAGTGCATTCGCAAGGGCAAGGACCAGTGCTTTGCCTTCTCCGGCCTGAATCAATATCACGCCATCATGGACTACGGAGGATGCCCTTCCGTGGCGCCATCGTCCGCAGCCGTCGCCCTGCTCGCCCTGGACGCCGGCATCGAGCTTGTCTCGGCGTCGAAGGGCAAGCGCAGCGTGGCCATCAAAGACTTCTACGTGCAGCCCGATTCGAATCCGCACCGCTTCAACGTGAAGGCAGAGGACGAGATCCTCACCGCGGTTCACATCCCCCTGCCCAAGGCCGGAACGCGCTCCGCATATCAGAAGTACGGCGACAAGGAGAGCCACGACTGGGCCCTGGCCGATGCCGGAGTTGTGCTGGAGATGGATGGCGCCGTCTGCCGCCGCGCCGTGGTGACCATGGGCGCGGCCTCACCCGTCGTCCGGCGCTCGGCTGAGGCGGAGGCCGAGCTTACCGGCAAGCCCATCACCATGGAGACGGCCAGAGCCGCCGGGCATGCTGCGATGACAGGCGCGATGCCGCTCTCGATGAATGCTTACAAGGTGCAGTTGTTTCCGGTTGCGATCTACAGAACCGTTCTGCTGGCCGCCGGGCAGATGGATCGCGACCCCGGCGCCGCCGGCTGAAGGGCGGCCTGCCGGAGGCTGACCGAACTTGCTCAGAAAGGAAGACGAACCGGAGATGACACAGCCTGAAGGTAATCTCGACCAGCCCTGCCGTTGCCTGCGTACGAAGAATCCGTATGGCTCGACGGCGCAGGACTCCGCGTCGTGGCTGCCCGGAGTGGATACAGCTTCCAGTTACTGGTGCCTTTTGACCATGAGCCCGGCTGGACCGGACGATCACTACGTCCATCTGTCGCGGTGCGTCCCATCGCGAAGCTGCTACCTTGCCGAGGCAAAGTAAAAAGCGCTGCGGATGCGTCCAAAGCATCTCGGGCATCCTGCCGCAGCTTCCGCCGGCTGAGCCGCCTGCTCCTGGCCCTTTGAACTCGCTGGCGCTGGAACACGGCCTGGACGGAAGGAGGGGCCGCTCGGTGGATGCGCCGAGGGTATTCAGGCGAAGGATCGCCGATAAGAGACAATCCTCCGCTATAGCATTTTCAGTGTTGATGGGCGCCCCGAGGAGGACTTGCAGTGGCGTTTTCATTCCACCCCGGCAGCGGCCCCGATTGACTCGCTCACCGCCGGGCGCGGCCAAAGGGCGTCAGCCGGCCTCAACTGCGCCGGCGCGCGATCCAAAATCAGTACGCGCGATCCAAAATCAGTAGCTGAATCTTCTCTTCCCGGTCAGCGGTTAGCTGCCGGCCGGCGCGCTTGACTTTGACCGCGCTCCAGCCGCCTCAGCGAAGGGTCTGGTGGGCATCCACGAGGGTGTGCGAGGGCAACTTGCATGGTTCCACCGCCTGGCTGCGCAAGCCGTGTCCTATGATAAGAAAGCTTCCTCATCGCTGACGCAAGAGGAACCTGGAGGATGTATGCGCGTTCGCCGGCCGTTTCCCTGCCCGCTCCGTCTCGCCCTGGCTGCGGCCATGGTCTTTGCCAGTGTCCTGGCCGCGAACGCACAGGCATCCGGCCGTTACAGGATGCTCAATCACCCGGCGTGGGGGCGCACGGACAAAGGCAAGGTGGAGGGCTTCTACGAACAGAATCGGACGGTACGCGCCTTTCTGGGCATTCCTTACGCCGCGGCGCCCGTGGGCAAGCTGCGCTGGAGACCGCCGCAGCCGCATCGCAAGTGGTACGTCCGCACCGCCAAGGCCTTCGGCCCCCACTGCATTCAGTTCGGCGCCTTTCCGGACATGATCTTCCACGACCCCGGGGCCAGTGAGGACTGCCTGACGCTGAACGTCTGGACCCCGAGCGGAGCCAAACCCGACAGCCTGCCGGTGATGGTGTGGATCTACGGCGGCGGTTTTACCGCCGGCGGCACATCAGAGGCTCGCCAGGATGGCGAGTATCTCGCTCGCCGCAACGTGGTGGTGGTCTCCATGAACTACCGGTTGGGAATGCTGGGCTTCCTCGCCCTGCGTTCGCTGGCCGACGAGTCGCCGCATCACGCGGCGGGCGACTACGGCCTGTTGGACCAGGCGGCAGCCCTGGCCTGGGTCAAGCGCAACATCAGCGCCTTCGGCGGCGACCCGAATAACATCACCCTGTTTGGCGAATCGGCCGGATCCTTCTCGGTGAGCGCCCAAATGGCCTCGCCGCTCTCCAAAGATCTGCTGGCCCAGGCCATTGGCGAGAGCGGCGCCGGCTTCTTCAGCTCCGGGCTTCCCTGGGGGCCGCTGCAAAGCCGAGAAATCAGCGACGCAGCCCTGGTGAAGAAAGCCCTGGGGACGGATGACCTGGCCGCGCTGCGCAAGATTCCCGCCTCGACTCTGGCCAACACGGCCGCCTTCCGCAGCTTCGATGCCTTCCCGCCGGACATCGATGGCTACTTTCTCCCCGCGAGCCTGCCCAGCCTCTACGCCGCCGGGGAAGAGGCCCACATTCCGCTGCTGGCCGGATGGAACGCGGATGAGGTTCGAGGCGCGGTCTTGTTTGCCCCCGTGGCCACCACGGCGGCCGGCTTCACCACCACGGCGCGCAGGCAGTTCGGCGCCAATGCCGACAAGTTCCTTAGCCTTTATCCCGCCAACAGCGACGCGCAGGCTGTGCAGTCCGCCGGGGACTTTGCCGGAGACCGCTTTATCGCCTACTCCACCTGGCGCTGGCTGGAGGCCCATGTGGCCACCGGCCAGGCTCCCACCTATCGCTACCGATTCGACCTGCCGTCGCCCACGGACCAATTCCACCATCCCGGCTCGGGAGCTTTCCACTCCGACGACATCGAGTACGTCTTCGGCACACTGGACTCGCGCCAGGGAGCCCACTGGCGGCCTGAGGATCGCGCGCTCTCTGATCTGATTCAGCAGTACTGGACCAACTTTGCCCGCAACGGCAACCCCAACGCTCCTGACCTTCCGGACTGGCCCACCTATCAGGCCGGCAGCTACTGGCAGGTGATGCACTTCAACACGGACTCGGAGGCGCAACCGGATACCCAGCGCCGGCGCTACCTCTTCCTGGATAGCGTGTGGGGCAAGAGCCCTTCGGGCAGCGCTGGAGCCGTGCAGCCAAGCCGAGGGCGTTAAACCGGCAGGCAAGGTAGTCGACGGGTGCAGGCCAAGCGCAGAGGCCGGCGAAGCACGCGATGCGCGGGGCTTCGCTTGCCGTCGCGGCGCCTCCCTCCACAAAGCCCTATCCGGCGGAGAGCGAGCGCAGCGCCATCACGTTGCGCAGCTCATCGCCCGGCTCTTCGACCGGAGTCTCAGCGATAAACGCCGCGTGCTCGAAACGAGCGTCGTGCAACAGCCGCTGGAAAGCAGCAGGCCCGATGGTTCCTTCGCCGATATGCTCGTGGCGGTCCAGCTTTGAGCCCATGGGGGCCTTGGCGTCGTTGCAGTGCCATACCTTGACGGCCTCAAACCCCACCGCCTCTCCGACCGTGCGCATGGTCTCTTCATACCCCTCGGCAGAGACGATGTCATAGCCCGCCACGTGGATGTGGCAGGTATCCAGGCAGACCGCAACCGGAGCGCGTGACTGCAGAGCCTCCACCAACTCGGCCACCTGCTCCAGGCTCCCTCCCAGCGAGAACTCCGCTCCTGCGGTGTTCTCGATCAGGATGCGGAAGTTGTGGTCCTGCCACTTCCATCCGCCGCCCAGCGTGCCCATGGCCCGCTCGATCCCCTCCTCCGCCAGCCGCAGCCCTTCTTCGCGGGTCAGCCCCTTCCAACTGCCCGGATGCAGGACCAGAAACTCCGCGCCGATAGCCAGCGCCCGCTCCACCTCACCGCGAAACGCTGCCACTGAATTCTCCCGCACGCTCTCGGTCTGGGAGCAGAGGTTAATCAGATAACTGGCGTGGACCGCCACCGGGTTCACGTCCAGTTCCGCCCGCAACTGGCGCATCTTTGCCGCGTCTTCTGGCTTTACGGCGGAGGGCTTCCACTGGCGGGGGCTGGAGGTAAAGATCTGGAAGGTATTGGCTCCCGCATCCACGGCCCGTTGCACTGCCGTAAAGATCCCACCACCGGTTCCCACATGGACGCCAATTCGTCGCTTTGCCATCCGTTCAGAGTATCGCAGCAGACGCTCGCGTGAATTATGCCTTTTCCGGCACACTGCCCTCCCGCAGGTTTATGATGGATTGTGGAACGGCGCCTCATGAAGGGCAGAAGAAAAATGGCGGTGTGGATGCTTCTGGTTGCGCTGCTTTGCAGTGCGCTCCCCGCATCTGCCTGCAGCCTGCTATCGGCTCGCACGCCGGGGATGCCGCCATGCTGCCGCAACATGGCGCCAGGTTGCTCCATGGGCTCCATGGTCACCAGCAGCCCGGGTGGTCAGGGCGGCCCGATGGCCTCCTGCTGCCAGATACACCGCGACGATACCGCCATCGTCGCTCCCAGATCGTCATTCCTGCCTGAGCACTCACAAACAACCCTCCTGCTTCATGGCGCTCCTGCGGAGTCTCCCAGAAACGCTGCTGACCTCCGCCTGGGGACTCGGGCGTATCTTCCTCCCGGCATTCCGCCCGGTGGGGGCTTCATTCTTCGCATCTAGAACCTCTTCCATAGCAGATGGAACCCGGGCTCCCGCCTGGGCTTCCGCATGCGCCCTCGCAAGCATTGCGGTGCTTTCATGCGCCGCCGCGAGGCGCGTCCGGCTCTTTCGCCGTGTACCCACTGGAGGAAGCGATGAAGTGTCTGATCGCTGCATGGTTCATTGCAGCTTTATCTACCTGGCCTGCCTTTGCGCAGCCACCCGGCGACAACGATCCCCTGGCCGCCTTTGTCACGTTGTTCAACCTGTCGCCAACTTCGACGCCACCGGACTCCGCTCGTGCGCTTACGCTCCACCAGGCTGAGCAGATCGCGCTGACCCGAAACCCTGAGATCCAGGTCGCCGTCCGGCGCGTCGCCGCCATCCAGGCGCATCTTCCCGCCGCCGGTGCGCTCGAGGATCCCTCTGCCATGTATAGCGGCTGGGGCGTGCCGCTGGCCCAGCCCTGGAACTACAACGACGCGCAAAACATGTTCACCGTCAGCCAGGCGCTTCCCGGCCTCGGCAAGCGCGCTCTGCGCACCAGCGTGGCGCAGTCGGAGGTGGACGTGGCCAGAGCACAACTGGACCAGGTCCGCCTCGCAGTCCGGGTGCAGGTGCACAAGGCGTTCGACGATCTGCTGCTGGCCCAGGAAGAGATGCGGATTCACGATGAGCACATGCGCATCGCGCGCCAGTCGATCCAGGCGGCGCGCATCCGGTACTCGGTTGGCACCGTCTCCCAGCAGGACATCCTCAAGGCAGAGGTGGCGCTAACCGAACTGAGCGAACACATGATCCGATTTGATCGCGACGCGGAGACCGCGCGCGCCCGCCTGAACACCCTGCTGGGACGCGATCCCGAGGCTCCGCTGACCGCAGGCGGCCAGTATGCGGTTCTGGCCACGCTGCCCTCGGCGCAGACTCTGGAGGATCTTGCGCTCTCCTCGCGGCCTGACCTGGTGGCCGCACAGGCGGCCGCGGAGAGCAGCCACAAACAGCAGTTGCTGGCGAAGAAAGCCTACACTCCCGACTTCGCGGTGACCGCCGGATACATGCTGATGCCCTACGGTTACAACCTGCGCAACAGCTACCTGGTGGAAGGTTCGATGAACCTTCCCTGGCTGAATCACCGCAAGCACGACGCCGAGATCGCCACGGCCACAGCGCAGGCCACGGCGCAGGACGCCGAACTGGCCAATCTCCGCAACCAGGCGCGCGGCGCCATCGCCGAGCAACTGGCCGAGGCGCAGGCGGAGCAGCGCTTCGCCAGCCTGTATCACGACCGGCTTCTGCCCCAGGCTGAGGCCACCCTGCAATCCAGCGTGATCGCCTACGAGAACAGCAAGACAGACTTTCTCAATCTGCTGGACAGCCAGATGACGGTGATCAACGCCGATCTCGCCTGGGTGCAGGCAGCCGAAGAGTTCGATGCGCGCCTGGCTGACCTCGAAATGGCCACCGGAGCGACCATCGACCAGCTTCAGCAGCTCACGCCCAGCCCGTCTCAGCCACTCACACCGGAGGTACAACCGTGAAGACACGCACCTATCAGCTTGCCCTGGCAGCCGCCGTCTCCGCCTGCATTCTGCTCGGCGGCGCTCTTGTCCTGGTGCTGCGCCAGCATTCTGTGTGGCCCAGGTTCTGGACTCCATCTCCAACCTCCGTGGAAGATCCGGTCATCGCGCGAGGACCGCAGCCATCAGCCCAGACCGCGCCCTCGCGCTCCGCCATGACACCATCCCCACTGGCTCCCGAGCCACTTGCATCTCGGTTCCAGATTTCGCCGCAGCGTCTGCAGGAGATCGGCGTGACCACCGCGCCCGTCACCTTCACCGACCTGAAGGACGAGTTGGATGTCCCTGGCAACGTCGACGTGGATGAAGAGAAGCTGGCCTATGTGCAGACCCGCTTCTCCGGATGGATTCAGGATGTCTACGCCAACGCGACCTACCAGTATGTGCGCAAGGGACAGCCGCTCTTCACCATCTACAGCCCGGACCTGGTCAGCAGCGAAGAGGAGTTTCTTCTGGCGCGGCAGAATCAAAAAACCTTCGCACCGGAGACCCACCCCGCGGCCGGCAAACCCACCGGAACGGACAGCATGGCGACGGCGGAGGGAGACTGGCTGCTCCGGGCCGCTGCCGAGCGGCTGCGGCAGTTCGGCGTTCCGCCCCAGGCCATCACGGATCTGGAACAGAGCGGCAAGGTACAGCGCAACATGACGATCGATTCTCCGGCCTCCGGTTATATCACCGATTGGGAGGCTCTACCCAACGCCTACGCGCAGCCCCAGTCCCGGCTCTATACCATTGCCGATCTCTCCACCGTCTGGGTCTACGCCAACGTCTCTCAGGATGAGGTCAGCCGTCTGCGCCCCGGCGACCCCGGTCAGGTCACCGTGGATGCGTATCCGGGCCGGACCTTCCGGGGCCATATCGACCAGATCCTTCCCCAGGTGGACCCCGCCACACGCACCGTGCGCGTGCGCATGATCTTCTCCAATCCTGGCGTCGTACTGAAGCCCGGCATGTACGTCAACGTCCGGATCGACGTCTCCCTCGGCCGGCAGTTGGTCGTACCTGCCTCGGCCATCCTTCAGACCGGCGAGAGGTCAATCGCCTTTGTCTCTCTTGGACAGGGCTACCTTGAACCACGTGTCGTTCAGACCGGTCCGCAGGTCAACGACTCGGTGGTTATCCTCAGCGGCCTCAAGAACGGCGAACAGGTCGTCAGTTCGGCCAACTTTTTAGTGGACTCAGAGGCACAACTTCAGGCCCTCGCAGGCTTTTCACCCCCGCCGCCACCGCCCTCCACCGCCGCCGGTCCGGCTTCGGCCGCACAGGTGCAGATCGACCTCACGACCCAACCCTCCCCGATGCGCACGGGCACAGACGCTCTGCGCGTCAAGCTCACGGCTCCCAATGGAGAGCCGCTCTCCGGACCAGAGGCGGAAGGGTTGACCGTCACCGCCGCCTTGTTCCTTCCCGCCATGCCGGAGATGGGGATGGCGGCACAGCATCTGTCCGTCGCGCTCCACAAAGGAGCCGACGGCCTCTACCAGGGAACGGTGCAACTGCCCTCGGGCGGCGCCTGGCAGACCGCCGTCGAGGTCCAACGTGACGGCCGCACCCTGGCTACCCTGCAGCTCAGCCTGGACGTCACGGGAGGCATGGAATGATCTCGAAGATCATCGCCTGGTGCGCACGCAATCCCTTCCTGGTCTTCTCCGGCGCCATCTTCCTGGTGATCGCCGGAGTCTGGTGTTTCCAGCACATTCCCCTGGATGCGCTGCCCGACATCAGTGATGTGCAGGTGATCATTCACACCTCATGGGCGGGCGAACCACCCAATGTGATTGAAGATCAGGTCACCTACCCCATTGTTACCGCACTGCTCTCAGCTCCCAACGTCAACAGTGTACGGGCGCAGACCATGTTCGGAGACTCCTACGTCTTCGTCGTCTTCAAGGATGGAACCGATCTCTACTGGGCGCGCTCGCGCGTCCTCGAGTACCTTCAGCAGATTACGGGCAAGCTCCCCGCCGGGGTGCATCCGTCCATCGGGCCAGACGCCACCGGAGCCGACTGGGTCTACGAGTACGCCATCGTGGATCGCTCCCACACCCGCAGCCTGGCGGATCTGCGCACCCTGCAGGACTGGTATCTGCGCTACCAGCTCGAGACCGTGCCCGGGGTAGCCGAGGTCGCCAGCATCGGCGGATTCGTGCGCCAGTACCAGGTGAACCTCGACCCCAACAAGCTCTTCTCCTACGGTATCTCGGCCGCCACGGTCATCGACCGCGTACGGCAGAGCAGCAATGAGGTTGGCGGAGACGTACTGGAGGCCAACGGGGCCGAGTACATGATTCGAGGCCTCGGCTACCTCAGATCGCTCTCTGATTTGGAGAACGTTCCGGTAGCCACCAGGAACGGCACGCCCGTACTGGTGAAAGATCTGGGCACGGTCACCTTCGGTCCAGACGTGCGCCGCGGCGCCGCCGAGTGGCAGGGGGAAGGCGAAACCGTCGGCGGCATCGTCATCATGCGTTACGGCACGAACGCGCTCCATGTCATCCAGGCGGTCAAGGCCCGGCTGCGCGCGCTTGCCCCTTCGCTTCCCCCCGGCGTCGAGATCGCAACCGCCTACGACCGCTCTGGACTGATCAACCAGTCGATCCATACGCTGCGCCGCGATCTGCTGCT
>JAKAQS010000141.1 GCA_021819585.1 Acidobacteriota bacterium
GAGAGCAGGATAGTCTTCCTGAATCTCCGTCTTGCTGACGCTCTTGCGAAACAACCCCGCGATATGCACCAGCGGAATACGGGTTCCCTTGAAGACGGGCTCGCCACTGAGAATTTCAGGATCGGAGACAATCCGGTCCCTCCCCTGACGGTATAGGTTCACATTCTGGACAAGCTGCTCACGCAAAGGATGGAAGTGAACCGATACGGACAGTTCACCTTTTTCTATCAGAAGATCGGGGCCCCTCCTCTGCCACCGCCCTGCTGAGCCGGCAGACTCGCTCAGGAGCTTGCGGAGGGAGTCTTTGTCCCCCTTCGGTAACGGAAAGGGAAACGCCGTCAGGAGCTTGATGAGCAGCAGCTCATTCAAATCAAACTCGTAGCGGATGGACTTACCGACCCGGGACGAAGGCGGCTTGATCGATCGCTTCTCAATCGCCGTCCGAATCGTGCTTTCTGGAATCTCTGCAACCGCGGCCGCTTCGCGTAATGAAAAGCCCCTTTTGTGCATGGCGATCGCCCCTGAAATAATTATACACCCATAGGTGGCATAGTTTTAAAACGCGACCGGTCTTGCGATTCGTTGGTCCCGAAGGTTCTGCGGGCTTCCAAGAGCTCAGGCGGCCAGCGTGGTTCCGGAGGTTGGTGAAAAATTAAATCTTCAGGTAGATGGTATGGGAGATGTGCTCGGGTCGATCCCGATCAGGTCCTCCGGTGATCTGGTCCACTTGTGTGGTTGGTCAAGGCGCCCGGGACCCCTTCCAGGTTCGAGAGGTTGTTAGGCGCTCTGCATCGCTGTTCGGACGAGTCTTGCTGTCCTGAGGACGGCGAAGGCTATGAAGTGGAAGCCTTTGAGCGTGGTGTCGAGCCGTTCGTAGTCTCTTGCGAGTCTTCGGAAGCGCGGCACCCAGGCGAAGCCTCGTCCCACTACCCAGCGGCGGGGCAGCAGCACGAAGCAGCGCTTGGCCAGCGGATGTTTGACTGCTTCAAGCCGGATGCCATGCTGCTGCGAGACTTCGGCGGCGTTTGAGCCGGCGTAGCCCTGGTCCACGTAGGCCAGCTCGACCGTCGAGCCGGTCACCTCCTGCACTGCGGCAGCCAGCGCGGCCATCTGTTCGCGGCCGCCTGCGGATGCGGCCGTGGCCTTGAGCGCCAGCAGATGGCCCAACGTATCCGGCGCGATGTGGACCTTGGAGCCTTTGCGCCGCCTGGCCCCGTCGTAGGCCGCGCTCTCTCCGCTCCCCCGGGGCGCGGTCAGCATCGACAACAACGTCAGCGAGCGCGAGATTAAGCGGGTGGTCCTGACCAGGAAGAGCAGCCTGTTCGGTGGGAATGCGCGAGGAGGCAGAACGGCGGCCATCCTGGCCATCCTGACCAGCATCTACCGCCGGCATGACGTGGCCTCGCAACGCTATCTCACCCAGTTGCTGACCAGTCTATCGCCGGTCCGCAGAAGCCAACTGCCCGGCTGGCTCGCGGACCGGTGGAAGCAGATTCAGCCCGCACGCCCGACTGGACTCGAAAGCTCGGCCACCCTGCCTTCGTAGCACCTGTGCTTTACGTATCGCTCACAAGCTGTCGCAAATGTCGGCGCGGTCAAGGTCTGCCGGGATCCGAACGACGATATGTTTCTGGAGTGCGCCGCCGTTGCGAGGGCGGATTTGCTGGTTGCAGGCGACAAGGATCTGTTGACTCTCGGCGCGTACAAGGGGAGGCAGATCGTCTCTCCCTCCACTCCGATGGCCTGCCGCCGGGTCTGGGTATCTCAGTTATCTGCGCCATCATCGATGCGATCCGGGCCCACCGGAGCATAGGGCCTGATCCATGCAGAGGGACATTTGCTTCCGCCTCTCCCGAAGTGGTGTTGTTCCAGTTCGCTGCGGGAGCGCTCCAACTCCTCGGCAAGGAGCTTCTCGTCGGGCAGGATGGTCTGGTATTCGGCGGTGAGAATCTTGTTCGGCAGGTTGTCCAGGGCATAGTGAGCCTCTGCCGTGCGCTTTTCCGCGCAGAGAATCAGGCCGACGGGAGGGTTTTCACCGGGCTTGGTCCAGTGCTCGCGGGCGTAATTCAGGTACATGTGCATCTGGCTGGCGTCTGCGTAGCTGAATTTGCCGATCTTCAGGTCGGTAAGAAGCAGGCAGCGTAGGCGGCGGTGGAAGAAAAGGAGATCGACGCGGAACCAGTTGTCGTCGATGCGAAGCCGTCGCTGGCATCCGACGAAGGCAAAATCGTCGCCCAACTCCAGCGGGAAATCGGCGAGATGCCGGATGAGCGCATCCTCCAGATCGGACTCGGAGTACTCGTCCTTGAGGCCCAGGAATTCGAGAACGAAAGGGTCTTTGATGGCCTCTTCGGGCGTCATCGCGTCGGCTTGTTGGGGAGTTGCCGCTACCTCCAGCATGGCGGCCTTGTTCCTGGAAAGAGCGATGCGTTCGTAGAGCTGGCTGCCGATCTGTCGGTCAAGCTGGCGGACGGACCAGCCGGAGCGCAGAGCCTCGGACTCGTAGAAGCTGCGGGTATCTGGATTTTTGACGGAAAGAAGCCGGACGTGGGCAGACCAGGGCAAGGCGAAGCGAGCTTCCAGGGGTGCAGTCGAGGCCGGGCGCTTCTCTGTGTCGTTCGTGGAAAGACCATCTGCGGATTCTCCAGACGGTGTCTGGAGAATCTGCGCCTGGGGCCAGGCAAGGGAAAACGCCCGCATTTGTGAGAGATTGGATCGTTTGAAACCACGTCCGAACTGCGCGGTCAGGTCGGTCATCGAAGTCCTGCGTGGTGGTGGCCGCACGGCGAGCACGGGCTGGGGAGGCGGATGAAGCCCCATTCACTCGAATGTCCTCCTCACAGATTCATGTCCAGGCCGATTCCCTGCTCAGCGGAGATGGCTCTGGGCGAGGACTGTCCTATCGCCGCCAGCTTGGCACGACAGGCTACGGCCAGCGTCGCCCCTCACCAGCCCATCTGGCGCATGCGCTGCTGGATGATGGCGCTGTAGCGGGCCATGCGCTCCGGACGGCGGCGGCGCGGGGCGGGAAGGATGGCCGCCAGTTCGGCAGCCTGAGTGCGGCTGAGCCGACGGGCGGAGGTGTGGAAGTGGTAGCGGCTCGCGGCTTCCGCTCCGTAGACGCCCGGCCCCCACTCGACGACGTTGAGGTAGAGCTCCAGGATGCGCCGCTTGCCCAGCACCAGCTCCGCTACGGGAACCAAGGTGGCCTCCACGCCTTTGCGCAGGTAGGAGCGCTCGGTGCCCAGCAACAGGTTCTTGACCAGTTGCTGGGTGAGCGTGGAGCCGCCGCGCAGCCGGCGGCCATGGATGTCGCCTTCGGCGGCGATCTCCATGGCCTGCCAGTCAAAGCCGTGGTGCTGGTAGAAGCGTGCGTCTTCGGCGGCGATGACCGCGTGTTGAAGGTCGGGAGCGATGCTCTGGAGCGGCACAAACTGGTAACGCCTGGTGTAGGGCTTGCCTGCCAGCGTGGCCTGAATGCGGCGCTCGATCTGCACGGCCGTGGTGGGAGGGTTTACCCAGCGCGCGGCGGCCAGGGTGAGCGCGGCCGAGAGCCAGAGCAGAAGCGCCAGACCGGCGAGCCGTCGGGCCAGTGAACGAAGCGACCATTCAGGAAGCCGCGCCGCGGCGCGAGGGTTGGGCATGGGGGCTGTCTTCCAGCATAGAGCACGGTCCGCCTACGGCCGGGAGCGCAGCTTCCGGTTCGAGTGTGGCTTGCTTGCCTGCCTCGGTATGGCTGCATCGTGTGCAGCGCGGGCTCCGGGTGTTGTGCGACCGCGTTGCCGGGCAGGAGGCCGGCACCCGGATGGAGGGCCGCGCCGGGATCGGCGGAATCAAGATGGGTCGAAGTTGGTTCGCCTTACTCGGAGACAGCCTGCTCGGCGCTGTTCTGGGCGGAGTCTTCGCCGGCGAAGCTCTCGGCTTCCGGGCGAACGGGAAGGGTGACGGTGAAGGTTGTGGCGGCTTCTCCCTGGTTGGCCTCGGCGGTGGCGCAGTGGACCTCGACGCTGCCGCCGTGGCGCTCGATGATCTCTTTGGTGACCCACAGCCCAAGGCCTGTGCCGACGTCCTTCTTCGTCGTGAAGAAAGGCTCGAAGATCCGGTCGCGATGTTCGGTAGCGATCCCCGGGCCGTTGTCCTGGATGACGACCCGCACCACCTCCTCTTCGTCCCTCCTCTGGCAGTCGATGCCCACCCGGATGGAGCCTCCGTTGGAGACTGCGTCGGCGGCGTTGGAGACCAGGTTGGCGATGGCCTGGTTGAGCTCGCCGGAGAGAGCGTAGATGGGCGGACACGGCTGGAACTCGCGCTCCACGCGAATATGCTTGGTGCGGAACTTGTTGGAGTAGATGCTGAGAACGGATTCCACCAAGGTCGGTAGATCGACCATGCCCGGCATCTTGGACTCGCGATAGAAGCCCAGCGTCTGCCTTGTGATGTGGGAGACGCGGATCAACTCTTCCTCCGCCATGGAGAGATGAGCGACGGCGGCTTCAGGAAGGTTCTCCGTGGTCTTGGCGATGTAGATCAGGTTGCCGATGGCCTCCAGCGGGTTGTTGATCTCGTGGGAGACGGTGGCCGCCAGGCGGGCGGCTGCGGCCAGCTTCTCCGTCTTGCGCAGCACCTCCTGCGACTTGCGCTCCTGGGTCGCGTCGCGGAAGACGATCACCATGCCCACCAGCCGGCCCTGGGCGTCGCGGATGGGAGCGGCGCTCTGGTCGATGGCGATGCGGCTGCCGTCGCTGTGCGCCAGCATGGCGTGACTGGCCATGCCAATCACGAAGCCCTGTTCCATCACCTTGCGGAAGGGATTCTCGATGGGCTTGCCGGTGGTCTCATGGAACAGCGGAAAGGCCTCGCCGATCGCGCGGCCCAGGGCCTGGTTGGACGGGATGCCGATCAGCCGCTCGGCCATGGAGTTCACAAACGTGATGCTGCCGCGTCTGTCGGTGGCGATCACGGCGTCACCCATGCTGGTGAGCGTGGTGCGAAACCACTCTTCGCGCTCCTGCAACTGGTGCGCGTACAGGTCGCGCAGAGCCATCGTCTTGAAGATGTAGTAGGCCAGAAAACACAGGCCCAGGATGGCGATCAGGGTGGCCAGATCGATGGAGACGTACGCCCGGCGAACGCTGCGCTGGGCGGACTCCGCGCGCAAGGATTCCAGCGAGGTCTCTTGCAGCAGAATCTCGCCGATCAGATTGTTGATCTCCATGGTCAGCAGGTGGTCGTGTCCGGAGAGGATCACCTGCCGAGCCACCGCGGGGTACCCGGACTGATAGAGCAGGATGTTGCTGGCCAGGTCGCCGAGCTTGGATTCGACCAGCACGCGCAGTTGCTCCACCTCGCCGGCCTCCGGGGTATGGCCGGCGGTCATCTTCTTGAGCAGGTCGAGCTGCGGACCCAGTTCTTCAAAAGCCTGGGTGTAGGGCCGCAGGTACTGGAGGTTCGCCGTGTAAAGATAGCCCAGCTCGCCGGTGTCCGCATCCTCCACCAGCGACTGCGTCTGATTCACCGCCAGCAGCACCTGCTCGGTGAACTCCACCCGCGCCTGGTGCTCGATCATGCCGCGGAGTTGGCGTTGCGTGATGAGCGCGTTGACGACCAACAGGCCAAGCAGCAGAAGGAAGCCCGTAATGACGCCAAAGCGCTTGTAGAAGAGTTGCATGGCAAGCTATGGGGCCGTATCCGTCCCAGTGCCCGATTATAGTGGACCGGCTGGATGGCCGAGGGTCCAGGGCCGGGATTTGCGGAGAGGCGGGTTGGCCGGCCTACCAGCGTTTTCAGTGCGGGTGTAACGGGGCGCCTCGACTTCGATGGGTGTTTTCCCCAATGAAAACGCCGCCGCAAGCCCTCCTCGGTGTACCCATCAACACTGAAAATGCCATAGGGAGGGTGCGCGCCGTGCCGCGCCGGCTGTCCTTGTGCGGCATCGTGAGATAGCGGGATCTCTTCGCGCCTCGTCCTTCGCCGTCGCGGATCGTACCTCATCGTCGCGCTTCGCCTCGCCACCGGCGCTTCTTCGTCGAAGATCTCGGAACCCGGCGCAGCCTGGTTTGCCGCCGGAATTTGTTCCTCCGGATGGCCTTCGGGAACGTCTCCAGAGCGTCCTCGCCGAGCGAATATCTATGCATCGATTTGCGCATAATCATTAGTGTTGACGGGCCTGTTCTCATCCTGCCATGCTCCAGAACGGGAGAAGAATTTCGCCATGCAGGCTGAAGCGCTCGTTGAAAGATCCAATCAAAGTCCGAAGTTCCCAACTTCAGATTCGCCGGCGTCGAATCTGCCCTCGTTGCAGCGGCAGGCGCCGGACGGGCCGCGGCCGCGGCCCGCGCTCCTGATGTGCGCGCCCAAGGTCTATGAGGTGAGCTATGTGATCAATCCCTGGATGGAAGGGAACCTGGGACACTCCTCGCGGCAGCGCGCCCTGCGGCAGTGGCGCAACCTCTACCACGCGCTCTCCTCCATGGCGCAGATCTGTCTGGTCGAGCCCAGGGCCGGCCTGCCCGATATGGTCTTCACCGCCAACGCCGGTCTGGCCAGAGATGGCTTGGTGGCGCTCAGCAGCTTTGCATATCGTGAGCGGCAGGGGGAGGAACCGCTGTTCCGCAGATGGTTCCAAGAGGCCGGATACACGGTGATCGATACGCCCCGGGAGACGCCCTTTGAGGGCGAGGGAGATGCGCTGTTCTCCGCCGATGGCATGCGCCTTTGGGCCGGCTATGGCTTCCGCACCGCGCCCTCCAGCCATGCGGCGCTGGAGCGCATCTGGAGCGTGGAGGTGGTGGGGCTGCATCTGGTCGATCCGCGCTTCTACCATCTGGATACCTGCTTCGCGCCGCTGGAGGATGGATCGCTGCTCTACGTTCCCGCAGCCTTTGACCAGGCGTCCCTGCGGAAGATCGAAGCCTTCTATCCTGCGGAAAAGCGCATCGCCGTCAGCGAGCGGGATGGCCTGGCCTTTGCCTGCAACGCCGTCAACCTTGGCCGCAGGATCGTCCTCAACCGCATCAGCGCGGAGCTGGAAGAGGAGCTGCGGCGGCGGGGCTTTGAGGTGACGCAGATCGAGTTGGATGAGTTTCTCAAGGCCGGCGGCGCGGCCAAGTGTCTGGTGCTCAAACTCACTCCGTCCCTGCACTGCGGATCCAATGCCGATGACCCCATGCAGGCGGAGCTTCTGGAGGTGTGATGTGGAACAGAGTCAGGGATTCGAGAGTGATCTGAGGGATCTGGAAGAGCAGTATGGAGCGCACAACTATCATCCTCTGGATGTGGTGATCCACAGCGCCCGGGGCGCGTGGGTCACCGATGAGGAGGGACGGCGCTACCTGGACTTCCTCTCGGCGTATTCGGCGGTCAACCAGGGCCACTGCCATCCGGCGATCTTCCGCGCTCTGGTGGAGCAGGCGCAACGGGTCACGCTGACCTCGCGCGCCTTCCGCAACGATCAGCTACCGCTGCTGCTGCGTGACCTGCATGAGCTGACCGGGTACGAGCGAGCGCTGCCGATGAACTCCGGAGCTGAAGCGGTGGAGACCGCGCTGAAGGCGGCCCGCAAGTGGGGCGAGACGGTGAAGGGAATCGCGCCGGGCGAAACCGAGATCATCGCCTGCGCGAATAACTTCCACGGCCGCACCATCGCTGTGGTGGGGCTCTCCACAGAGCCCCAGTACCGCTCCGGCTTTGGCCCGTTCCCCGCCGGTCTTCGCACCGTTCCCTTCGGGGACGCCGCGGCTCTTCGCCGGGCCATCACGCCCCAAACCTCAGCCTTCCTCGTCGAGCCCATCCAGGGTGAGGCCGGCATCATCATCCCGCCCCAGGGTTATCTGCGCGAGGTTACGGCGATCTGCCGGGAGAAGAACGTGCTGCTGATCGTGGATGAGATTCAGTCCGGCCTGGGCCGCACCGGCAAACTCTTCGCCTACATGCATGAACAGATCCGCCCGGACGTGGTGATCGTGGGCAAGGCGCTCTCGGGGGGCTTCTATCCGGTCTCTGCGGTGCTGAGTTCGGCGGCGGTGCTGGGCGTCTTCCAGCCGGGCGACCACGGCAGCACCTTTGGCGGCAATCCGCTGGCCTGCGCGGTGGCGCGGGCCGCGCTGCGGGTGATTGTGGAGGAGCGGCTGGCTGAGCGCTCCGCCGAGCTGGGGGAGTATGCGCTCTCCCGGCTGAGGGCGTTGCGCAGCGATCGGATTGTGGAGGTACGGGGGCGGGGGCTTTGGCTGGCCATTGAGCTGAACCAGCCGGCGCGGCCGGTGTGTGAGGCGCTGAGCCGGCGCGGTGTGCTGTGCAAGGAGACCCATGAGAGGGTGATCCGCATCGCTCCGCCGCTGGTGATCCGCCGCGAGGATCTGGAGTGGGGACTCGACCAGATCGAAGAGGTGCTGCGCGAACACGCCGCGGAGAACGAGGCCGAGGTGGAGTCGACTCAGGTTGCGGTTCTGAGCCGGTGAGGGAGTGGTCTTTGGGTTGCCCGGGGAGCTCCTGCGAACCCACATCTCGATGAGATGTCAAGTCTCGGGACATCCTTTACATTTTGTCTCGGGACATCCTTTACATGGCGGAGGGTCCTGGGTGTGGGGCTTCGATCCAGCGTTCGACGATCGTCGAACGCTGGATCGAAGGGTCGATTTCGCGGACCAGGGTGGAGCAGAAGTAGACCAGGAGGCGTTCCTCCACTGGCTGGATCATGACCCTTTCTCCGGCCAGGGTCCTGCCGATGCGCCAGCGGTGGCCGCGGATGTCGACGGTTCCCTGGCAGTCAACCTTGAGCACCCAGGCGCCTTGCGGATACTCCCAGGGCGGGGGATCGGGATCATAACGGCGCTCGCTCTTGCGCCAGACGCTGGCCGGAGTCCTCATGCCCAAGGCCTCGTGCGGACGCAGTTGGTTATACTCCTGGCGGAAGCAGTCCAGCCACGCCTGCGGCTCCGCGCCCGGGCCTCCGCGCCGGTCCAGGGCTCTCTGCAAGCTGCCGTGAAAGCGCTCCACCTTGCCTTGGGTCTGCGGGTGCCGTATGCCCGACCAGCACAGCCGGATGCCCTGGCGCATCATCCACAGCGACAACCGCGTGCGTCCCGAGAAGGACTGCCAGTTCCACCACGGCGTGCCATGGTCCATGAGCATCGCCTCGGGCAGACCGCAGCTCTCGAAGGCCCGCTCCAGTTGCTGGCGGACCAAATCGCCGTCCAGATTGCCGGCCGCGCTCAACCCGATCAGGTAACGGCTGTGGTCGTCGATGACCGACAGCGGGCCAACGCGCTGCGGCCAGTTCTTCGGTCCCTTGAAGTCCATCTGCCAGAGTTCGTTGGGTCGCTCGCGCTCGAAGCGCTTGACTGCTGCCCGGTGCCGGTCCTGCTCGCGCACCAGGTCGTAGCGCAGCAAGATGCGATGGATGGAACTGCGGGTCAGCCTCAGACCTTCGCCGCGCAGCAACACCTCCAGCTTCCGTGCGCCCCAGTCCGGGTGCTCCTGCCGCAGGGCAACAACCCGCTGCTCCTGCTCCCTCGGCGTCTGCACCGGCGAACCGTGCGGCCGACGGCTGCGCTCACAGATCCCCTCTAGCCCTGACTCTGCGTAACGATTGATCCATAACGCCCCAGTCGGTCGCGAGATGTTGAACTCCGCGCACAACTCCTTCAGCGGCTTCTCCCGGCGGCTCGCCGCTACCACAAACTGAACTCGCTGCTCCCGTACCTCCATAATCCTCCACGCCATCCCTCATCCCTCCCTTCACCCCCAAACATAGGCGCTGGGATGTAAAGGATGTCCCGAGACAGCGTGTAAAGAATGTCATGAGACTGAACA
>JAKAQS010000007.1 GCA_021819585.1 Acidobacteriota bacterium
CCGATCTGAGAGGTCTAAAGGCCTGGCAAGAACAACAGGAGAGGCAGGAGAAAGACAATGAGCAATAGAACGACCCAACACTCAGCGTTTCGACGGCTGGCCGGAACCCTATCCTGGCAACTTCATCTTCGGCATTTTGCAGCGTTTGTACTCCTGACGGCCCCACTGGTAACCCCAGTCTACGGGCAGGAGTTTCGCGCTACGATTACCGGTGAGGTGCAAGATCCCTCAGGCGCCGTCATTCAAAATGCAACCGTTACCGCGGTCAATGTCGACACCAAGGTCTCCGCCTCCGCAAAGACAGATACCCGAGGCGTCTATTCGCTGCTTTATCTACTGCCGGGAACCTATACGGTTACAGCCACGGCGCCGCGCTTTCAGACCGAAGTTTACAACCGCGTCCGTCTGGATTCAGCCCAACAATTGGGTCTAAACCTGACCCTGAAGCCTGGCAGTGTCTCTCAGCAGGTGGTGGTGACAGAAGGATCGGTTGAACTGGATACTGTCTCCGCCAGCACCGGGGGCGTTCTCGACCAATTGAAGGTGGAAAACATGCCGACCGTCGGCCTGATGGTCTGGGATGACGTGGTTTTGACCCAGGGAATCAGCTACTCCAATAATGGCGGACTGTTCAATCTCACCCTAAGAAACAACTCCGACAGCTATGCGGCTGCCGGAGCACAGACCGACGAAAACGCCTTTTTTGTCAACGGCGTTCCCGTAAGCGATCAAGGGAGCTGGTACATTACTCCCAACATGGCATCTGTCCAGCAGATGCAATCCAGTGTCATGCCCTACGATGCGGAGTATGGGCGGACCGGGGGAGCCGTCTTCAACGCCAACGTCAAGGACGGAACCAACGAGTTCCATGGAGCGGTCTACGACTACTACGGCAACTCGGCCTTGAATGCGAATACCTGGGAGAACAACCTGACTGGAATTCGCAAGCCCATTAACACCCGCGACACCTGGGGCGCCCAGACCGGCGGGCCGATCCGCAAAGACAAAACCTTCTTCTTTGGCTCTTACGAGCAATTCGACCAACATGAACCAATGGATGTGACTTCTACCGTGCCCACTGCAGCAGAGGCCGGCGGAGACTTTACCGGGAGCGGTTACACCATCTACGATCCCAATTCGACCGCCTGTATTAAGAAGAACGCATCCGGCGGCTGCGTCACATATGGAAGAACCGAGTTTTCCAACGACACCATCCCTTCCGCCGATATCAGTCCCATTGGCAAGGCGATTATTGACTTGTTTCCCAAGCCAAACAACTCGGCCATCCTGGACAACTACATCGTAGCTGCCCCCAATATCTACGGATACACGCAGTTCATCGGCCGAGTGGATCAAAACTTCTCGCAGAATACCCGCATGTATGGAGTCTTCTTATTCCAATACAACGATGACACCACTGGCGGTAACGGCTTCCCTGGCCTCGGATGGGACGGAGCCCACGACACCGGTACCGACTACACCGGAATTCTGGATTGGACCCATATCTTTTCGCCGAACCTGGTTGTTGACTTGAAGGCCGGATACACGCGCGACTCCTCGATGAATGAGAACGGAGTGACGGTGAGCCAAAACTTTACCGCCGGCAAAGTAGGTCTCACGGATCCTGCCGTGGGTACCTCGTCGCTGGGAATCATGCCGGAAGTTTTTATGACCGATGCCACCCAGATCTTCGGCAATACGGACAACGGGCACATGGATGCCGATGCGGACTTTTCGGGAAGCATCACCCAGCTCCTCGGTCGCCATAGCCTGCACTATGGGGGCGAGTTTGAGGATGTCCAAGCGGCCCCCACAGGTGTTCTGGGAAATCCCTACGGAAGTTTCACCTTCAACTCCGCCTTCTCCCAGGAAAATCCCACGCAACCTGTCGTAGGCGAGGGCAACGAGTTCGCCGATCTGCTCCTCGGCTACCCAGCCTCGGGCGGCGTCAACTGGAATGAACCGACGTTCGTCACCGTCCACTACTACGCTCTTTTTGTCCAGGATGAATACCACGCTCTTCCCAACCTGACCCTGAACCTCGGCTTGCGCTGGGACGTTGAATTGTCACCGCGAGACCGCCATAACCGCATCAACGCCGGCTTTTGTCTTACCTGCACCAATCCCCTCACCAACTCTGTCAACTTTGCCGATGCCCCTGATCTCTCCAGCCCCTTATTGGGAGGACTTCAGTTTGCCGGAGTGAATGGAGAGCCGAGCACGCCCTTTGCCGTGCAATGGAACAACTGGCAGCCCAGGATCGGCTTTAGTTGGCAACCCATAGCCAATACCGTTGTTCGCGGAGGCTTCGGACTCTACTATCCGTGGGAGACGCCGGACGTTGACGATATCGGCTTTAGCCAGACCACCCCATTCACCCCAACGCTCGACAACCCTAATCCATACACACCGGACAATTACTTCAACTCCGGCACGCCGTATCCGGACGGCGCGACGGCGCCCACCGGATCTTCCCTTGGCCTGGAAACCGACGCAGGAGATGGCATCTCCTACAATGATCTGAACCGCCAGTTGCGCCGGACCCAGCACTGGTCTTTTGGCGTGCAGCGCGCCTTGCCTGCCGGCATGGTGCTCGACGTTGAGTATCTGGGCACCCAAGTCCAGCATGTCCCCGTAAATATCCCTCTAGGCATTATCTCCACTGCCTTGCAGCAAGCATGCTATGCGGACCTTTCCCAGTGCGAAACACTTGTCAAGAACCCGTTCTTTGGCGTATTGCCGAGGAACACTCCGCTGGGTGCATCCCCGACGATTCCCGATTGGGAGCTCAAACGAGGCTATCCGCTCTTCGACGGTGTCACAGAAGAACGGGTTCCTTCGGGAAGCACTCACTACAACTCTCTCAACGTACGCGTGGAAAGCCGCGTAAAGAAGTTTGATTTCATCTTCAACTACATCTACTCCAACTGGATGGATAGGGATGCCTACCTCAACGCCGGAGACTTCATCTACCCGGACTATCTCATCAGTGAGCTTGATAGCAACGATAGAAGGAATTCCTTGAATACGGACGCGGTTCTGCCCATACCCGGCCTTAGGCGCGGTGGACCCTTCGTGCAATATCTCACCAAGGACTGGCTCTTCGATTCTCTCCTCCTGTGGCAGACCGGCGCTCCTGTCGGCCTACCCTCAGGCACCTTCAACTTTGGTGCGTCCGGCTGCAACAGCTACTCGCCTCCCGGAGGCCAAACGCGCGCCCACTGGTTCAATAACAACCCAGATTGCTGGACGCCCTTAGCCGACTGGCAGGCTCGGACGACACCGCCAGAACTGGGCTATATACGCGCTCCAGGCTTCACTCAATGGAACCCCTCGATAAATCGGATCTTTCCCCTTCCTCGCCAGGGCATGTATCTTCAGTTCCGGATGGAGGCGTTGAACGGCTCCAACCATCCCACTTGGCGCGAGCCCAGCACGGATATCGCCGACAAACCCGCCTTTTCGCCCAGAACCAGTTGGACCGGCCTGGGAACCCTGCCTAACTCTCAAGGAAACACGCCGCGACAAATCATTGCGTCGGTCAAGATCGTCTTCTAACCAGGAACAAACGAGCTAAACCTCCGCCTGGCTGGAGATCACAGCGCTCCAGCCAGGCACGTATCAAAACGTCAGACACATTTCGTCAACTTTAGGGAGGACGAACAAATTGCCGTTCTCTTCCCAGAAGAGTCAACCGTCATCTTATAACGGAAGTAGAATCCGAACGCACCAAGTCAATCTCCCTGCATCTCCTCTGCCAGAACTCTTACGTCAGCTTTCCCTGTTCCATCCGCTCCGAGGATCTCCTCCATGCCTTCATCTCTGGTTCCATTCCGCATGACGTTCTTTCGCATGAGGCTGCTCCAGGCAGCGCTTATCCTCACCTGCTGCCCGGCTTTGTCCAGCGCGCAACAGCAGTACCAGTACCCGTTTCAAAATCCGGATGTACCCGCCGAACAGCGCATCACCGATCTGCTCTCCCGGATGACCCTCGATGAGAAGATTGACATGCTCAGCAATGAGGCGCTCTCCGCGGGCATGATGTCTTCGAGCGATGTTCCTCGTTTGGGAGTCGTTGGAACTGGACATATCGAAGGCTTGCACGGCGTATCTCTCGGCGGCCCAGGTCACTGGCAAGGAGCCGGAAAAACGATTATCCCCACTACGCAATTTCCGCAAGCGCGCGGTCTAGGGCAAACCTGGGACCCGGCCCTGCTGGAGCAGGCAGGCGGCGTGGAGGGGTTTGAAGCCCGCTATATCACCGGACGCTATCATCGCGGCGGGCTCATTGTGCGCGCTCCCAACGCTGATTTAGCGCGCGATCCTCGCTGGGGCCGCAGCGAAGAGTCCTACGGCGAAGATCCCTACGAGACCGGCACGATGGCCGTGGCTTACGTAAAAGGCTTGCAGGGCAACAATCCGCATTACCTGCTCTCCGCTTCGCTCATGAAGCATTTCCTCGCCAACAGCAATGAGATTGGACGAACCAACGGCTCGTCGAACTTCGATGAGCAACTCTTCCGCGAATACTATTCGGTTCCCTTCCGCATGGCGATCGAGCAGGCCCATGTCTCGGGATTCATGACCGCCTATAACGCCTGGAATGGGATTCCCATGGCTGTACAGCCGGTGCTCAAGAACGTGGTCATCAAAGAGTGGGGCTTTGACGGCATCATTTGTTCGGATGGCGGCGCGATCACCAATCTGGTGACGCAGCACCACTACTACAAAACCTTGCCGCAGGCCGTTGCAGGCGCCGTTCATGCGGGCGTCAATGAATTCATAGATAACTATGCCAAGACTACGCAGGCGACGCGAGAGGCAGTCGCGGAGGGCCTGCTGACCGAGGCGGATATCGACACTGATCTGCGCGGCCTGATCCGTGTGATGATTCGGCTCGGCCTGCTGGATCCCGCAAGCCGCGTTCCGTATTCAGGAATTGGCATCTCGGATGTGGATCCCGCAAAGGGCGATCCCTGGTACTGGCAGTCTCACAAGGATTTGGCTCGCAAAGCCACAGACGAGTCCATCGTCTTGCTGAAGGATGAGAATAAAACGCTGCCGCTTGACGCAAGCAAGCTCAAATCAATCGCAGTCATTGGTCCCGATGCGGACAAGGTACTACAAGATCTTTACGGTGGAACCTCGCCCTACGCCGTCAGTCCGCTCGACGGCATCCGCAAGCGCGTAGGATCCGCGGTGACCGTCAACTTTGCATCAGGCTCTGATCTCGATCAAGCCAAAAAGCTGGCACAGCAGTCAGATGTGGCTATCGTAATCATCGGCAACAGCCCGACCTGTGAAGGCACAGGATGGCATCACTGCACCCTGCCGAGCGAGGGTCATGAGGGTGTAGACCGCACTTCGCTATCGCTCGAACAGGAGCAGATCGCCAAGGAAGTCTTTGCCGCCAATCCGCATACCATCGTGGTACTCAATGCGAACTTTCCGTATACCACCACATGGTCGCAGCAGCACGTGCCGGCGATTCTGGAGATGACCCATGGAAGCCAGGAAGAGGGAGATGGATTGGCCGACGTTCTGTTCGGCGATTATGATCCGGCCGGCCGGCTCACGGAAACCTGGGTAGCTTCCATGGATCAGTTGCCGCCCATGAAAGACTACGACCTACGCCACGGACGGACCTACATGTATCTGCGCCAGAAGCCTCTCTACCCGTTTGGCTACGGGCTGAGCTATACCACCTTCCGGTACTCGAAGCTGCACTTGAGTTCCATGTCCTTGCGCTCCGGCGGCACAGTCAACGTCAAGGTGAATGTGAGCAACACCGGTCAACGTGGCGGCGATGAGGTGGTACAACTCTATGTGACCCACCTCAATTCCAAGGTCGAGCGGCCGATTGAGCAGCTCAAAGGCTTTGATCGCATCCATCTTGCTCCGGGCGAAACCAAGACGGTGAGCCTGCCGCTCACCGCCAATTCGCTGCGTTACTGGAGCGACACCGCCAACAGTTGGGTGCTTGAGCCAGATCAGGTGGAGATTCGAGTCGGTGCTTCTTCAGAAGATATTCGCACACGGCAGACCATCCATGTCCTTCCATAAGACTCGCCTCTTCCACTCTCAAGAAAGAGGCGCGGAGGGAGGCTTACTACCGCTCTCCAAGGCCGACTCAATGACGAACTCCCGGGTTATTAAAGCGGCTTCAAGGTGTTGGGACGCAACATGGACTTGATTTCGTTGCAAGCGGACGATACGCCGTACAAGCTGATCCTGGCTCCCAATCTGCGGCTCATCGACGACGCGATCGTGGATCGCCTTCACGCTTTCGTTACCAACTACGGCATACTGGTGCTCAACAACCGTGCCGCCACGCAAAATCGCGATGGCAGCATGAGGCGAGCGCTCGCCCCGGGTCCGCTCGCCTCGATTGCCGGGGTGAGCTCCGTCGCAAAGCTTGATCTTACCGAGTACAATGCACAGGATGGAACGTTCACTGGTCAAGACAAGCTGGAGGTGGTTTTCTCCAGCAGAACGTAGGCATTTTGCCCTCGGACATCGTGGAATTCCTGGTGCTGGAAGGAGCGGAGGCTGTGGCGGCTGTTCGCGGTGGAGGCAAGTTGACTGGCCGGCCCGCCATCACGTGCAACAGGTATGGCAAGGGATGGGCATTTTATGCCGGCGCAGACCGCGCCGAAGAAGGACTTTACGAGACTCTGGCCCGGTCCGCGGCGAGCGCTTGCGCCATAAAACCGTTGATCGAAGTTCCTTACGGAGTGGAGGTTGTCAGCCGCCAGGATGCGGGCGCGGTCTACTACTTTCTGCTGAACCTCACGCCGGCAGCCCAGGGCCCCATCCGTCTTGCGCGCCCCATGGACGAGTGCATTTCCAGCAAAGCCGGATTGACGCATGTTCTTCTTGGCCCTCTCGATGTTGTCATCCTTGCCGAACCCATCACGCCCGCCTGAAACCGATCAGCATCGTATTGCCCGGCATCTCGCGGGCAGCAATCGCAACTTTGAAAGGATATTTCCATGTTGGAACGCAGGAAATTTTTCAAGACCGCCGGCATGGCTGCCGCCGGCGTCATTGCCTCTCGCCATCCGCTCGCGGCGCAAATTGCCACACGGTCCGCGCCTGACGACGACACAAACCTTCACTATGTCTCGGACAGCATCGAAGCTCAACTTTCCGCAAGCGCTCCGGCGTTTTTGAGCCTGAATATTGACGGCCTCGGAAAAGGCCGGCGCGGAGCGAACCTGCTGGAGCCGCTCGGACCCATGAGCGGCTACGTAGCATCCTCCTCCAGGTCTGGATCCACGTTGCGAGTGGAATACCGCAGCAATCTGGCCGGCGCTCATACGCGCCCCATGTGGACGGTGGAATGTAGTGGCAACAAGATCGTGCTGAGCTCGGAGTGGAACGCGGATGTCGAGCCCGCACCGTTCTCATTTCAATTCAACCTGAACCAGGCTCACAGCACGGTCCTCGCCCTGTTCCGGCATGACAGCCTGCTGGCGTTGCCCGCGTTGGTGCATGTTCCAGGACAAGGCTCCATGCGCCTCACCGCAAATGTTCCCAGTCTGGGGCTGACGTATGACTCCAATCGTTCCGATGAGACGGCCGTGCTTACGATTCCAGGAGCGACGTTTGCGTTCCAGAGAGTAGCCTATACGCTGGAAGCTACAGCGATTTATCCCAACTTGCCGGGCATCGGCGGTGATGCGCGCTTCGATCCTTTTCGCCGCGGCTGGCTTGACGTTCTGCAACTCAATCCCACGCTGCACGCGCTGGCCAACAACACGGCCAGCGACTCCTGCGCATTTTGCTACTACGAATACGCCGACATTGCCGCACTATCACCACCACTGGTGGAAGGGCTGACAGCGCTTGCGATCGTTCGCCAGACACTGGATCGGATGTTGGCCGGCGGCGCCGCGTATGGAATGCCCGCGGTGCCCGACCATCCGACGGCGACTTCAGATACCTATCCCTCCATGGTGATCGCCGCGGCCAACTGTGTGCGCAATGGTGGCAGCGATGAATGGTTGATGGCGAACTATGAAGGCATTCGCGGCTGGACAGAATCGATGCTGGCTTCAGACTCCAATGGCAATGGCCTGATCAAATATTGCGTGAGTGGAGACTCAGGCATCTGGCCCGATGGCGACCCTCCCTTTCGGCCATCCAATTGGTGGGACACGATCGGATTCGGGTATGAGGACGCCTATGGCAACGCACTGGCTTATCGCGCTCTGCGCAACATGGCGATGATGGCCAAAAGAGCAGGGAAAAGTGACGATTCCACTCGCTATCTGGCGGCCGCGCAAAAGCTGCGAGAAGCCTATTTCAAGTGCTTTTTTGATCCAGACACCGGCGTTATGGGCGGCTGGCGCAGCCAGGATGGACAACTCCACGACTTCTATTTTCTCTTCGTCAGTGGTATCGCGATCCACTATGGCCTTATTGAAAAGACCCAAGCCAACTCCATCATGGACAAGCTTTTGGCAAAGATGCGTGACGTGGGATACACGAACTTCCACCTTGGCTTGCCCGGCAACCTGATCACCGTGGCCTTGCCGGATTGCGTAGACAAACGCGGCAAAGGCCGCTTTGGCTGCGGCGTCCGCCCGGATAACTCCGATGGCTTTCAAAACTACGAAAACGGCGGCGCCACTGGAGCTTTCGCCTTCTTCACCCTTGCAGCGCTCTATGATTTGAACCGCAAGGAAGAGGCGGACAAGATCCTGTTTGCGATGCTGGACGAATACGGCAAAAATGGCTTTTCGCAACGCGCTCCGGATGGATTGTCTACCGACTGGCGTCGTTGGGATGGAACTCCCAAGGGGTACGAGGGCCTGCTGACCGACGACTACTACGCCATGCTCGCAGTTCCCTTGCGCCAATCCGAGATCGCCTGGGAGAGCAGCTACCGACCGGCTACCAACCTGACCTGAGTGGGGCAAATAGGAAGAAGATGAGATCTCCAACAACCGAGAAGGACAATGCTGAGATGCTCACCAATCCGGAATCACTGCGCAGAAACTGGGCTGGGAATCTGGTCTTCCAAGCCGCTCAGGTAAGCGAACCAACATCGCTGGAAGAGTTGCAGCACCTGATAAGAGTCTCTTCTCGAGTCAAAGCGTTGGGCACGCGTCACTCTTTTCACGACATTGCCGACACCTCCGGTATGCACCTGTCGCTGCGCCGCTTCGACGAGATGACGCTGGATCCTGTTGCCGCAACAGTGTCCGTGGGAGCGGGTGTGCGCTATGGAGAGCTGGGAGCATGGCTGCACGCAAAGGGATTCGCCCTTAAGAATCTGGCCTCGCTGCCGCACATCAGCATTGTGGGGGCCTGCGCCACCGCCACGCATGGCTCCGGGCTCGGGAACCATTGCCTCTCTGGAGAAGTAGCAGCCGTCGAGTTTGTTGATGGCCGCGGCGAACTGGTCACCTGGACGCGCCAGAGCGAGCCCCAGAAATTGGCGGCCTCGGTTGTAGCGTTGGGAGCGTTGGGAGTCGTGACACGGGTGACGCTCGATGTGGTCCCCACCTTCTCTGTGGCGCAGACCGTTTATGAAAACCTTTCTCTGGATTCCCTGGACAGGCACTGGGAAGAAATTCTAGGAGCAGGGTACAGCGTGAGCCTGTTTACAGATTGGCGACAGGATCGAATCAGGCAGATCTGGGTGAAGCGAAAGCTTGCCCAAAGCGTAGAAACAGAGCCGCCTGAGGCCCTGTTTGGTGCGGTACGGCAACAGGACAAGCTCCACCCTCTACCCGGACATGCCGCGGAGCCTTGCACGGAGCAGATGGGACAACCTGGCCCATGGTTTGAGCGGCTGCCGCATTTTCGGATGGACTTTACGCCATCCAGCGGCGCGGAACTGCAGACGGAGTACTTGGCGCCGATCGAACGGGGTATGGAAGCACTGCTCGCGGTGCAACGGCTTGGCGCGTCGATCTCACCGCATCTGCAAATCTCGGAGATCCGGACCGTTGCCGCGGATGATCTGTGGATGAGCATGGCCTACGAGCGGGACTCACTTGCCATTCACTTCACCTGGCAGCCTCATGGAGAAGCGGTGCAGCGGCTGCTGCCGCGGATCGAAGAGAGCCTGGCGCCGTTCGGGGCTCGGCCCCACTGGGGCAAACTGTTCAGCATGCCACGTACGCGTCTACGGGAGATCTATCCGCGCTTCAATGATTTTGTCGCGCTGGTGAAGCACTGCGATCCGGAGAGAAAGTTCCGGAACGCCTTTTTGGACCGATATCTTCTCAAAGATTGAACCGAGTCATCTACCGGCGCAAAAGCGGCCATATCACGATCATGGCAGCAAAGGGCTTCGGTTGGGGCTTGCGGAGCTGAGGGGGTTGGCCATGCCTGGCGTACCGCTGATCGAGATAAGGCTGCACTCGGCTACCCGCTCATTGTCTAAACCGAAGGTCTGCTCACGCAAAGCCGGCGCCGATCAATTTGACACACCCCACCCCAGCAGGTAGACGATTACAGATGGATATGGAAAAAGCTCATCCCTTCGCCCTCATTGGAAAGCATGCCGTTGTCACCGGAGGCGCCAGCGGCATTGGCCTGGCCACCGCCCAGGTCTTCGCCGAAGCCGGAGCTCAAGTCACCATCCTCGATCTGGCTGCTGCTCAGGCCTCCGAAGCTGCCGCATCGCTCTCCCTGCCCGGGCGCGGCATCGGCTGCGACGTCACCGACCCCGCCAGCGTCGAGCAGGCCTTCGCAGAGGCCGGCCGAGTCGATCTGCTGGTGAACAGCGCCGGCATCGCCCACATCGGAACCCTGCTCAGCACCACTCCGGATGACCTCGACCGCCTCTACCGCGTCAACGTCCGGGGCACCTTTCTGTGCATGCAGGCCGCGGTCAGCCGGATGCAGCAGAGCGGTGGAGGCGCCATCGTCAACATGGCCTCCATCGCCGCCACCGCCGGCCTTCCCGACCGCTTCGCCTACTCCATGACCAAGGGCGCCGTCCTCTCCATGACCCTTTCGGTAGCGCGTGACTTCCTGACCCAAGGGATACGCTGCAACTGCATCTCCCCGGCCCGCGTTCACACCCCCTTCGTCGATGGGTATCTCGCCCGCACCTACCCCGGCCGGGAGACCGAGATGATGCGGACGCTCGAAAAGGCGCAGCCCATCGGGCGTATGGCTCGTCCGGAAGAGATCGCCTGGCTGACGCTCTACCTCTGCTCGAATGCCGCAGGCTTCATCACCGGCGTTGATTACCCGATCGACGGCGGCTTCGTCAACCTCCGCTGAAGCATCTTCCTCGGCTGGAGATGTCGCCTCGGATGGCTTGGGCATCTCCCCAGGTAGACCGGTCGATCCTCGCTCCCGGAAACCATCTCCACCCAGGATGCCGGGCTCTCACTGCTCCCCCTAAGGAGACCACGAAGCTGCACCATCTTTTCCTCCATATATGCAACTAAATGCATACTTTTCACTGGAAGGGCAGCTCCAGCTATCGAATATCGGCCATTCCCCGCCTCTGACTTTGGCATCCCAATTGCTGCTAAATGCAACAACGGAACCAGAAATCAGACGGAGACAGAAGCCAAAGGTGCATTTGCAGACCTGGGAGTCTTCCACCTCCCCCGAGGAAGGTCAACCGTTGCAAGGAACGAAGCCTTGCCGCATCAGGATTGTTGGCTGCCTTGAAGACCATGGCTGTACGCCAAATCTGCCTCACGGAAGCAAAACCGCCGTCCGGCAAAACTCAGCAAGGCGCCCACGGCGCATCTCGGGACTTGTTTTCTCCCTGCGGCTGCTTGGAAGCATCGGGCTCTGACCCGAAAAGCAGTTGTAAAACCATCCACGTGAAGCGCTCTGGAGGAGATCTCCTGCGCAATTACCCAGTCCAGCGATGGATGCAGTCTCAAGGCATCCTGCAAGGAGATTTCAGTGATCAAGATCGTTCGTTCTCTATTTTTATGTTTGCTGGTCTTCGGGCTCACGCGCGCCTCTTATGCCTTCAAACTCGGCGTGCTGGATGCTCCCCCCCCCACGTTTGAGTACACTGGCGCGCCCCTGAATATTACCTTTTCCAGTTGTGGCGCTGGCTCCAGCTCTACCGACGGTTGCGCCTCCATCATCAACGATACGGGCGCCACCATCACCAGCCTGCTCGTGGATGTGCCCGCGAGGGAACTCGCCGGCCAGAGCGCGGTGTCTTGCTTGCAAGCTCCAGGCAGTCTGTTTTCAAGTTGCATGGTCTCCGAGATCGACAGTAACACCGAATATCAGTTCGACTTCACCGGCGGCGATATCCCCTTCTCCACGTTCAGCAACTGCGACACGGACGACGCCACCTTCTTCCAGATTGAGGAGCAGGGCGTGAACTACCAGAGCATTACCGCCGACCTTACAGCTCCGACGCCGGAACCGGCGAGCATCTGGCTGCTGGCCAGCGGGATGCTCCTCTTAGCAGGCTTTCTCTACCGGCGTCGACTCTTTTGCGGCGCCGTAGGCTCCTGACCTCATCCCATCTCCATCACCCGCTCCCAAACATGCCTTGCCCGAACCGGGGCAGGGCCTGTTTCTGCCGGAATGAGACCCTGGGGTGATCAACTCGTCCATCGCCGGCGCCATCCGGGCATCTCCACCCGGATCCACGCACCCCTCCAGCCACAGAACAGCTCCCATGGCAGGGCCACCTCTACATCTTGTAGCGGCCCATCTCGTCGTCGTTCAGGTTCTCCAGCCAGCGGCGAAGCTCTTCCGGGCTCAGCGTCGAGCTTCCGTTCGAGGAGCGGCGAGCCTGCTCGTAAACCTGCTGGGAGACGAAGATCGGGCAGTCAGAGCGGAGCGCAAGAGCGATTGCATCCGAGGGCCGCGCATCCAACGCGATCACCTCACCTGCCTGGTCCATCCATACCGTTGCGTGGAAGGTGTCCTCACGCAGATCCCCGACCACGACCCGGGTTACCCGGCCGTTCAGGCTGTCGATCGCGTTACGCAGCAGGTCATGCGTCCAGGGACGGAACGTCGTCGCTTTCTCCATCTCGAGTGCGATCGCATTGGCCTCGAAGATCCCGACCCATATCGGCAACACCACCTCCCCGGCCAGATCGTTCAACACCACGATGGGCATCTTGGTGGAGGAATCGATCATCAGGCCCCGGATGCGAACCTCGATCTCCGGTTCGGGTTCGCTGCCCTCAGGCTCGGATTTGAAGCCGGGTAGATGCATGACCGTAGTGTAACCCCTGCCCGGCGCGGCGGCGAATCCATCCTCGCATCGAACCCGCCCTTGCTCGACCGGCAATCCGGGCTCAGCCATCCGGCCTAAGCAGCCCGGTCTCAGCAACCTCGCGCTATCTCTCTGTGCTGGCTCCTCGCGCCTCACCCCATGCTCTCAAGCCCGGGCGCTCAGCGCCTGCTGCGCCAGCAGGGCCGGCGACGGAGCGAGCGGAGCAGACACCGCAACCCCCAGCAAGGAACTGGGGAAGATCTCCGTGACGCGGACGTCCAGATAGCTGCCCACCGCAGGGGTGGTCTCACAGGTAAAGTTCACGGTCTTGTTCTGAGTGGAACGCCCCGTCATCTGGCCACGATGGTTGGGGCCGTGTTCCACCATCACGGGCATCACCTGGCCAAGATGGCGTGCGTAGTTGCGGCGCTGGATCTCGCGCTGGCGCGCGTTCAGCCTAGCCAGGCGCTCCACCTTGACCTCTTCCGCAATGGAGTCCGCCATGTGCATCGCCGGGGTGTTGGGGCGGGGCGAGTACTTGAAGCCATACACGCCGTCATAGCCAACCTCATCCAGCAAGCGGAGCGTTTCCTCGAAGTCGCCGTCGGTCTCTCCCGGAAAGCCCACAATGATGTCCGTGGTCAGGGAGATATCCCGCCGTGCCGCCTTGGTCCATGCAATTCGTTCCAGATACCACTCCCGGGTGTACTCGCGCTGCATGGCATGCAGCACCTTGCTGGAGCCTGACTGGACCGGAAGATGCACATGATCGCACAAGGTCGGCGCCGCATCGATGGCCGCGACAATATCTCTGGTAAAGTCCCTCGGGTGAGAGGTGGTAAAGCGAACGCGCTTGATACCGTTCACCTCACCCACCGCGGCCAGAAGTTCGGCAAAGCTGCGCCTCCCGCTCGGGTCACGGTAGCTGTTCACATTCTGGCCCAGGAGCTGAATTTCGGTAAAACCAAGCTGGGCGATGCGCTGCGCCTCGGCCAGTACGGAGGCAGAACTGCGGCTGCGTTCCTTTCCGCGCGTATAGGGCACTACGCAGTAAGCGCAGAACTTGTCGCAACCTTCGATGATCGTAATGTAGCCGCGGTGGGGATTGGAGCGCGCCGTGAACTCGGTATCGAAGGTCCGGTCGGTCTGCCGGTCGTCCAGGCCAGTGATGCGGTTTTCGCCCGCCTCCAGACGCTCCAACATCTCCGGCAGATGGTTGTAACTCGCCGAACCGGCCACCAGCGAGACGTAAGGCGCCTTCTCGAAGATCTTGGCGCCCTCCTGCTGGGCGACGCAACCCAGCACAGCGAACCTCTTTCCTTCCCCCTGCATGCGCTTGTACTCGTTCAGCCGGTGGAAGACCTTTTGCTCGGCCTTGTCGCGAATGGAGCAGGTGTTGTAAAGAATCAGCGTGGCGTCGGCTTCGTCCGCGGCCTGGGTATAGCCCTGCTGCAGCAGCGTTCCCACAACTTTCTCGGAGTCGTGAGCGTTCATCTGGCAGCCAAAGGTTTCAATGTAAAAGGTCTTCATGCGCAACCTTCAGTATAGGGCTTGGCTCGTCCTCTTCTGAATGGCGTTCTGCGCCGCCCTTGGGCCTGTTCGGCATGGGACGCCCCGCCGCAGCACCCGGACCTCGCCAGTCCACAGGGATCTCCACCGGGGCGCATGCACGGAAACCGGCCGGCATGCTATCCTCGGCCCGAACCCGAGGCGGCGCCATGACGGAAGAGATCAAGCAGGAAAGACAACCCCGGTCGCAACTGGACACCCGGCTGGATACAAACTCTACCCGAGCCCGGGAGAATCAGGCCTCCGCGCTGGAACTGCTGGCCGTTCTACGCCGTCAAGAGGACGAGATTCGTCAGGGGGGTGGCGCCAAGGCGGCCGAGGCGCAGCGCGCCAAAGGCCGGCTGACGGTGCGCGAGCGCCTGGACCTCTTGCTGGACCGGAACACGGAGTTCCTCGAACTTGGCCTGTGGGCCGCCCATGGGATGTATGCCGACTACGGAGGTGCTCCCGGAGCCGGGGTGGTCACCGGACTGGGCAGGGTCTGTGGCCGGCTCTGTATGGTCATCGCCAACGATGCAACCGTCAAGGCCGGAGCCTTCTTCCCCATGACCGCCAAAAAGGTGCTACGCGCACAGACCATCGCTCTGGAGAACCGGATTCCAACCCTCTATCTCGTCGACTCGGCCGGCGTCTTCCTCCCCTTGCAAGAGGATGTCTTTCCCGACACCGATGACTTTGGACGCGTCTTCCGCAACAACGCGGTGATGAGCTCGCTGGGCATTCCGCAGATCACCGCAATCATGGGCATGTGCGTTGCCGGCGGAGCGTACCTGCCCGTGATGACAGATACCGTGCTCATGACCGAGGGATCCGGCCTCTTTCTCGCCGGCCCTTCTCTGGTGCAGGCCGCTATCGGGCAGAAGACGGGAGCCGAGGAGCTGGGAGGCGCCACCATGCACGCCGAGATCTCTGGAACCGTGGACTTCAAGGAGCCCGACGATGCGGCCTGTCTGGCCCGGCTGCGCAGCCTGGTCGGCCTGATGGGACAGCGAACCACTGGGCCGTTCTCCGCAGCCGCGTTCGATGCGGAAAAGGATGCACCCCGCTTCGCCGCCGAGGATCTCTACGGGTTGCTCAATCCAGCGCCGGGAGCGGGCAACATCTATGACATGCGGGAGATCATCGCCCGCATCGTCGACCGCAGCGAGTTTGAGGAGTACAAGGCGGAGTTTGGCCGAACCCTGCTGTGCGGGTACGCGCGCATCGGCGGCCGCGCCGTGGGCATCGTCGCCAACCAGAAGATCAACCAGACCCAGACCGTAGCCATGGGCCCCATGGCGGGAAGCAAACGGATCGAAGTCGGTGGTGTGATCTATACCGAAGCCGCGCAGAAGGCGGCACGCTTCATCATGGACTGCAACCAGAACCTGGTTCCCTTGGTGTTTCTGCATGATGTCAACGGCTTTATGGTCGGCAAGGATGCCGAATGGTCGGGAATCATCCGCGCTGGGGCCAAGATGGTCTCGGCCGTGAGCACCAGCGTCGTGCCCAAAATTACGGTCATCATCGGCGGAAGCTTCGGAGCCGGACACTACGCCATGTGTGGCAAAGCCTATGATCCGCGGTTTGTCTTCGCCTGGCCAAGCGCGCGCTACGCCGTCATGAGCGGCGCCTCGGCCGCCGGCACGCTGGCGGAAGTTCGAGCCCGGCAGTTGGAACGCGGCGGCAAACAGCTTAGCCCGGACCAGAGACAAGCGCTCTACGACGAGATCAAGGGAACCTATGATGCGCAAGCGGATCCCAGATATGGCGCGGCGCGGCTTTGGATCGATGCCATCATCGACCCTGCCCGAACCCGTCAGGTGCTGATAACCGCGCTACAAGCCTGCGCGCTGAATCCCGAAGTGGCAAGATTCAATCCCGGCGTGCTGCAAACATAGGAAAACGCACTGAATTCACCCGCCAGACGCAGCCAGATCCGGAACTGCGGACGGAGGTACGCCACCGATCAGGTGGCATCGTGACCGAAACTCCTTTTTCAGAAAACGCCCGGAGCTTTCCGCTTTGAGTTCGATAGTCGCCCACAGGACTGGGCAGCGGACTTCCCTGAGTTGTATCATTCGCTGGCTCGTCCCGAAGCCGGATCGAGGCGACCGGAGAACATTGCGGGAAGGATCCGCATCCTTTCCAACACCTACGAAAGATCAGCGCCAGACAGTGGCGTGCGGAACCCGACCAAGGAGCCGAAACGATGGATGTTGCAGTTGAACAAGCAGAACGGTTGTACCCATTCCTCCTCACCGAAGACCAGGAGGCGCTGCGCAAGGAGATTCGCCAGTTCGCCGCGCGCGAGATCGCTCCATTCGTCATGGAGTGGGACGAGAAGAGCGAGTTCCCTGTTGCGGCTGTCAAGAAACTGGGAGAGATGGGACTCCTGGGCGTGATCTTTCCCACCGAGTACGGCGGCGCAGGGATGGGGTACGTTGACTATGTGCTGGCCATCGAGGAACTTTCCGCCGTCGACGGCTCCATCGGCCTCACCGTGGCCGCGCATAACTCCCTGGGCACGAATCACATCTTTTTGGCCGGCAACGAAGAACAACGGCGAAGATATCTTCCCAAACTGGCAAGCGGCCAGTCGCTGGCCGCCTGGGGGCTCACGGAACCCGGATCCGGCTCCGACGCCGGAGGCGCGCGAACCACCGCCGTGCGCAAAGGCGACCGATGGATTCTCAACGGAACCAAGACGTTTATCACCAACGGACACTTCGCCGATGTGCTGGTGGTGATCGCCGTAACCGACAAGTCCAAAGGAACCCACGGCCTCTCGGCCTTTGTGGTGGAGAAAGACGCCAAGGGCTTTCGCGCGGGGAAAAAGGAGAACAAGCTCGGACTGCGGGCCAGCGATACCTCCGAGCTGATCTTTGAGGACTGCGAGATTCCCGCCGAAAACCTGCTGGGCGCTGAAGGAGAGGGGTTCGTGGATGCGATGCGAATTCTGGACGGCGGCCGTATCTCAATTGCGGCGCTCTCTCTGGGGATCGCGCGCGGAGCTCTGGACGCCGCGCTGCGCTACGTCAAGGAACGCCGCCAGTTCGGGAAAGCCATTGCGGAGTTCCAGGGAATCCAGTGGAAGCTCGCCGATATGGCCACCGAGCTGGATGCGGCGCGCCTACTGACCCAGCGCGCGGCGCTGTTGAAGGATGCCGGGCGAAGAATCACCCGCGAGTCGGCGATGGCGAAGCTCTTTGCCAGTGAGGTGGCCGTGAAGATCTGCAATGAGGCCGTGCAGTTGTTCGGCGGCTACGGCTTCATCAAAGACTATCCGGCAGAGAAGTTCTATCGCGACGTCAAGCTATGCACCATAGGAGAGGGAACCAGTGAGATCCAGCGCATGGTCATCGCACGCGAAATTCTGAAGGTACAACCCTCCCGCGGATAATGCAATCTTTCCTTGGAGACGGGTGGTACTGGGCCGGCCGGGCGATCTCTCACTGAAAATCTCTCCGCCGATGCCGCGCTCCTGCGTAACGTTGCCAGAAAGCTCGCTCCGGGGGGCCGGGCAGGAAACGCCTTCTTGCCCGAAGGCGGTCCGACTCTTTGGTTTCGCCTCTTCTCCGGGACACGTTCTCCCGGACACGCTCGACGGCGTCTCGCCCTCGGGCTCGGCACGATCTTAACCCCCCGCCCTGCGGCTGCCAAAGGGCTGGAAGCGGCAGCCATGAGGCTGGGAAGGAAGGGATACCGTGAACCAAGCCGTCAAGATCGTGGAATGCCCTCGCGATGCCTGGCAAGGGCTAAAGGAGCAGATTCCGACGGAGCGCAAAGTCGCCTACCTGCAGCGGCTCTTCGAGGCCGGCTTTGAACACATCGATGCGGCCAGTTTCGTCTCCCCCGCGGCCGTCCCGCAGATGGCCGACTCCGAAGAGGTCCTGCAACGGCTGCCCCCATCGCCGGAGGGCCTGGAGTTGATCGGTATCGTCGTCAATCTTCGCGGAGCCCAGCGGGCCGGCTCTACCGGAAGAGTAAACACGTTAGGGTTCCCTTACTCCATCTCACCCGGATTTCTCTCCCGCAATCAGAACCAGACCCAGTTGGAGGCGCTCCATGCGCTGGAGGAGATTCGCAGCCATGCGCACGGCGCCGGCTTGGGCCTGGTTGCCTACATCTCCATGGCGTTCGGCAATCCCTACGGTGATCCGTGGAGCCCGTCTTTGGTGACGGATGCTTGCGCGACCCTGAAGAGCTACGGCATCGGGCAGATATCCCTGGCCGATACCGTGGGAGCGGCCACCCCCCCGCAACTCATGCAGGTGGTCGCCGAGGTGGTGGCCCAGCATCCAGACCTGGAGATCGGGGTACACCTCCATGCGCGCCGTGACCAGGCTGCTGACCACATCAAGGCTGCCTTTGCCAGCGGTTGCAGGCGCTTCGATGCCGCGATCGGCGGGCTCGGCGGTTGCCCCTTCGCCCAGGACGATTTGGTAGGAAATATCCCCACCGAGATCCTGCTGGACGTGCTCCGCGAGCTGGACGCAGTGCTGCCGCGGATTCAATCTCTGGATGAACTTATCAGCCAGACAGAGCAGATAGCCGGCGAGTTCGGCCGGCATTGCCTGCCGGACCAGCGCCCCCGGGAACAAGGAGAAGAACAGTGAGCTACACAACGATCGAGGTGCAAGAGCAAAATTGGGTGCGCAGAATCCGGCTCAACCGCCCGGAGCGGCGAAACGCCATGACTCCCCAGATGCAGACCGAGCTGATCGAAGCCCTGGACGAGGCCGCAGCCGGCGCCTGCCGCGTGGTCGTGCTGGAAGGAGCCGGCGAAGCATTCTGCTCTGGGCTGGATCTGTCTGCGCTACAGGCGGCCAAAGACAAGAGCGCCCTGGAACACAGGGAGGACGCGGAACGAGTGTCCCGGCTCTTCCGCACGTTGTATGAGTCGCCCAAGGCCACCATCGCCGCAGTGCATGGAGCGGCGATTGCCGGAGGAACCGGCCTGGCCACCATCTGCGACTTCACACTGGCCACACCCGAGGCCAGATTCGGTTACTCGGAGGTGCGAATCGGATTCGTTCCGGCACTAGTCTCGGCCTACCTGGTCCTGCAGATCGGCGAGAAGCGCGCGCGCGATCTGCTACTCACGGGAAGGGTCTTTGACGCCGCCGAGGGGCATCGCCTGGGACTGGTCACCGAGGTCGTCGCTGCCCAGGATCTCGCAGCCCGCGTGCAGGCCCTCGCCCAGACACTCAGCTCAAACAGTCCGGCCAGCGTTCAGGCCACCAAAAAGCTCTTGGCGGCCCAGAGCAAGGCCTGGCTGGATGAGGCCATTGCGTTCTCCCTGCAGGCCAACGCAACCGCCCGGGAGACAGCCGACTTCCAGGAGGGAGTAGCCGCCTTTCTGGAAAAGCGAAGAGCGCAGTGGTCCTGAGCCACCCGATCAGAAGCTGGATGCAGCCTCTTGGAGCGCTCGGCTCCTTCCCCTCCCGCCCCATCATGGCGTCCTTGGCGTCGGTCGACACCCTGCCAAAGACGTAACCTGGCAGGGTGTTCTCACCACAGCCTACACGCTTCAGAGAGACCCGAGCCTTGTCGAATCGTCACGCCCTGCTCGAACGAGATCCCGGCCAAAATCCTATAGCCGGTACGCCTTCTTCACCAACCCGTAGGCCAACGCACGGGCCAGCTCCACAGCCTCGTCCTCTTCCAGCCGATGGTCGCTCACCAGCCGCGCCAAAAAGCCGCAGTCCATGCGTCGCGCCACATCATGCCGCGCCGGAATCGACAAAAATGCCCTCGTATCGTCATTGAAGCCGACCGTATTGTAGAAGCCCGCCGTCTCCGTCACTGCCTCCCGGAACCGCGTCATCCCCTCCGGACTATCGAAGAACCACCACGGAGGCCCAAGCTTCAAACAGGGATAGTGCCCGGCCAGTGGCGCCAGTTCGCGGCTGTAGGTGCTCTCATCCAGCGTAAAAAGAATGATGCTCAGCCCGGGCTCGTTTCCAAAGGCATCCAGAAGCGGACGCAGCGCCTGCACATAGTTGGTCGGGGCAGGAATATCCGCTCCCGTATCTCTCCCATAGCGTTCAAAGATCTTGCGATTATGGTTGCGGACACTCCCCGGATGGATCTGCATCACCAGCCCATCCTCCAGGCTCATCCGCGCCATCTCGGTCAGCATCTGGGCCCGGAACAGCTCCTGCGTGGCTGGATCCGCTCCTCCCCCCAACACCTCGCCAAAGAGTCTCGCCGCCTCTGCGGGCGCAAGATCCGCGGTCTGTGCCGTCGGGTGCCCATGATCGGTGGCCGTGCAGCCCAGCGAACGAAATCTTTCCCGGGCGGAGCGCAGAGCGTTCAGGTATCCCGTCCACGTAGAAGTATCTTCTCCGGTCAGACCACCTAGACTCTCAATGTTGCTCGCAAACCCCTTGAATTCCGGGTCCGCCACGGAATCCGGACGGAACGTGGGCACAATCCGGCCCTTCCATCCCGATCTCTGAATCGCCTTGTGATCCTCCAGCGAGCTCAGCGGAGAGTCGGTCGTCGCCAGCACCTCCATGCCAAAGCGCTCGTAGAGCGCGCGGGGCAAAAACTCCGGCGTCATCAGCTTCGTGGAGATCACGTCAAAATACGTGTCTGCTGTCTTCTCCGACAGCCGCTCCTGCAAGCCAAACAGCTCCTGGAAACAGTAATCCAGCCAGATGCGCGTTGGCGTTCCACGAAATAGATAATAATGGCTGGCGAATATCCTCCATACCTTGCGCGGATCCTTGATCTCCTCCTGTCCTATCTCCAGATCCTCCATCGACACACCTTGGCTGTACAGCATGCGATAGACGTAGTGATCGGGTTGCACAAAGAGCTTGGCGGGGTCCGGGAATGGCTCATTGCGGGCAAACCACCCCGCCTGCGTATGCCCATGCGGGCTTACGATGGGCAGTCTTCGCACTTGTTCATACAGTGCCTTGGCGATGGCCCGCGTGCCGGGCTCCGCAGGCAAAAGATAATCTTCGCGAATCAACATGACCAGTCACGCTTTCTTTCAAGGATGTCCGCTCGTCTCTAAGATCATATTACCGCGTGGTCTGAACACTCAAGCGGCGACAACGAAGTATAGACAAATTCTGAAGAAAAATGCCAGTCCGATCCTTGCACCCTTCCAGCCGGCGCTCCGCCCCGTCAAATTCCCCTTCCAAAAGGCTCTTCTCCGGCTACCCCCAGGCTTGCCGGCGCCCTTTTCGGGTTCCGGATTCCATCTCCGAATCAGCTCCCGCCCCACGGCAGCAGAGAATTTTTTCGCCAGGCGCGCCTTGGCTGGGCTGAGCCAAGATCCTTCCAGGCTGATCATGCGCTTCAAGCCGGGGAAGACCGGGCAGCATCCCCCCGTTGGTCCACCATTCGCAGGTACTCCTGGGTCAAAAGCAAACGGAGCGTCCGGTCGGTCTCCGGCGCGCAGGGTGTCTCCATGGAGCGGCAGCGATCAATCGCCCGGCGCAGATCCCCAAGAAACGCAACGCAGGGCCGGCAACCCTCAATATGCTCCCGTATCTGTTCGCACCTTGGCTCTGCAACCCGCCCATCCATGTACTCGGAAAGGTTGGCGAAGATCTCCTGGCAGGTGTTCGGCTGTGGGCGCATCCCGGCCGGCCTTCTCCTGCGCTCGTTCCCAGTCACGGGCGCCGCCTTATCCCCTGGCTCGGTTCCTTCGCCGACCTTACTGTCCGCCGCGGCTAGAAGCTTTCTCAGATGCAGCCTCGCCCGGTGCAGCCTTACCCTTACTGTTCCCTGTTCAACTCCCAGCACTTGAGCAATCTGCTCGGTCTCCAAATCCTCCATGTCATGGAGCACCAGCACCATCCGGTAGGGTGGCGAGAGCATCAGAACCGCCTCCTGCAGCCGTTGGTTTTGTTCGGCCTTGGTGAGGAGTGTCTCGGCATTGGGGTTTGGATCCTTCAGCATCTGGCTCAGTTCGGATTCGGCCGGAGTCAGTTCACTCAGCGACAGCATTTGGGCCGGCGCATCACTCCCCTTCCGCCGCATCCTCCAACAGCGGTTGCGCGCCACTCTATACAGCCACACCGCCAGCGCCTTCGGCTCAGTGATCTTGGCCAAATGGGGCAGCGACCGCACAAACACTTCCTGTGCCGTGTCCTCAGCGTCCTCAACATGCCCGCATACCTTCATACTGAAGGCATACACAGTGTTTTGCAGCAGTTCCAACGCCTCGTTCACCGCGGCGGCATCCTTTTGCTGCAGCAGGTCGGTTGCTCGAATCAGTTCCGGACGCATCGATCTCCTATAGACCCATCCTTCTTTCCCGGCGCACTCCAGTTCTCAGTACGCTCCTGCCTCCATCATACGGCTCTGGCTCTCCCCTGATGGGTCAGTCGCTTGCTCCGAAATAAACGGAACGGGCTCAGGCGTCATCGTCACAATCCATCGGCTCGAGGGAGTTTGGCTGGTTCGAGATATCTCTGGCGCCGCTCAGAACGCCGATGACGGTATGGGTTAGCTCCATTTGTTCTCAGCCGGGCGCCTCGGCGCCGGACTGATGCAGGTCTGAGATGAAACGCTCGTCGCGGTTCAACTCCGGCGGTGGCTGAGCCGGTGGAAAATCGCGATCTTCTTCTCGTTTCCTTGAATCATTTCTTCTCCGCCTTCGAGTCATGCATCCACAGGTTGCCCAGAATAGGCAAGACTCTCGACACACGACTATGCGCGAAGCGGTTCACGAAGCTGAAAACAGTCTTCGCGTTCAGGTAGCGCGAGAAGGTCATCCAGCCCAGATGGCCTTTTGGGGTGACGGTTGAAATCACGTTCCGCTTGGAACGGCCGGCGTTGGCCACAACCACCGGCGTCTTGGCCGTGGACGCACAGCCGCGGCGCCCACCCTGCCAATACGCCTTTGCCGGACCCCATTCCGTGTGCGCGGCTCACTCGCTCTGCTCGCCCGCCGCCATCTTGGCGCCGCGCAGTATCACTCTGGCCATTTGTTGGCGCAGCTCATCCAGCCCGCCCCTGGCAAATCTCTGCCGCGGCTCGCGCTACAGCCATGTTTAACAGGGGAATCACGCCATCCTTCCATCCCGGATCATAATAGTCCGCGAACAAGGCGACGGCTCTACTTTCTGCTTCACTGGACGCCCCGCGAGGATACGTCATTCCTCTGAACGATAACCGATGCCACGAAGCAAAAAACTCACTCCTCTAGCCGGTCACCAACAAACCTATCCCGAATGACAAGGATCTCCGGCTAACCGCAGCTAGCGATGCTATCCACATGGATCCTTGATTTTACTGATCGACTTGCAACACAACCCACGTAAAGATGCATTTCCCTTCCAGCGGATCTGCCTGCCTGGATGCCCGATGACCTTCTCAAACGGCTTGACCGAACATCGCCTCCATCGTGCGATCTTCCCGAATTCTGTGAACGTTTCACAACGCTTTTCGCTACCGTTGACCAGCCCCGATCGCATCCTCCGCAGTTACTATCCATGGCCAGGTTTGCCAGCCCATTAGGAGAGGCCCGGAAACATGACAATTCATTCATAATCAATTGTCTGCAGCACGCGTTCTGCTCGCCAAGTTGTTGTCGTCAGGCCCTGTACTCCTTCGGTGACGATAATCACATACAACCTTCCATGGATCTTGATCTGATACACATCAACGGCACTGAGACGATCCGGTGTGCTTCAGTTGCATTCGATATTTCAAAGAGCTTGCAGGTGGAGGAGCGTTTTCGGACCGTTTACTGAGATGCAGGTGCCGTGCCAGACCTGGAACCAACCACAATCAAATTGATGCAAGGAGGAACGATGAAGCGCATTCTTTCAGTAGCTTTCGTGTTGCTGATTACAGCAGTAGTGGCGCAGGCCGGAACGATCCACGGTAAGGTGACAGGCGCCAAAGGGCAGTCGGTCGTCTACATTGACGCAATTGCAGGCAAGACCTTTCCCGCCCCGGCGCAACACGCGGCTATGGATCAAAAGGGCTTGATGTTTGTTCCTCACATTCTGGTGGTCTTGAAAGGGACCACGGTGGACTTCAAGAACGAGGACAGTGTAGAGCACAACGTATTCTGGCCTTCAATCAGCGGCAATAAGAGCCTTGGCCACAATATGGGAACCTGGCCCACCGGTCAGCAACGCAGCTTCAAGTTCGACACTACTGGAATCGTGCCCTTGCTCTGCAACGTGCATCCCGATATGTATGGCTACATCATCGTTTCGCCGACGCCTTACTACGCAACAACGGACAAAACAGGCGCCTTCACGATCGCCAATGTTCCCAACGGAACCTATAGCGTGACTGCATGGAACGAGCGGGATAAGATGCGCACCCACACCGTTCAGGTGACGGTGAATGGCGATGTGACAACAACCATTCCCGTGAAGTGACGGGCGATCCTCGGACGGGAACTCTCGCGATCCGGTTGTACCACAATGCCACGGCGGAGAGACAGCCAGCATGTTGAAGCGATTTGAAAACAAAGCGGTCGACGCGGGGTGGTTGAACAGCAACTTCCCCTGCATGATGGCTTGTCCGGCTCATACCAATGCGGGACGATACGTTGCGCTCATTGCGGAAGGCAAGTACGAAGATGCCTACCGCTATGCGCGTGGCCCAAACCCTTTGGCCAGCGTCTGTGGCCGGGTTTGCGCTCACCCCTGCGAAACTGCCTGCCGCCGCGGTGAAATTGATCGCCCTATCTCGATCCGGGCTCTCAAACGCTTTTTGACCGAGCGTCACGGCCCCGAGTCGCGGCGGCCTGTTGATGTCAATGCTGGATGCAGACAGAACAAACTGCCCTTCAGCATTGCGGTTGTGGGCGCCGGACCGGTTGGGCTCTCAGCCGCGCATGACCTGGCCGTGATGGGCTACTCGGTCACACTCTTCGAAGCTGCGCCGGTGGCAGGCGGTATGCTCCATCTTGGACTACCGGAGTACCGGCTGCCACGCAGTGTCATCCAGGCGCAGGTGCGCGAAATTCTCTCTACCGGGGATATCACGCTGAAACTCAACCATGCGGCGGGCCGCGACTTCACCATCTCCGGATTGCGCAGTCAGGGCTTCGATGCGGTTCTGATTGCGGTCGGAGCCCATCGCAGCCGCGATCTCTCCATTCCAGGAGTGGATCTGGACGGCGTTCACAAGGGCATCGACTTCCTACTCAACGTCAATCTTGGCTATCAGTTCACCATCGGCAAGAAAGTGATTGTGATCGGCGGCGGCAATGTCGCCATGGATGTGGCCCGTTCGGCAGCGCGAGAAGTGCTGCGCCAGCATGCCGCCGGAGTTCAGGAACAGGAACCCCTTCAGGAGAACGTCAACGCGGTCGCCGGCAAGGAGATGATGGACATCTCCCTGTCCGCACTTCGTCTCGGAGCCAGTGAGGTACATCTGGTCTGTCTTGAAAACCGTGCCGAAATGCCGGCATCCGACGAAGAGATCGCCGAAGCTGAGGAAGAAGGGATCATTCTGCATCCTGGACTCGGCCCAAAGCGCATCATCGGCGGCCCTGGCGGCGTCGCTGCCCTGGAAGTTCTCAAGACCAAGCAGGTATTCGACGCGGACGGCCGCTTTAACCCAGCCTTTTATGAGAACAGTGAGTTTCAGCTTGATTGCGACACCATCATCATGGCCATCGGCCAGGCTCCCAGGCTTGACTTCCTCCGCCCGGAGGACGGGGTCGAGATCTCGCGCCGGGGCCTGATCGCAGTCGAACCACGCACTCTCATGACCACAGCCCCGGGAGTCTTCGCGGGTGGCGATTGCGCGTTTGGGCCACGGCTGATCATCGACAGCGTCGCGGACGGCAAGCGAGCGGCGATGGGAATCGATGAGTACCTTCGGGGCGCCAGCCATCCGGAACCGACGATCGAAGTCGAGATCCTCCAACGCCACAGCATGCCGCTCAACCTCCTGGATCTTGTCCGCAAAGACCCTCCCTTGCTTCCCCTGGACCGCCGAACCGGGGTCACCGAGGTCGAAACGGTTTACGACGAGGAGACGGCCCGGGCAGAAGCGCAACGCTGTCTGCACTGTTGGGTCAACACGATCTTCGAGGGCAGCCCGCTGGATGGAAGTCAATGCATCCTCTGTGGTGGTTGCGTTGATGTATGTCCGGAGAACTGTCTTGAACTGGTAAGTCTGGACCGCTTTGATTTCCAGCCTGCTGTTGTTGAACAGCTTATTGCCAACGAGCAACTCCTCACTGTGGAACTGGACGATGTTCGGGCCGAGGAGCTTGGCACGATCTCTGGCTCCGTGATGCTGAAAGACGAGACGCGGTGCATCCGTTGTGGCCTTTGCGCAGCTCGATGCCCTGTGGGCACGATCACCATGGAATCCTACAACCTGATCCCGGCCGAACCGACCGGGCTCATCTCCACTGAATCCATCGAAGCGCCACTGCGCGCGACGCTGGCAGACAGAAAGTGAGCCTACAATGACCACCACAAAGGATGCTTATATCGTTCAGGAAGGCGCGGCGCTCGATCGCAGGGAGTTTTTCACCAAGCTTGGCCTCGGCTCTCTGGGCGTAGCAACCGTTGGCGCCTTGGCGTTTTACTACCAGTACCTTTCACCCAACGTATTATTTGAGCCATCACCCATTGTCAATGCCGGAGCCATCGATCGGTATCCCCTGGGCTCCGTCACGCTCGATGTCAACTCCGCAATCTATCTCGTGCATATAGCCAGAGGCTACTTCTCTCTCAGCGCCATCTGCACCCACTTGGGCTGCATGACCGCTTGGAAGCCCGAGTTGAACATGATCGCGTGCCCATGCCATGGCAGCCGCTTCAATCGCGAAGGGCAAAAGCTGGCCGGCCCGGCCCCTAAGCCTCTTCCATGGCTGAAAACCTGGTTGAGCGATGAAGGAGAGCTCATGGTCGACCGCTCCATTACGATTCCACAGTTCCAGTTCCTGAGGGTATAAAAGATGCCAGGCGCCATCGAAACCTACTTTGACAAACTCGAGCGCACGCGAGTGTGGCGATCGATCTTCCGCAGCGGGAAGGGCACGAGCACGCTTCACAATGCGTTGGCCATTCAGCAGAACGTATTTCTGCACCTGTTCCCCACCAAAGTTCGCAAACGAATGCTCGGGCTGGGTGCTACCTGGTACCTGGGAACACTCACGCTAGGTACATTTATCGTTCTAGTCGTCACCGGCATTCTCTTGATGCTCTACTACCATCCATCCGTACCGCGTGCTTATTCCGATGTGAAAGATCTCCAATTTGTCGTTTCTTCAGGTCTTTTCCTGCGCAATCTTCATCGCTGGTCGGCCCATGCAATGGTCTTTCTTGCCTTTGCACACATGTTCCGCGTCTTTTACCGTGGAGCATACCGCACTCCAAGAGAATTCAACTGGGTGATCGGGGTCGTTCTTCTCCTGGTAACTCTTTTGCTTAGCTACACCGGCTATTTGCTGCCTTGGGACCAACTCGCTTTTTGGGCAATCACTGTCGGAACGAATATCTCGTCCGCGGTGCCGCTCATCGGCGACAAAATCCGATTTATGCTCCTGGGCGGACATCTTGTAAACGCCAATGCCTTACTGCGGTTTTACGTGCTGCACTGCGTGATTCTACCTCTTACCGCGGTTTTGTTTTTGGCAGTTCACTTCTGGCGGATTCGCAAGGACGGAGGTCTATACGTGCGAGAGACCGAACCGGGTGTAACAAGCGCGGAAAAGCAACTTTCAAATCAGGAGCAGGGATCGCGATGACGCCTCCAAAAGATTACTCGGCTGAAGTCAACTCGAACATGCGAGTTTCCCAGCGGCGCGTCCTTTTCGTAACGCGGCGCACCTCTCCCCAGGTTAAGGTGTACGACGAGGAGAGAGTGCAAAGCTCTCCAGAGGTGCTCATTCGAGCGCTGCTCGCAGTCGAGTGCCTGATTATTGTTCTCGTGCTGATGTCACTGTTCTTCAACGCGCCGCTCGAAGGAGTCGCAAATCCGACGAACACTCCAAACCCGGCCAAAGCTCCGTGGTACTTTCTCGGGCTGCAGGAGATTTTGCACTACTTCCCACCTGTTGTAGCCGGGGTGCTCATTCCCGGCATGCTCGTTACCGCACTCATCATTATTCCCTATTTTGACATCAATATCGAAGCGGATGGCCTCTTTCTGAAGAATCGCGAGCGGCGTCTGATGCTTTCCATGGCCGCCGCGGGCGCCCTGTCCATCTTCTTCCTGTTTTTCAAGGTGTATGTGGCGCTGGCCCCGACGCTGATCGTGACGGCATTCGTACTGGTTGCGGCTTTCAGTCCTCCAGAGTCGTCAGGACGCTTTCGACGGTATCTCGCACTAAGACCAATCTTCTGGTGGATCATGACTTGGTTTCTTTTTGAACTCATCGTTCTCACGGCAGTGGGCACCTTCTTCCGCGGCCCTGGTTGGTCGTGGGTTTGGCCATGGAGGAGTTAGATGCAAACGAACAATAAGGGCTCATTCTCCTCGATCAGGGCATTCTTGTGCGACCCTTTCCGCATGTTCGGGGTCGTCAGCGTGATCTTGCTCTTGCTGTTGACGGTGGCGCCGGCAAAGGATTACTTCAGCCAGTGGCGCAGCTACCAGAGGCAGTACCTTAACCTCATCCGCAATCGGGGCGATGCGGTAACGTTGCTTCGGCACTTTCAAGGCGGCATCCAGCAGATTTGGATTCCTCAGTTGGGCGTGATCGATCGTTGCCAGACCTGTCACGTTGGCGTGGCTGAGGCAAGCCTTGCCGATGTTAAAGAGCAGCCGTTCCGGGCACATCCACCGATTCCGCACAAGCTTACCGAGTTCGGGTGTGTGATATGCCATCGTGGCCAAGGTGCGGCGACGACCGTCTCGGAGGCGCACCACAGCAAAATGGCCGGCGAAGAGCCCATCCTTCCCATGCGCTACATTGAGGCTTCCTGCGGCCAATGTCACCACGAGCCCCTCGAAGGCACTCCCAAACTCAACCAAGGCCGTCTGATGCTCGCTCGCTATGGATGCGTCAACTGCCATGCCGTCACTCTTCCCGACGGCAGCACAATGCAAGGTACGGACAATCCTCCGCCATTGACTCACATCGCCGACAAAACCACCCGGGAGTGGATTTACGCCTGGCTCAAGGATCCCACAAGTTATTCCGCATCATCCACCATGCCGAACTTTCTGTTTAGCGACGCCGACGCGAGTGACATCTCAGCGTTTTTGATTGCAAACAGTACGCCGCAGCCGGGTGATTCGATGGCGTATTCGGCGACTTCGAGTGGATCCGCTTCCGATTCATCGGCAGGCGCCGTCCTCTATGGCGAGTCGTTCTGCGCATCCTGTCACGCGACCCAGAATGAGGCCGGCAATCTGGTTGGTGGAGATCTTGGACCTGAACTGACCAACGTTGGGACGAAAGTCAAGCCCGGCTGGCTCATGGCATGGCTGAAGGATCCACATACGTACGATCCCACGACAAAGATGCCGCAGTATCGGTGGACTGACCAGCAACTCCAAACCCTGACTGCCTACGTTGCCGGCAAGACAGATCCGGATTTTGTGGCCAATGTTCACCTGCAGCCTGCGACCCAGGCGCAGATAGCACACGGTAAAAAGCTGGTCATCGAGTATGGTTGCGCCTCATGCCATGAAATCACAGGGATACCGAAGCCAGACAACTTCGCGCCCGACCTCAGCAGAATCGGCAGTAAGCCCCTGGTTCAGCTCATCTTTCTACCCGGGATGGAGCAGAGCCTGCCTGCCTATCTCGCAGAGAAGATCCGACAGCCACGCGCCTTTGGGCCCTCGCTTCATATGCCCAAGTACAGCTTCAGCACAAGTCAGATCGAAGACCTGACCACCGCGCTGCTTTCCTTCACGAACCGTAGTTTCACCCTCCCTCCGAACCTGCAGATCCCGGCGGTCCAGGACACAAACTACCGTCCGGCGGGTCAGGCGGGCCAGTTGATGGCAAACATCAACTGCCTGAGTTGCCATCGCATCAACGGCAACGGAGGCACGATGGCTCCCGATCTTAGCTGGGAGGGGTCGTCGGTTCAACAACCGTGGCTTGATACCTTCCTCAAGAATCCCAACACTTTGCGCCCAACCCTGATTCGGCGTATGCCCAAATTCAACCTTACGGATTCGGAACGCACTGTGTTGACCAACTACATGATGACCGTCTACCAGACGCCTGCATTCGAGCGTGACGAGATGCCCCTGAGCGGGTACTCTCCGGATCTCGTCGAAAAGGGCCGCCAACTGTTTTATTCCAAGTACGCTTGCCAGTCCTGCCACATTGTCAATCCCAACCAGGACAAAGGTTACATCGGCCCCACCCTGACAACCGTTGGCGCTCGCCTCAATGCCGCGTGGATCTTCCACTACCTGAAAGATCCTCAGGCAATACGGCCCGAAACCATTGAACCCAATCAACACATCAGCGACGACGACGCTCAGGCATTAACGGCATTCCTTATGACACAGAAAACTATCGCTGGGCAGGGGGCAAAATGATGAAAAGGAGCCCATTGATCTTTGCAATGCTTCTGTCCGCCGCGGTCTCAGGTTGTGATCACAAAAAGGCATTGCCACCCGCGCTAACGGCAAAAGCCACCGGCACAGCCATCGTCGTGGTTAGTGGAGATAAGCAATTGGGATCTCCCGGATCTCAACTTCCTCAACCTCTCATCTTGCAGATCAATGACGACCAAGGAAATTCCGTCACTGGAGCCATAGTGCAATTGGCCGGACCTCCTGGCGTCGCTTTTACCCCACAGCAGATTCTTACCGACGACAATGGGCAAGCAACGTTCAAGGTAATCATGGGTGGGATCAATGGGCGATACGAACTTACCGCGTCTTCTCAGGACGCTCATGGTAAGACATTCAGCCTCACGATTCCAGAGTTTGCCGCCGGTTACCAACAGGAGGTAGGGTACGAGGTCAATCAGAAATACTGCTCTCGGTGCCACAATCCCGACTCGACGTCTGAGCAGGTTTCCAACTACGACAATCTCGCCGTAAAGCCGCACCGCTTTTCCGACGGGGTAATCTACAACAACATTTCGGAGACTGATTTAACAACAATCATCACTCACGGAGGAGCTGCAATGAATCGTTCCGCCCTGATGCCACCCTACGGGTGGACGCTGAACAAAGCGGAGATTCAGGGTGTGATTGCCTACATCCGGCTAATCTCCGATCCGCCCTATGTTGCTCCAGGAGTTGTATATCAGAAGCATTGAACGAGCGGAGCTGGTGATTTTGTGAGTGAGGGTAGCGTACGAAGAGCTTCTCCTCCGGCTTCCGGGTTGGAGCGCTGTTCGCAACTGCTGCGACCGAATATTTTTCATCTCGCCGAACGGTACAACCGGGCAAGTTGGCAAGGTTGTGCTCAATTGATTGATGCAAACAAGGAGGATATATATGAAGTTTTCACCTTTGGGGACCAATACCGTACTATCGGTGGCAGCACTTTCGTTCCTGATCTCCGCATTCCCCAAGGATGCAATGGCCGTGCCAAGCTATGCCCGTCAAACAGGGCTGCCGTGCAGCGGCTGTCACTATGATCCGCCGGAGTTGAATCCCGCTGGACGGCTTTTCAAGCTACTGGCTTACGTACAGCGCTCGAGCCTTCTCGGCAGCATAACGGCAAACAGCGGCGGGAAAAGCGCTGGGCTGGATCTTCTTCAGGCACTGCCTCTTGCGGTCATGTTGGAGACCTCATACACTTCGCTGAACAGTCCGGAGCCGAACAATCAAAATGGTAACTTTGAGTTTCCCCAGGATATCTCCCTGTTTCTCTCCGGAGCCTGGACGAGCAACATCGGAAGCTTTCTTCAGGTTACATACGACACCCAAGAGGATCACTTCGGTATAGACAATACCGACATTCGGTTCGCAAACCAGACGAAGCTGGATGGCAAGGATCTGGTCTACGGCCTCGATTTCAATAACAATCCGACGGTAGAAGATCTTTGGAACGACACGCCGGCGTGGGGTTTCCCATGGATTCAAAGCGACTTCGCGCCGACGCCGGCCGCTGTCCCTATCATCGATGGCGCTCTGGCCCAGGATGTTGCCGGATTCGGCGGTTACACCATGTGGAATCGCCATGTGTATCTGGATGTGGCGGCCTACACCTCAGAGCACGTTGGCGCTCCACAACCAAACTCAGGAAATGGCTTCTCGTACAATATCCGCAACGCTGCCCCCTACTGGCGCCTCGCCTATCAGGGGCATACAACCACGATGCAGTATGAAATTGGAACCTATGGGATGCATATGCATAGCAGCCCCAATGCAGTCGTTGGTCCTGAGGATGATTACACCGATTACGCCTTTGATACGCAACTCGATCAATCGCTGTTCCGGACAGATGTACTTTCCTTCCGTGGCAATTTCATCCGCGAGAACTCTGACTTGCTGGCAAGCCTCAGCCAAGGATTGGCTTCTCAAGGAGGACACCATCTAGACACGGGAACAGTTAATGCCGAATACCACATCGGGAACAAATATACGGGTACATTCCAGTGGTTTGAAACAAACGGCACAACAGATCCTCTGCGCTATTCTCCCGCTCCAGTCACCGGCAGCGCCAATGGGAACCCGAGGAGCGCCGGATACATCCTCAACTTCTCATACTGGCCATGGCAAAACCTCCAAATTTCGCCGCAATACACCGCATATACACGTTTCAACGGTGGTTCGACGAACTACGATGGTTCGGGACGCAACGCCAGCGCCAATAACACGTTCTATCTGGATGTTAAGTTCCTCTTCTGAGGCACTGCTTATCCAGCAAGCAAATGCTCTGTTAGCGCTTGATGAACCAGCTTGGATGGAGGTCCATTGGACGTATTGATCCGGCAAGGAACGGTTGCGCTCTTGCCTCCCTTCCTTGCCCTGAATCGCGCGCACAAGATGGAGCGCGATGTGGCAATTGTTTCATGGCGAATCAATGGCTACGGCGGTCGAACTCATCCCTAACTAGCGTTTGGAAGAGGACACCTCTTGGTTTCAGCACACATCCTCATTCTCTCAACCTCAGATTGCGCCTCCGGAGAATATGCTTCTGGCAGGTGAAGGTGGCGCTCAGCGGTGAGCTTGAGGAGGGCGGGTGTGCTAGCCAGGGCCTCGGAGAGCCCCTGGCTAGCACACCTTTCCCATATCTTCCGCAAGGCATCCCGGCGCGGTGTCACGAACGGCGAGAGATGGTTCCGCCGCATCCGAAATTTGCTCCTGGACGTTCAGCAGGCGGCCGCCCCTCCAGTTTGGAAAGGGCGATTGGCGGGATCGCCGCAGTTGCCATATCATCTCCCTCAGGCGATGGCGCCTGGCAAGCAGTGTCTCTACCAGCAACTCGAGTCGATTCTGATCAGCCCCGTGCCATTCTGACGGCACAGCCTGGGCTAGACCCCACAGAAGTTCGGGATCAAACTCTTCCATCCGGGTGAGCCATGGCTCGAAGCTGTTCCAACCGGTTACGGCGGCATAGACTCTGGTGTCCATGCACCGTCCCAGAAGTGGAGCGTCCTGAAACTCCCACTGGCTTCCGCTGAAACAGGATCCCTGATCGATGAACAGAACACGATAGTCGGGTTCTGGCGCATTCCGTAGAAAGATGGCCTGACGACGGTCGGTGTTGCTTGTCCAGCGGTCGAAGGCGAGCATGGGAGCGAACTCACTTAGATTGCATACATTGCGGAGCCACTCGCCGGGCAGAAGATCAAAGGCCTGCTGGTGCAGAACCCCAGCGCCGAACCGGCTTCCGAACTGCAAGCCGCTTGCGCATCTCTCCCAACGCCGGTATCCATATTGGATGACCAGTTGCGGGCTGCATTCAATCAACCATTCACTGACCTGGATCATTCCCGTCCTGGGCACCGACAATCCCACCAGTTCTGCCATCCGGCTAGCCAGAAACTCATTGGCCAGCACCCTGGAATGCTGGGGGTTATTTTTAAACTTGACCACCCACAATGCCTGGTCTTCACCCAGAATCAACTTGCTCTGCGAACCGCCTCGCAGGGAGGAGATCGCCTGCACCGCCCTTATCGGCGTCTCCGGGAAACACCCCATCTGTCTGGCCGGCCGCTCGGTCAGCGGAGAACCGGCTTCTGGAGCCCCATGCGCTGCATCTGTCGAGGGGTTCAGCGATGCTCTGATGTCCATGCGCCCGGAGGCCCGCAAAGAGACTTCCGCAGGTGCGCCCACAGTTGCACCCTGCCACGCGCTTGCCCCCATGACTACACACTCCTGTTCAGGGAATCGGAGAAACAGGAGGCATCTTGAGATCTGTCTCAATCTGGGGCAGCCTTCGCCCAGGTTCAATCGTAATCCCCCGCCACCGCCTCAGCGCTGCGATTCTGATCCCCCACCTGCGCATGATTCCCGTCCAGAGGGTCGTCCTTCTTCCGAACCAGGCTTTTCTTCCCTATACCAAGCTCGGGGCTCCACTCTACCGTCCACCGGTCTGTGGCGACTGCCGGTCGCATCCTACCGCACCGTTCCAATGCCGGCTTGCTTAGCGATACCAAATTCTTGACCGGCACCGCATCCTTGTCAGCACCGGTTCTTGCCTGCAAGCGCTCTCCAAGTCGGTGCCGGGATCGTCACTTCCCAGGGCCTCCCTGCCCGCTTCGGTATCGATCCTCGGCACCTATCCTCGGCAGCAATCCATCCTCGCCCTCAGGACCGGCAACGCTGAACCCGACTCTTCTGTGGAGATGAGCCGTCTTCTGCCTCTATCCCGCCTCGGACCGGTCTCGACCACTACCCTGTCATCTGCACAGATCCAGAACCTTCGTCTTGTGATGAAGCTCACATACGTTAGTCGTTCTCTTGCCGCCCAATAAGGCAACATCGAATTGGCCTCCCGAGATTCACGCTTCAGAGGGTCGTTCGCTGCAATTGCCTCGCGAAAGCGATATCGCTTGATGAAGAACTTCAGGGATTCGGAACATCTACTCAGATTCGCCTTTCTCTTTGCGATGTTGTTCGTCCTGTTTCTGGTCGCTCGCCACTTCGTTGTACCGAAGAGCTTCGGAGAATACGGGCACTATCGCGGGGCAGCCATCGCGGAGATGGCTGCCCCGCAACCCCACTTCGCCGGGCAATCGGCATGCGAAGCCTGTCACACGGACATCGCCGCCAAGAAAAAGACCGGAATGCACTCCGGCGTTCATTGCGAAGCTTGCCACGGTCCTCTGGCCCGGCACGCTGCCGATCCTGCATCCGTTCAGCCGCTCAAACTTGACACGGCCGTTCTGTGCGTGCGCTGCCATGCAGCCAGCGCCGCCAAGCCAAAGAACTTCCCGCAGGTAGCCGCGGCAGACCACTCCGGTGGCCTCGCCTGTGAGACCTGCCACCATCCTCACAGCCCAGCCATTCAAGGCGGAGGCGCCAAATGAATCTCAACCGACGCCAATTTCTCGTACTGGTGCCCGTCGCGGCAGCCGCATGGCAGTATGTGCTGGCGGGTACTCCCCAGGACGCTCCCAACTACCAACTCACCGAACATTGGTGGGGCATGTTGCTCGATATCACCAAGTGCATCGGCTGCGGAAACTGCGTCCGCGCATGCCAGGCGGAAAACGATGTGCCGGATGAGTACTTTCGCACCTGGGTCGAGCGCTACCTGAGAACCGATTGGAACCTGACCACTCCAGAGGTCATCTCTCCCGATGGCGGCAAAGAGGGCTTCCCGGCCGCCGAAGAAGTCAAGAACGGCATGTACTTCTTCGTTCCCAAGATGTGCAACCACTGCGCCGACTCCCCGTGTACCCAGGTATGTCCCGTAGGGGCCACCTTCATTACTCCGGATGGCGTGGTGCTGATCGACCAGACCTACTGTCTTGGCTGCGCCTACTGCGTGCAGGCCTGCCCGTATGGCTGCCGCTATATTCACCCCACAAAACACGTCGCCGACAAGTGTACGCTCTGCTATCACCGCATCACCAAGGGCCTTACCACCGCCTGCTGTGAGAACTGCCCCACCGGCGCGCGTCAACTGGTCGATCTCAAAAACCCCAATGATCCCATCCACGCCTTTCTGAAGACTCATGATGTGCATGTCCTCAAGCCGGAGATGGCGACGGGAGCGAAGGCGTTTTACAACGGTTTGGATGGCTCAGTGCGATAGTCACTGAGATAGAAGGAGGAACGGACCATTATGGGCGGCGTCGAAGGCTACATGTATCCCAATGAGATCAATCTGTACTGGAGCGTCCTGATCGTCGTGTACCCCTACGTAACGGGACTGGTTGCAGGCGCGTTTATCCTGGCGTCCCTGGTGCGCATCTTCAACGTGAGAGAGGTGGCGCCCACCTATCGCCTTGCTCTATTGACCGCCTTGGCGTTTCTGATCGTGGCGCCCTTGCCGCTGCTGCTCCACCTCGGCCATCCCGAGCGCTCCTTTGAGATGTACTTCACCCCTCATGACACCTCGGCCATGGCCATGTTTGGCTACGTCTATATCTGGTACCTGATGGCTGTGCTGTTATTCGAGATCTGGCTCGACTTCCGCCAGGACATCATCCTCACGGCCCGCTCCTCGAAAGGCCTCAAGCGAACCTTCTATTTCCTGCTGAGCCTGGGCTCAAACAACACCAGTGAGCACTCTCTCGCCATCGATGAAAGGGCCGGATGGATCGTCACCCTGATTGGCATACCCTCGGCGTTTCTTCTGCACGGGTACGTTGGCTTCATCTTCGGTTCGATCAAGGCCAATCCATGGTGGAGTTCACCCCTTATGCCGGTGGTCTTCATCTTCTCCGCCATGGTCTCTGGCATCGCCTTGGTGCTCCTGGTGTACATGTTCACCACCCGCGTGCGGCGCCGCGAAATCGACATGCCCTGCGTGGACACCATCGCCAAGTATCTCTTCTATATCTTCATCATCGACTTCGTTCTCGAGATGCTCGACCTGGTCCATCGCATCTATGTCGCCGACGAAAGCTTCCGTTCCATCAGCTTCATGGTCCACACCAAACTCTACTTCTCCCAGATCGTGCTGCAGATCTACATCGGAACGCTGGCGCCCCTGCTCCTCCTGGGCATCGTTCAGGTGACCAGATTCTCCCCAGCCGTGCGCAAGGCCATCTATGTTGTCTCGGCTGCGCTGGTTGAGGTCGCCGTCCTCTCCATGCGCTGGAATGTGGTCATCGGCGGGCAACTCTTCTCCAAGAGCTTCCTCGGATACACCACCTACAAGATCGGCCTGATTACGCACGAAGGTGTGCTTATGTCCATCTTTCTTACCCTGCTCCCTTTGGGAATCCTATGGATTCTGGTCAAGATACTTCCACCCTGGCCGGATCTCAAGCGGGGCATGAACCACGCCGCAGGTACGACCATGCCATAAATGCGCCCGGGTTAGGCTTCCCCGGCGAAGAAGGGACTATGAACGAAGACCCTTTCGAAGAGATCGAGCAGTTGAGTCAACGCCTGGACGCTCGATTGCGTGCATTGGAGATGCGGGTTGCCCACCTGGAGCGCCACCGGGAAGCATCCTCATCCCCGACACAGTCTTCGCTCTCGAATTCCCTGGAAGGCGGCGCCGCATCCGCAATACCGTCTCTGCCCAGCACGGGCGGAACCTTCCCCATTCTTGGCAGGGCAGTGCTTGGCATCGCCGGCGCTTACCTTCTTCGCGCCATGGCTCAGGTAGCTTTCCCTCTGCATATCGCGGTTCTAGCACTGGCCATCCTCTACGCCATGAGCTGGCTGGCGCTAGCCGCGAGGGTTCGCAATGCAGCATGGTTTGCTCGCCCCACCTACGCTCTCGCTTCTGCTCTGATTCTCATTCCCATGCTGTGGGAGATGACGCTTCGCTTCCAAATGCTCAGCCCGGTCATGAGTGCCTGCGTTCTTGGAGCCTTCGCGCTGGAGGGTTTGGTTCTTACCTGGAGCCGTTACAGTGCGACCGTGCTCTGGTTGGCCTATAGCGCTTCCCTGGCGGGAGCCATCGCACTCATGTTCGCCACTCATCAGGTGATGCCATTTGGCTGGGTAACGCTAGGAGTTGCTCTGGTGAGCGAGATCGCCCAATGCGTCGGCCATAGGCTTCGGGGCCGTATCCTCGCCGCGGTTGCGATCGACTTGATCGTCAGCTTTCTGATCTACGTCTACTCCATGCCAGAGAACGCTCGCCCAGCGTACCCGGGCGCATCGATCCCTATTCTGGTCGCGCTGGCATCCATTCCGTTCTTTCTCTATCTTGGCAGCTACTCTTTCCAGGTTCTATCCAAGACGCGGACCATCACTGTCTTTGAGATGGCTCAGATCGTGCTCACATTCTTCTTTGCCGGTTACGGTTCAATGGTGCTCAGCTCCGGGCGCTATCAGATCGCCATAGGAGCCATCTGCATTGCATTGTCTGCCGCGGGCTATGGCATTGCTCCATGGCGTTTCGGCGATCAACACCACCTGCTCAACCTTCGCGCTTATACCACTGCAAGTACAGCCTGGATGCTTCTCGGTTGTTCCCTTGCGCTTCCCCATGCATGGTTAGCGCCGGCGCTGGGTCTGGCGGCTTTCATCGTAACCTTCGTTGGAGATCGCCGGTCGGAGCCTATTTTGCTGGCCCAGGGCGGAGCGTATCTGTTGGCGGCTTCGTTCTTCTCAGGGCTTCTGGAGTTCTGCTTGCATGCGCTCTCTGGGACACAACCCTTAGCGCCTACATGGATCATCTTGTTCGTTCTGGCATGCGCTCTACTTGCCTACGCAGCCGGAGTCCGGAGTCCGCGGGAACAGACGGAGGTCGAGGTCGCACAGCTTGTTTCAGCGGCTTTGATTAGCGCAACCGCGGCGTCCTTCGCAACGTTTTTCATTCAGACGGCCATCGCGCATGGCGGAGGCACGCGACTGCTATACAGCGGCGGCTTGCTGGAGTTCCTTCAGACGCTGATTTTGTGCAGTCTTTCTCTCTGCCTGGCGACATTCGGACCGCGCTGGAACAAGAGCATCTTGACCTGGCTGGCCTACACAACACTAGTGATTGCCGCCGCCAAGATCCTGCTTGAGGATGCGCTCCATGGACATCTGGTGCTCATCGCCGCAGCGTTCATCCTCTATGCTGCCACCCTGATGCTTCTGCCGCGCCTCGCCAGTCCTCACCGCAAGGAACCGGCTCAGATCTCAAGGCTCATCTGAGATTTTACTGAAGCGCAAGACTCCGGCCCCCCAAACTACCCAACCCGTTGCTTTCCTCCGCTGCCACTCCATGATCTGCCGCGCCCCGCTCGGCGCCCTATCCGGAGCGACAGGATAG
>JAKAQS010000142.1 GCA_021819585.1 Acidobacteriota bacterium
ATCTGATCCGGCAAAAGGGTGTCATACAGCGGCACGTCAACCGCGCCGATGGCCAGCACCGCAAAGTCCACCACCGGCCACTCCCAACGATTTTCGCTGACCAGCCCGACACGATCTCCGCGCTCGATCCCCCAGCTCTGGAGCAGCGCCACCAACGCTCTGACGCGTCCGTACATCTGCTGCGACGTCACTTCCTTCCACTCCGGGCCGCTCTTCCACATCGCCACCGGGGTCGCGCCGCGGTGGCTCATGCGTTCAAACAGCTCGTTGATGGTAGAAAACTCCAGCCTAGAGAAATCGATCATCCAACGGTTCTCCCGAACCACAGTCCCCTGCTCGCCGGCATTTTACCCGTCTCGATCATATCTGGTGTCAAGGCCCTCTACGCATATCGCATCTCCGGACTTGCCGGCCCAACGCCGCCATTCCTCTCAGCGGTCAAAACTGCCTGTTCCGTCTCCGGAGCTTGGATGCCGAGCCGCATCGGTCCTGCTCCTGGTGCGGCGAAGGAACTTTCCAGGATTCGCCGACGTATGCCGGTATAGCTCCCATGACAGACGCTCCCGTAGATCGGCCTGTTCTCCCCAACCTGCGCGGAGCCCTGCAAATTGCGGCTCTCTTCTCGGGCATCAAGTTATTCTTGCAGTTTGCCCTCACCTTGTGGACGCTGCATCTCGGCTATCGCTACTTTCGGGATGAGTTCTACTACATCGCCTGTGGCCGCCACCTGGCCTGGGGGTATGTGGACCACGGGCCGATTGTAGCCCTGCAGGCCCGGCTGGGCGAGTGGCTGTTCGGGGACTCCGTCTTTGCGATTCGAGTCCTGTCCGCCGTTGCCGGGGCGGGGACGGTTTTTCTCACCGGCATCCTTGCCTGGGCGATGGGCGGCCGGCGGCCCGCTCAGGCCCTGGCCATGTTCAGTGTTCTCGCCTGCCCTCAGTTCATCGGCGTCGACGGATTTCTCTCCATGAACTCGTTTGAGCCGGTCTTCTGGATGGCCTGCGTGCTGGCGCTGCTGCTCCTGCTGCACGGAGGTTCCGAGCGGCTTTGGTGGCCGGTCTTTGGCGTGGCCGCCGGCGTTGGCCTGCTCAACAAGCCCTCCATGACCTTCTTTCTGCTGGCCGTCGGGCTTGGCCTGCTGTTCACCTCCCAGCGCCGGCTGTTCCTCTCCCGTTGGGCGATCTGCGGCATCTTCCTTCTGCTCCTGATCCCTCTGCCAAACCTGCTGTGGCAGGTGCAAAACCACTGGCCCACTCTGGAGTTTCTGCGCAATGGCGCCCGGGAACACAAGAACATCGTGCTGGGACCGGCCAGGTTCTTCCTGGCCCAGTTTGCCATCATGCAGCCAGTGAACTCTCTGATCTGGATCTCTGGAGTGGTGTCCCTGCTGCGCGCAAAGTCCATCCGTGACGCCCGTTGGCTGGGCATCGCCTACCTGCTGTTTTTTGCGCTGATGTTCAAGCTGCACGCCAAGGACTACTACCTGGCCCCCATCTATCCGGCGCTGTTTGCCGCCGGCGGGGTCGCCTGGGAGAGACGCTTTGCAGCGTCTGCCGCGGTGGCGCGGGATCGGATGGTGGCCTTCCCGGTCTTGGCGTCCTTGCTGCTGGTCACCAGCCTGATCCTTCTGCCCATGAGTTCGCCCGTGCTGCGGCCGGCCACATGGGTGCGCTACACCACCGCTCTGCACCTGCATGGGGACGAGATGGAGACCTTTGCGACTGGGCCCTTGCCGCAGTTCTACGCCGACCGCTTCGGTTGGCGGCAGGAGGTGGAGACCGTCGTCAAGGGATTTCGGGAGCTGACGCCCCAGGAGCAACGGCGCGTCTGCATCTTCGCCGGCAACTACGGGGAGGCGGGGGCAATTGACTTCCTGGGACGGCGCTGGGGGATCCATCTGCCACCGGCTATCAGCGGACAGAACAACTACTGGCTGTGGGGAGCGCATGGATGCGACCCCAACCTGGTCATCGCCGTCATTCCGGACTCACCGGCTGAGCTCTTGCGGAAGTACAAGTCCGTAACCATTCTTGGTGGAATCAATCGTCCGTATGCCATGCCGTTCGAACGCCGAAGGACCATCTACCTGCTGCGCGGAAGGCGAGCCTCGGCTCCCTTCCGCTGGTCCGATGAGAGGTATTACTTCTAGCTGAGGCAGACTCGACGGCGGCTCTGATACCCTCCGAGCAATGGCTCCCCAAAAGGCACCGGGCGTAGCGCAGCAGGAGTTGCCGCGCGTTCTAACCTCAACCCACGCGCTTTCCATCGTGGTCGGCATCATCATCGGCACCGGCATCTTTCTGGTTCCACACGAGATCATGGCCGCAGTCGGCGATTCAAGAATGGTCTATGGCGTGTGGATCCTTGCCGGCCTGCTTTCGCTCTTTGGCGCCATGACCTACGCCGAGGTCGCAGCGCTGCGGCCCCGGGTGGGCGGAGAGTACGCCTTTCTGCATGATGCTTATGGTCCGCTGACCGCCTTCCTGTACACCTGGACCTGGACCACGATTGCCCGGCCCGCTTCGATCGCCACCATCGCCGCAGGCCTGATGCGTATCCTCGGAGCCTTCCCTCTCTTCGCCTTTCTGGGCCATCGGGCACTGGCCGGCCTGGAGTGGGGCCAGTTCATGGCAATCCTGATCGTCTGGCTCATTACCGTCCTGAACATCGTCAGCACTCGGGACTCGGCCCTGGTGCAGACCCTGCTGACATGGCTCAAGGTCGTCATGATCGTAGTGATCGCCGGAGTCTGCTTTGCCGGCATGCGGCACTCTGCCTGGGGTCACTTCCACTCTGTCTATCACCACGCGCAGGGTGGGTTCACGGGGTTCATGGTTGCCCTCATCGCCGCGCTGTGGGCCTTCGATGGCTGGTCGGATGTGTCCCAGTTGGCAGGCGAGGTGAAACAGCCTCAGCGCTCCCTGCCCGTGGCTTTGATCGGCGGAGTCCTCATCGTGGGCAGTTTGTACATGCTGACCAATGCGGCGATCCAGTATGTTCTTCCCGCCTCGGCAATCGCAACCTCCCAGCGGCCGGCAACCGATGCCCTGCAACAGGTAGCGGGCAGCCTGGGCGCCGGCCTGGTTGCTGCGGGAATGGCGGTCAGCATCGGAGCGGCGCTGGTGGGCAGCTCGCTCGCCGGGGCGCGCGTTCCGTTCGCCGCCGCTCGGGACCACCTGTTCCCCTCCGTGCTGGGCGCGATCCACCCTCGCTTTCGCACGCCCTGGACCAGCCTGCTGCTGCAGGCCGTGCTGAGCACCCTTCTCCTGCTGGCCATCGGCAGGTATCAGGCGCTTTTTTCATTGACGATCATCGCCGAATGGCTGTTCTACTCCCTGACGGCTGCCACGGTCTTCGTCTTTCGTGAGCGCGAACCGGAGGCAGCCCGGCCCTATCGCGTTACCGGCTATCCTGTAGTTCCAACGCTATTTCTTCTTGCCGCAGCGGTGCTGCTCCTCTTCAGTTTCCTCAACCAGCCACAAGCCTCCGTCGCCGGCGCTTTGTTTATCCTCTGCGGAGTTCCTCTGCACTACCTCCTGCAACGCAGAACAACGGCCATCAAATCAGATGGGAACTCGGTAGAACACTCCTAGCGCGAGGAAGTGGAGGGTTTCGGACATTGTCAGCCAAGCGAAAGCCAAAGCTCGGACAGAACTTTCTGGTGGACCAGAGCGCCTGCCTGCGCATTGCGGACTCTCTCGGGGATCTCAGCAGGCGAACCGTGGTGGAGATCGGCCCGGGGCATGGAGCCATCACCGAGCTGCTCGCCGAACGCTGTGAAAGCCTGCATTGCATCGAGTTTGACTCAGCCCTGGCGCGGGAGTTGCAGCTTCGCTTTCGCCATAAGCCCCATGTCGCCATTCACCATGCGGACATCCTGACCGCCAACCTGCATGGCCTGCTGGGAGGCTCCGCGTCGCTGGATGTGGTCGGGAACTTGCCCTACTACATCACCTCGGAGATCCTGCTGCATCTCTTTTCCGCCGCGCGCCAGGGGGTCGTCTCGCGTGCCGTGGTGATGGTGCAGCGCGAGGTCGCCGAACGCATCGCCGCCAGCCCGGGATCCAGCGATTACGGTGCGCTCTCCGCGGTAACCCAACTCCATGCCGTCGTCACCCACCTGTTTACGCTGCCTCCGGCGGCTTTCAACCCTCCGCCGGATGTCTACTCAACCGTGCTTCGGCTTGATTTTGCTCCGCGCTTAGCAGAACTCGGAGTCTCCTTCGAGGAGTTCAATCCGTTCTTGCGTCTCAGCTTTGCACAAAAGCGGAAGACGCTGGCCAACAATCTGCGTTTTGCCGGCTACGGTGCGGCGGAACTTGCCGCAGCCTGGCCCGCGAGCATTGCCGCCCAGGCACGCTCGGAGGCTGTTCCCCTGCCGGCCATGGCGGAGCTATATCGCTCGCTGCAGGCGACTCGAAAGCAGCAGCCGTAGAAGCGGACCGCCTTAACGAAGCAGATGCTCCGCGGTCTGCGCGTGGTGAATGTGGCAGATGGCGATGGCCAGCGCATCGGCGGCATCGGCAGGCTGAGGAACCTTGTCCAACTCCAGCAGGCGCGTCACCATAAACTGCACCTGCTCTTTCGCGGCCAGGCCGTAACCCACCACCGAGTTCTTGATCGCCAAGGGAGCATATTCGGCTACCAGAACCCCGTAGTTGGCCGCCGCCAGCATCGCGACGCCCCGCACCTGGCCGAGCTTCAAGGCGCTCTTGGCGTTCGCTGAGAAAAAAACATCCTCAATGGCCACCACCTCGGGTTGCCAAAGCTGCAACAGCTCAGAGAGCTTGCAATAGACTTGGAGCAGGCGTTCGGCAGTGGGATCCTTCTTGTTCAAGCGCACGGCCCCCGCACACACCGGACGAAGCTTGGAGCCGCGCGCCCCGTCGTTGACCTCCACGACGCCATAGCCAGTGACCTCCGTTCCACAATCGATGCCGAAGACCCGCATGGGTACAAGTCTAAATCGAGAAGGCCAAGGCGCTATCCCAGAAGTTTTAGGGCGGCGCCGCGCTCACCACCAGAGGCTTTGGAACCAACAGAAGCGATCGATACAATCGAGGCCAGGGGCACAGGCGCCATATGCCCTCGCGAAGGCTGACAGATTCCCGTGAACGCTCTGCGATCTTTCATACCGGCCCGGCTTCTCCTAGCCGGTCTGCTGCCCATGGCCACACTCTCCGGTCATGCGCAACATAGACAGGCATCCGGTGGCTCAGCGACTCCGGGATCCAGTGCGCAAGCCGTCCCGAAGCCGCCAGTATTGACAACGCAGCACCCCTTGGTTGCCGGCCCGGCCCCCTTGCCCCTCCCGGCGCCGATCGCGATTCAGCGCCGAGTTATCGTGCTTGACCCCGCGCACGGTGGCTCTGACGCCGGAGCGCAGATCAGCGATACGACCGCGGAGAAGGATGTGACCCTGGCGCTCGCCTTTCGGCTGCGGGCAATGCTGGCGGCGCGTGGATTTACCGTGGTGATGACGCGCGACTCGGATGCGCCCGGGGGCGGCGGCCTCACCCTGGATGATCGCGCCGGAGTCGCCAACCACGCTCATGCCGCGGCATGTCTGGTGCTGCATGCCGGCAGCAGCGGAGACGGCGTGCATCTTTATCGCTCCGATCTGGACGCTGTCTCCGCAGAACCTACCGTGCCGCCATGGCTCACCGCTCAGGCCGCCTGGATCCCGCAGAGCCGTCTTCTGCAGAGAGAGATTGCCAGTGCTTTGGCGCGTTCCGGCATTCCACTCGTGATCGGCGCCGTCTCCGTGCGGCCGATGGACTCCCTGACCTGCCCCGCCCTCATCGTGGAGTTGGCGCCCGCCGACGAGGATGCGGACAGCATCAACCAAACCGGCTACCAGCAGCGGGTGGCGCGGGCGATCGCCGGAGCACTGCTGGTCTGGGAAAGCCGGGTGCAAGCGCCGCCCCAACTCTCGGTGGCCGCGTCCACCATAACCACTCTGGCCACGCAAAGCGGCAGGACGGCGCTCCATCCATGAGCCAAGAACGCCGGCAAGACCCGCGCCGCGCCCAGCCCCTCTCGCAACATGTGGGAATTCAGAAGATCCAGCGCCGTCAGCGCATCGTCTTCTGGTGCCTGATGCTATGCATCTTCGCCATGGGTCTCCTTCTGGCGGTCGAGCGCCACAGGGAAAGACGGCGAATTGAGGCGTTGGCCGAGCAGATGCCCATCGATGCGCCTACGGCGGTGGCAGAGACAGTGACCCTGGATCTGGCCAACGATCAGGACGGAAGCATTCATCCGGAGACCCGCCAGATCGCCCTGCCCCTGGCGGTGAATGCGCGCGCTCGTGCCCTGATCGATCACCTGCTCGCCGAATACGCGCTGCCAGGCTCCGCCCACTCCCTGCCGCCCGGCCCGGCCGTTGCTGAGGTGTTCCTGCTGCCCCTGCCGGTGATGGGATACGTAGCCGATTCCTCCTCGTCGGCCACCAGCACCGCCGGCTACCGGGCGACGATGCCTGTACCCTCTGACGGCCCCAGTGGCTTGCAGCCACAACACCCCGGCGGCGAACTGGCGGTCATCGACCTCCGCAGCTCCTGGGTGAACCAGCATCCTTCCGGCGTCGAGGCCGAGTCGCTCACCCTGCGCTCGATCCTGGGAACGTTGCATCGCAATCTACCTCGGATCGAGCAGGTGCGCTTCCTGGTGGATGGCCAGGCGCGCGAGACGCTGGCCGGCCACGCCGATCTTCTGCGCACCTACCACGTTCGCGACACAACCACTCAGATGGACAGCGAAGACCCCGAACCCAAAAATCCGTGAAGAACCCCTCGGCAAGGAATGAAGAAATGAGGAAAGATGAACCAGAAGTGAGCCATGGACGGCTCAGACGGGAGCCCGATGGGAAACCTCCCGCAACGTCCCTGGATTTGGCATCCAGCCTCGGTCCGACAACCGCTCCCGCAAAAGGCAAAGACCCGTCGGGACCGCCCGTCATTGGTGTCTTTGACTCCGGCTTTGGCGGCCTTACCGTTCTGCGATCGCTGCTGGCGCGTATTCCCTCTGCGCACTATGTCTACCTGGGAGACACGGCGCGCCTTCCCTATGGCGCAAAGTCTCAGGCGACCATTGCCCGCTACGCCGTGGAGAGCGCCCGCTTCCTGGAACAGCGCGGCTGCCAGTACCTGGTGATCGCTTGCAACACGGCTACGGCGCTGGCGCTCGATGAGATCCGGCTTGCCGTGCGGATTCCTGTACTGGGCGTGATTGAACCTGGATCGCAAGCTGTGAGCCGCGCACTGCAGGATGCCGGCGGCGATGTTCTCGTACTGGCCACCTCCGCCACCGTGCAGTCGCACGCCTATCGGGAGGCATGCCAACAGATGGGCCTGCGCGCCTTCGAGCTGGCCTGCCCTTTGCTCGTTCCTCTGGTGGAGGAGGGCTGGACGGACCACGAAGTCACCCGAGCTGTCCTGCGCATCTATCTCTCCCAGGCCTTGGCCATCTGCCGGCCCAGGGCTGTTCTTCTCGGTTGCACGCACTATCCGCTGATCGCCGGCGCAATTGAAGCGATGCTGCGCGAGCTCGGATCGGATGCTCTGGTGATCGACTCGGCAAAAGCAACCGCTGAGGCGGCTGAGGCAACTCTGGGAGTGTGGTCCGCAGCCCACGCCGCGGAGATCAAAGGTAGCTTTGAGTGTTTTGCCACCGACTCCGTAGAGAAGTTTCAGCGCCTTGGGAGCCTCTTCCTCGGTCAGCCGATTGCCAACGTACACCTCCTCGACCTGGGCGGTTGAGATCCGCGCTCAGGCAACTCCCATCGGCAAGAAGTTGGACGCCTTTCCCCCGAAACCAACTACACTGGAGACGAATGCACTACCTTCTGAAGACAGAGCCAGAGAAATACTCCTTCGACGACCTTCTGCGTGAAGGTGAAACCCTTTGGGATGGGGTGAAGAACCCGCAAGCCTTGATAACGCTGCGCCAGATGAAACCGGGCGAAACCTGCGTCATCTATCACTCCAACACAGGGAAGGCCGCCGTAGGCACGGCCAAAGTCATCTCTGTGACCACCGATCCCTATGACCCCAAAACGCCCGTGGTGCGGCTCAAGGCGGGCAAGCGGCTCAAGCGGGAAAAGCCGCTGGCGGAGATCCGCCGGCAGGGCGTGTTCCTTGGCTCCGTCATGTTCCGCCAGTTCCGGCTCTCGGTGGTCCCACTCTCCCAGGAGCAGTTCGATTGGCTCGTGCATGGCTAGACGTTGCTTCCCCTCCGTGATTTTGTGAGATCGGAACATCGCAGATCACTCTTCCCGCGGGCAAGCCCTGCTGCATGCCCGCTCCCGAATGACGATCCACAGGAATATGGTTTCAGGAGCCTGCGCACCACCAAACCGAGCCGGAAACTGCTATCCTTACCCTCGGTTCCTCTGATTTTTCAGCCAGCTCAGGAGTCTTCAGCATGATCGATATGAAGGGCAAAGTGGCCGTGGTCTTCGGCCTTGCCAACAAGCGGAGCATCGCCTATGCCATTGCGGAAAAGCTCTCCGATGCAGGCGCAACGCTGGTGCTGTGCTACCAAAATGAGCGGCTGCGCGCGGAGGCCGAGGAGTTGATCGAGTCCCTTGGCCAGAAGAGCGCGGCGCTCGCCATTCAGTGCGATCTCTCCATTGACTCGGAGATCGATGCAGCCTTTGCCAAAATAGCGGAGACCTTCCCTGTGATCCACACCGTGGTGCATTCTGTGGCCTTTGCCCCGCAAGATGCCCTGAAAAATGACTTTTTGTTGACCAAGCGAGAGGATTTCCGGATCGCCCACGACGTCAGCGTCTACTCTTTGATCGCCGTCTCGCGCGCCGCGGCGCCTTTGATGACCGAGGGCGGATCCATCATGACCATGACCTACTACGGCAGCCAGAAGGTCTTTCCGAACTACAACGTCATGGGCGTCGCCAAGGCGGCGCTGGAGGCCACCGTGCGCTATCTCGCCGCCTCCCTGGGCAGCAAGGGGATTCGCGTCAACGCCATCTCCGCGGGGCCCATCAGGACGCTTGCCGCCCGCGGCGTCGGCGACTTCTCCGTGCTTCTGGATGCTGTGAACGCGCGTTCCCCGCTGCACAGGAACATCGAGCAGCCGGAGGTCGGCAAGGTGGCGCTCTTCCTGGCCAGCGACCTCTCCAGCGGCATGACCGGCGGAGTCACCTATGTGGACTGCGGTTTTAACGTTACTGGAATTTAGCATCCCGCGTGGCGGCGTAGGATTGGCGATATAAATTCTCCCGCGGAGGAATCCAAACATGTCTATCGCTGCATCGCTCCTTGAAGACTTTGACGTTGAGATCTCCAACACCCGCCGCACTCTGGAGCGCGTACCCAACGACAAGCCGGACTGGGCGCCGCATAGCCGCTCCATGCCCATGGGAAAACTGGCCATGCACTGCGCCACGCTGCCGCTGTTTGGCATCTACATCATGGAAGACGCCGGCATGGACATGGCCAACTCCAAACGGGAACATCCCTCGCTGGTCTTCCAGTCCCGGAACCTTTGCCTCGCGCGCCTGGATCAGTCCGCCGCAATGTGCAGGGCGGCTCTGGCCGCAGCCGGCGACGAGCACCTCGCAACGCTTTGGCCGTTCTCCTTTGGCGAACACAAGATCCTGAACGAGCCGCGCTCCC
>JAKAQS010000143.1 GCA_021819585.1 Acidobacteriota bacterium
CCGAAATCTCGAAGATGGCCGCGCGAGCCCACGCCCACGGCATCAAGGTCTTTGGCGCCACGCTGACGCCCTACATGGGCGCCGGATACTCGTCTCCGGCGGGCAACGCCGTCCGCCAGGCCGTGAATCAGTGGATACGCACCACCCGGCAGCTTGACGGCTATGTCGACTTCGCCAAGGCCACGCGCGACCCGGCCAATCCCAGCGCCTTCGCCTCCGCCTACGACTGCGGCGATCACCTGCACCCCAACGACGCCGGCTTTCGCGCCATGGTCGCCGCCATCCCCCTGAGCCTCTTCGAGTAGGCTAGCTGCGTCCTGGAAAAGGGCCGCAGTCGGATCTCGCCCCAGCCGGGCGGTCGGCGAGGCTCGTCTGTTGTCGATCGGTAGACGATCGAGCAACCGCCGCTTGGGCGGTACGCCACAACGGCGATCGACTCGCTCTCTCGCACCCTTGATCCTCATCGCGCCAGCGCTGCGGCCGCATCTGCCAATCAGGCAGGCCCGCTGTTTCAGCAGCCTGAAACCAGGAGATCTTCTTCGCCGACGCTCGCGAGATCACTTCCTGTACCTTCATCGCCCGCTCCACGGCGGCCCTCGGATCGTTCTCCCAGTTGCCCCCGTGGATCCATCCTCGCCGCCCCGCAATGCGGATATTTCACTTGCTACGGCCGCCGGACATATCATCTGCTAACGACAGGTTGCCGTGGCGGGGGCGCCGATGGTGAGTACGCTGTTCTGGGCGCCGGCGGCGAGCGAGGGAGCCGCGGGGCTATGGCATTTTCAGTGTAGGTTTACCGGGACGCCTCAACCTCGATGGGCGTTTTCCCCAATGAAGACGCCGCTGCAAGCCCTCTTCGGGATACCCGTCAACACTGAAAATGCTATCAAGGCGCAGATGTAGCCGGTCAGCAACTCAGCGCAGGCGAGCTTGACGGCGCCAGTGAATCCGGCGCTGGAGGGAAGCGTGATCTGGGCGAAGGCGGATTGACCGTGGGCCGTGGTCAGGATGGTGGGGGTTGCGGTTCCAGATTGATTGAGGCGGCTCGATGTCAGGCTCTCCCAGGAACGGCTTGCCGGAAGGGTCTATTTCGGTTTCGCGATCTCCCGATCCAGGGTTTGAAGCTGCTGCGGAGTAAGTTGCTGGCGGATCTGAAGGAGCATATGGGCGTTTTCCTTTTCCAGATTGCCGCGAGCCTGAGAGACGCGGTCGATGGCGGCAAAGACCTTGCTCTCATCCTGAAGATCGGTGTGCGAGAGGGAGGCGAGGCCGGCCTCCTGCTGCTGATACTTGGTGTAGAGATCCAGGAGAGCGGGTTTGTTGGCTTCGAAGATAGTGTCCATGCGGCGTTGCTGATCCGGGGAGATCTTGAGCTTGCGCATGGTGTGATGGTCATCCCACCAGCGGCCCCCAAGGCCGAGTTGCAGGCCCATGCGAGGTTGATTGGCGGAGCGCGAACCAGGCTCACCGTCGAGGCGTCCGGTTCGGACATTGCCTGCATGGCTCCCCATCATCCGCCCGCTGGCGCTGGACATGCCCATGGATCGTTGCCCCATCGCCATCCCTCCTGGAGAGCCGCCACGCTGGCCGAGCGCCGGCCAGGCGCAGGAGAGGGCGAGACAGACCGAGACGCCGGCGAGAATACGGAATCTCGCTCCAACGAGACGTCGAGATGGGAGCTGCAGCTTCAAGCGGTCTCTAATCCTGAACGGTTGATGGCTGTCCATCTGAAGCGTTGAGGGAGACCAAGCCAAGGGTCACCGGGTCGTCCGCGGAGGGATAGAGAGCGGCCTCAATGGCTTGTAGCATGTGGTTTTCGGCGGCGATCTGGGCGGCGCTTTGCGTGGGCCCAGGCGCGCCGCCGCCGGGCGCCGGAGTGTGACGCGCCGAGCGCTGCATGGCGGAGCGATGGACAGCCGGTGGAGAGTTTGCAGCCGATTGCCGGGCTGCGTTGGTTCCAGTCTGGGCGTTTGAGGCATTCAAACCGAAGGAGGCCACCGAGGTTGCTGTTGGCTGGGTTGAAATCGGGTAGTTGTCGGCGTTAAGGCGCCAGGACTGATCGCGATTGCCGGAAAAGGAGCCGCTAAAGGCATTGCTGAGGGCGATCCCTACGGCGAGCGTCAGGCAGGCCGTGGCCCAGGAGGAGCGGCGCTGCCAGCGAGACTGCCGTGAGACGGCGGCAGGGATGGGCAGCGTCGCGGAGTGGCGTTCGCTCCAGGCCGTGGCGACCAGCCGAAAGCTCTCCAGGGGAGAGCGGGCTGCCAAAACGCGCTCGGCGCACTCGGAGCATGTGGCTAGATGAGCGGCGGGCGCGCCGACCAGGTCTCCAATGAGGTAGTCCTCAATCTGCTGGGGAGTAAGGTGGGTGGTTTGAAACTCCGGATGATCGTTCATGATGCTTCTCCGGCAGTCTGGGAGTGGGGCTGGGCTTGAGAATGGGTGGCGCGGAAGAGTGTGGGATCCACCGGATGGATAGAGCGTGAGGCATGGGCGGGTCTAGCGGCTGCGTGGGCTGCGGGAGCGCTGGACCGGGACTGTATCTGCCTGAGGTGCTGGGAGGCGCCCACCTGGGCGCGCACGGAGCGCAACGCCCGGTGGAGGTGAGTTTTTACGGTGTTGACCGGGATATTGGTGGCGGCGGAGATCTCAGCCAGCTCCATCTCCTGGGCGAATCGCATGAGAAAGACGGTGCGCTGCTTCGGCGAAAGGTTCTCAAGGGCGGTGTAGACCTGGGAGGTCTTCTCTTTCACCAGCAGGAGGTTCTCCGGGGACGTCTCAGGACTGGGAAGGAAGTGAGCGGCTTCGCCGATGTCGATGGCTGTGGCGCGGGCTTGACGCCAGAAGCGAAACTTCTTGAGCCGCATCTGATCCCGGATTAAATTGACGGCGATACTGGTGAGCCAGGTGCTGACGGAGCAGTCGTTGCGGAAGCGGTCGCGGGTCTTGTATGCCTTGAGAAAGCAGTCCTGGGTGATGGACTCTGCCAGATCCGCGTCGCCGATCGAGAAGGCGACGAAGCGCAGCAGGCGGGGCCGATATTTCCGGATCAGGCTCTCAATATCATCCAGTTCCGAGGCCTCACCCTCAGCGGGTTGAACTTGAGCGATCGATGCATCCAGAGCTAGCTGCATATCCGTGGAGACGTGCGTGCCTCCTTCTCAGATTACATAGAAGGATGATAATCCTCGCGCCAAAGTTGCAAGCGTGGTTTGAGAAAAAGGCTGATTCCCGGCAAGACCCCAGTCAGGTTGGCCAGGCCCGGCGCCACCGCCGGCGGTTGCGGGGCCCTGCGTTCCCGGGAGCGCCGCGTGAGGCGGCTGTCGCCGGAGCTTTCAGTTGCCGATTGCAGTTTTCCGGGCGGGCTGGCGGGCCGTTCCCGCCCCGAGGAACTTGCCCAAGCGGAGCTTTCCTAACTGGATGCGGGGCGAGCGGGGGTATTTCCCTCACCCGCATCCTTAGCCGTAGCTTCTGGGGTCGCGTGGAGGCCGCTGAGCGACGCGCCGGACGAGAGTGCCCCGGACGGGATGGAATCCTTCTGGACGATGTACTCATCCAGGAAGACGGCGACCAGAGCGGCGGTGGGGACGGCCACCATGGCTCCAACGACGCCGGCCAGGGCGGTTCCGGCCAGCAGCGAGATCAGCACCGAGAGCCCCATCAGATGGACGCGGCTGCGCATGATGCGAGGGGTGAGAAAGCCGCTTTCGAGCTGCACATAGATCAGATAAAAGATGAGCACGCCGGCCATCTTGGTCCAGGAGTCCATGGCGGCGACGCCGGCGGCCAGCAGGACGGTGATGATGCCGCCGGCCACCGGGATGATGTTGAACAGGCCCATCAGCACGCCGAGCAGGAAGAAGTAGCGCACGTGAAGGGCGGCAAAGACGATGGTGCTGGTGAGGCCGAGGATGAACATGAGGGAGATCTGGCCGATGAACCAGCGGCTCATGCGAACCTCGGCGACCTCCAGCGTTCTGGCCAGGCGCTGCCGAGAGCCGGAGGGCAGGAAGGAGAGCAGGTAGGTGTACAGGAACTCGCCCTCCAGCATGAAGTAGACGCAGAGGATGATGGCGGTGAAGAGATCGAAGACGCGTGAGAGCCAGAGCGGCGCCGAGGCCAGAAGGTACTGAGCAGTGGACGCGGCGGCGCTCTCGCCCTGCGCCGCGATCGAGTCAAAGCCCAGCTTGTCGGCCAGCGGAAGGCTCTTGACCTTGTCCACGATGTGGGGAATGCGCCGGGGAAGATCGGCGCCAAACAGCCTGATGTCGCGCAGCACGGGCGGCAGGGCGACCACCAGCAGGAGTGCAACGGCGAGAGAGACCGAGAGCACCAGGGCGACGATGGCCAGGGGACGCGAGGGAGACCAGCGGCCGATCCGCAGTTCCATGATGTTCTGCACCATGGGCATCATCACGACGGCGAAGAGGGCGCTGACGTAGACCAGCTCCAGCACCGAGCGCAGGCGCCAGGCGAGGACCAGGCCAAGGGCGACCGCAAAGGCGAAGAGGATGGAGCCCTGAGCCGAAGAAGAGCGCAGCGCGCCCCTCTCCTCTGGTCCGGGAACTTCGGCTTGGTTGGGCGGGAGGGACAGCGGGCACGCTCCTGTTGGCTTCCAGAGCCGTTGCCCGGGGATGGGCCGACCCGAACGGTTGAGCCCAGGCGTCATCCCAAGGGAAGGCGCCTGGAGAGTCAAGACTCCGCAGGGCGCGGCGAGGAAGACTGCTTTAAAGGGATGCTCTCACCTGAATGCGCTGCGCGGCAAATCGGCTGGTTGGAGTTCGAGGAGAACCGGAGTATCTCTGGCGAGCGAAGAAGCTGCCGGCCGGACCAGAGGCCACTGGCGGGAGCTTGGCGGTCTGAATGCTGCCCTCGATGCTCAGCGGGTTCGGCGCGCGGGCGGAACGAGTTTGATCTGGAAGATGGTGGGCCATTCCTTGCCGGTGACGAAGAGGCGATCGTGCTGAGCATCATAGGCGATGCCGTTCAGAACGGCCTCGGCGTCCAGCCGTTCCACAGAGGGAAGGATGCCGGTGAGGTCGATCCAGGAGAGGACACGGCCGTTGCCGGGCGAGATGCGGGCGATGCGGTTGGTATGCCAGACGTTGGCGTAGATCTCGCCGTGGATGTACTCCAGCTCATTCAATTCGGTCACGGGCTCTCCCTGGTCGGTGACCAGGAGGCTGCGGACGGTGTGGAAGTCCCTGGGGTCGCGGAAGCGGAGGGTGGCCGAGCCGTCGGAGGTGATGATGTTGGTAGCGTCGCGGGTCATGCCCCAGCCCTCGCCGCTGTAGTGGAAGGTGGCGATCCGGCGCAGCGTGGCGCGGTCGTAGACAAAGCCGATGTGCGACTGCCACGTCCACTCGTACAGGTTTGGGCCCCAGTTGATGATGCCTTCTCCAAAGTACTCCGGGGGAAGGTCGACGTGCTGCAAGACGCGCCCGGTAGCCGGGTCGGTCACTAAAACCTGGGAGTGGCCCTTGAGCCCGGTGCCCTCATAAAACTTGCCGTTGAGGTAGAAGAAGCCCTCTGTGTAGGAGGAGGTGGAGTGGGGGAACGTGGCGACCACGGTGTAGCCGTAGACGGGGGTGGGGCTCTGGGCCTTGCTGCAGGCGGTGGCGAATGAGATGGGAAGCAGAAGGGAGAAGGCCAGCAGAAGGTTGGCGAGCGGGGTACGGCGCATGTCCTTAAGGATAACCTGTGCTCTCAGGAGCACGCTGGGGCTCTGGAAAGGGAGCCCGAGGCCCAGAATCACGAGCGGACCTCACGGTTGCGGGCCGCTGGAACACGGGCGCGCCATGGGCGTCCTGACGGGAAAGACGCTCATGGCGGCAGGGCTGTCGCGTGCTCGGGCCGAGGGCGGCTTAGCGAGAGATCTGGTGACCGGCAGCAGGCGCGGCGCTCCGCAACGTTGCCAGGATCGCTTCCGCTACCTCCCCGGGCGTTCTTTCAGCGGTATCAATGGAGTGCGTGGCGATGCGCTGGTAATGGGGGTGGCGCAGGTGAAAGCGCCGTTCAGCCAGATTGAGGTCGGCGAGGTTGGGGCGCGCCGTGGCGGAGGGATCTGCCGCCTGAGCCGCGCAGCGGGAGACGAGGACCTCAAAGGATGCGGAGAGATAGATCACGGCCGTGTGGGGCGTCTGCTCCAGAAGCAGGCGGTTGCCGAGCTCTTCGGGAGCTCCGCCGCCCAGGGCGATGACCACCTGCCGCCGGCCGAGCAAGGAAGCCAGGGCTGCGGACTCGAGATGGCGGAAGTGGGCCTCGCCGTCTTCGGAGAAGATCTGCGGGACAGAGCGCTCATGGCGAGCTTCGATCTCGTGGTCCAGATCCAGAAAGCGCCAGCCCAGATGCTCGGCCAGCAGCCTGCCGGTGGAGGTTTTGCCGGATCCCATGAAGCCGGTGAGAACGATTCGGTCGATGCCGGGGAGGGTCTGGCTGGAAAGGTCAGGAAGTGCGGGGGCGTGCTGTTGCGGCAGACTGCGAGAGGCAGCGTCTTCGCCCGGGGAGCGATCCGGTGATCTCTTTCCGCGGCTGGATCCTTTGGGCATGGACTCGGTGGTGGGGTGGGTGGGTCGGTCGAGGGTTGCTGTACTCATTGTCGTCTCCGGGGTTGCTTGAGGGGAAATCAAAGGTTGGTTTTGCCGCAAAAGAAAAACCGCAGACCCTGTGGGCTGCGGCTCGGTGAGTATTTGTGATCTCTGGGGTGAATCAGAAGAGCGCACAACGCCGCCGGGCCGCTGGTGGATACCAGTAGCAGTAGCTAAATCGACCGGTGGTGGGGCGGAAGCTCATTGTGAAGGATGCTAGCGCAAAGCCGGATCTGTGGCAAGTGCTCCGGTCACAAAAGTCGTTAGCGAATGATCTTGCCGGCGCAAATAGGAGGGGGTGAGGGCTCGTCACCCGCCAGGCAAATCCCCGCCCACATCTACAGGTCTCCATGCCCACGGCCGGGGTTCAGGCGGCAGGCTGAGATGCCCGGCGTCCAAAACGAGAGGTGGGAGGTTGAGATGTCGGCCGCCCGCTCGCAATGAATGACAACTGGTTTCGAACCCCGCCCCGATACGCTGCAGGCATCCATGTTTCGCGAGCGCCCTAACGCTGGATTTGTCTGACGAAGATGCCGGACTTTGCGCCGGGCGATACATCTGGCGCCAGCCCCGGTATGAGTAGAACGATGCCGATGCACACCGCGGACGCCGAACAGAACCGCTTCCAGGTGAACGGCTCCCCAAGAAAGAAATGTGCGATTACAAGAGCCCAAAGAACGCTCGTTTCACGAAGCGCCGAAACAATCCCCACATCCACATAGTGGGTGGCCCACAGGACAAGGGAGTAGGCGGTCATGGAAAAAACGCCGGCCCCCGCCGCGCGTAAGGAATCCTGAACTTTTTCAAACCGGACCGGATCTTGCAGCAGCAGGAGTCCCGCAGGCGTCAGCAGGTAACTGGCAAAGATCCAAACGACGTAGGAGAGCGTACTGCCGGAACGCTGAATGCCGATCGTGTCTGTCACCGTGTAGGCTGCGATCGTTACTCCCGTCCCCAGCGCAAAGAACGTCGCGCGCGCGCCAACCCGCGACTGTTCTTTGGCGAGGTAGAGGATTCCGATGGAGATCATAGCCACGCCGGCCATGGCGATGCTGTGTGGCCGCTGTCGCATAAGAACCAATGCGCCGGCGGTAACCAGCAGGGGGGAAACGCCGCGAGCGATGGGATAGGCTGTGCTGAAATTGCTGATGCGGTAGTTCCGCAGCAGCAGAAAGTTATAAAAGAGATGGAGCGCTGACGACAATCCAATACAAACCCAAGCGGACCGAGAGGGGCCCGGGACGAATGGGATGCTGAGACATGCAAGCAGCCCCACTGCCGCCGACATGCTGGCTAGGAACCGCGAGCGGTCAGCAGATCCTTTAATCTGGGCGTTCCAGGCAGCATGGAGAACTGCGGATAGAAGGACGATAGGGATGGCATAACCGCGCATCAAGCTACCTCGGGTTTGGTCAAGGGTGAACCTCTGCGGCCTTATGGGGCCAGCCCGCCTGCTCTTCTATGCTTCGGGCTCCCACCGCTGTGCGGTTGCCACGGCGCGTGGACCGGACCCGTTCGGAACGGCGGAACACTCGCCACTTCAGGCGGGTCTCTCGATGCTCATGAGGGCGGGTTGGAGATGCAAGCCGCCGTGGAGAGAGCGCGGGCCGGAGGGTCCAATGAGTCTGGTGTGGGGCTCGCGGCTGAGCGATCCAGTCTTCAGTCATGGATGCGTGTCGATGGTGTTGCTGTGAGAAAACCGAACGGCGCTTGCGACGAGAATCGCGGCCAGGCCGACAAAGAGCACGATCCCCTGCCAGGGACGGAGGAGTGGAATTCGGGACAGAACGAGCTTCACCAGGGCAACCCACGCAAGGATGGCGGATGCGAAACCTCCGTCATCGACAAATAATCCATACCCTTCTTTGCAGATTGTCTTTATCCATCTCATGACGAAATCCTCAGTGACTTCCAATAGCGGGCGAGCGCGGTCTCGTCCTGCAAAGTGCGGCGGAAAAAAGCGCAACCATGAAATATCCGGCTACAAGCCCCGCCAGAGACCAATCGGCTCCAGGCCAGTAGAGCCCTGCCCCTTCGCCGGTCCAGAAAGTTCCGAAGGCGGAGAGCAGAACCCCGACTGCAAACTTCAAAGTATTCTCCGGGACGGCAGCCAGTGGACGATGAAGCACGAGCCCAAGGAGCGTGACAAAAGCCAGGGCAGCGAGAGCCCCCAGACTCGCGGCAGGCAGCAGGCCCGGCCCGCCGGCGCTGACAGCAACCACAATGAATACAATTTCAATGCCTTCGAGCATGGTGATCTGAAACGCGCCGGCGAATGCGACACGATCCCAGCGGCGCTGATCATCCAGGCGCTGTAGTGATGCCTTGCTGCGGGTAAAGGCGGCCTGCTCATCGTGGAGGGGAATCTGTCCAGCCGCTCGTAGAACGGCCTTGCGGAGCCACCGCAAACCGAAGAGCAGAAGCAATACGCCCACAAAGAATTGAAGCGCGTGAAGAGGAAGATGCGTTAGGGTCCGGCCAAGAACAGCCACCATCGCCAGAAGCAGGGCAATCGCAGTGGATGCTCCGCTGAGCGCTCCGCTCCAGCCGCGCACACTGCCAACAGCCAGAACGACCGTCAAGGCTTCCACGCACTCCACAAGAGATGCAAGAAAGCTTGCAAGGAAACTTGCAAGAAAGGAAGAACCGGCATGGGCCCAGTGGATCGCCATAGAGGGAGGTTAGCAGAGACTGAAGGCCGGCAGCCTCGAAGCGCTCGCGGATATTCCCGCGCAGATACGGTCCCCGTGGCGTTGCCCTTGTTCCGAGATTCGAGCATGTGCTGCAGAATGCTCCCTTGATCAGGCATCTGCCCGTTGCGGTGGTGGCTGGTTGACCGTCGCAGGCGGGAAGGTGGGAACATTCATCGTCGAGCAGGTGGTCAAAACAGTTTCAGGTGCTCGAACGATGGGCCTGGACACACAGAGTCCCGCGAGGTTGTCATGCCGCGTGTGAGCGCGTTGACAACGGAGCCGGCGCTC
>JAKAQS010000144.1 GCA_021819585.1 Acidobacteriota bacterium
GAGGCAATGCCCAGCGGCCGTTGCCTGCCATCCGCTTTGGGGATGAAAACCCGCCGCGACGGCAGCGCCCGATAGGCTCCGGTGTGAATCGCCCGATGCAGCTTGGGAATCCGCTCCGGAAGAAGGCCCTCGTATTCCTTCCACGTCACTCCATCGACACCTGCCGCAGCTTGCCGCTTCAGAGCAAAGAAGCTCGTCGTCAGCAACTCCGGCGTAATGTGATGAAGCAGTGCTGTGAATCGCAATCGAGCGCATCGCATTTTCGGCCAGGTTGGGGCTCAGCTCCAGCTCCGGATACTTCAGGAACACCGTCAGCTTGTTCCAGAGCGACAGCGTGTAGCCGGCCGCCTGTCCGGCTGCGCTTCTGGGCAGAGCGGTCTTCTGCAACGCCATTGCGTTGAGCATGGTCCAGGTTCTGCTCCCGAGCCTCGCGGTCGATGGCGAACAACTCGTCCATCAGTTCCACGATGTGCGCCGACTCCCGATTGTTGCCCTGGACCTTGACGGCGCCCACATACTTGCGCCGCGCGTGCGCAAGACAGCCGGCGTGGACCATCCCAGGCCCGCCAACGTGGTTGTAGCCTTGATAGCCGTCGGTCTGCAACAGGCCATGAAAGTCGCCCAGGAACTGCCTTGGCCCCTCACTCTCCCGCCCCATGCGGAAATCAAACACCACGCCTTTACCCGGCGAGCCGTACTGCCACAGGTAGGCCTGGTGATTGCGTCCGCCCTTGTCGTGCGTCTGCACCCCGATGGGTGTCTCATCTGCCTGGATGTAAGTTCCGGAGAGCACCTCGCGCTTCATCGCCGTCGCGATCGGCATCAGCAGATCGCCAACCCGAAGCACCCCATCGTCCAGGGTTGACAGCGCAATCTGAACGCCCGCATCCCGCTGGAGGATGGCCTGCTGGCGATAGAGTGGCAGCGATGCGCAGTACTTGTTCACTACCGCCTCGATGATCATCTGGTCGGAGAGAACCGATCTGGGCACGATGCGCTCCGGCAGGGGCGCTGTCTGCACGCCCTGCTCTTCGCAACTCCGGCAGGCACGCTTCTCCCGCTTGATCACCTTCACGTAATACTGGGCCGGACGCACGTCGAGTACTTCTGTTTCTTCGTATCCGATCACCGTCGTCTGCTGGCCACACCTGCCGCAGTTGCACTGCTCTGGCCCGCAGACGATCATTTGCTCGACCCGTTCCAGATGGCTGGGCAGCTCCTGCCGGCCAGGATGACGGCGGCGCGGCTTGCCAGCGCAGGTGTTGCCTTCGGTCGGCGATGCCTGGAGAGGCTCGCGTTGACTCTCCGCCTCAACCTCTTCGCTCGATACTCCCGGTTCCAGATCCAGCAGTTGCAGTTGCAGATCGCTCAGCGTCTCGCTGTGCTTGCCGTACCGCGCGATGCGGTCCCGGCGAAGCCGCTCTTCCAGAACCTGGATCTTCATCTCGGGTGAGCGCCAGCGCCTTATCCTTGCGCACCAACTGCTGGTCCTTATCCGCCAGCTGGCTCTCCAACTGCGCGACGATCACGGCCAGTCTCGGATCAGGTTGCGGAATCGACGCCGCGGAGCAACTCACGATGTCCTATGTTTAACAGCCATCCCTTTGGATTAGATGACCAATCGCCAGTATTTATCAGGTCTTTCCTGATCCTTCCGATTCATCTCCCACGGCCCGGCGACATCACTTCCGCTCCCTGGTCTGAGCCAGATCGATGCCTCCGATCAGCAGAGCAACTTGCTCCCGGCTCAGTTGCACACGCCTCTCTCCCTCCGCCGGCTCAGGCCAGTGAAGCAGCCCACCTTCGGGTGTGCGACGTAAAAGTGAAGCCCGTTGCGGTTTCTCTCTTTTTACCTATTTGCCTAGCGTATCTGATACGCTAGGCAAATGGAGAGTGCCCCATGACCGATTGGCTTGCTGAACTTGAAAACCGCCGCTCTGGACTGATCGAGCAGATCGCGCTGCTCGGCGACTTCCGCCCCGGGTCCATCTCGGCGACCAGAGGCCGTTGCGGCAACCCGAACTGCCATTGCCATGAGTCCGGCGACCCCGGTCATGGCCCGAACCTGAGACTGACGTACAAGGTAGGCGGCAAGACGGTTACCGAGACCTTTGCCACCGTGGCCGCGCAGCGAAAGGCGGAGCGCGAGATTGCCGGGTTCCAGCGTTATCGAGAGCTGAGCCGTGAGCTGGTCGATATCAACGAAAAGATCTGCCGCGCCCGGCCCGTGGAAGATACGCTCACGACACAGGAAAAAAACGGTCGCGGCGATCCAAGCCGAGGTCGCGCGCGAAGTAGCCCTGCTGCTGGGCCGCGTCTTCGCCGCGCGAAGGCAGACGGGGCGTATGGATCTGGAGGCAGTGGAAATGGCCTTGCGCGCCGGTATGCATCGGGCCGGAGCCGCGGCTCTCAGCCAACTGTTGCAGTTCCCCGAGCCCGCCCCGGACCAGCGCGCCGTCCCTTACCCCTGCGGCCAACAGGCGCATTACCGGGAATTACGTTCCAAGTCGGTGCTGACGGCACTGGGCGCCGCGGAAGTATTGCGTCCCTACTACTTATGCCCGCACTGCCATCAAGGCCAGTTTCCCGCCGATGCGGAGCTGGACATTGAGGATACGGAGTTCTCGCCTGGCGTGCGCCGCATGCAGGCGCTGGTGGGCCAGCAGGCGCCCTTCGATCAGGGGCGGGAACAGATGAAGGTCCTCGCCGGCGTGGAAGTGACCGCCAAGTCCGTGGAGCGCGCCGCGGAAGCTATCGGAGAAGACATCGCCCGTTGCCGGCGAGAGGAGATCGAAAAGGCCATGCAACTCGATCTGCCCGTTCTCGCCGGCAAGCTGATGCCGGTTCTCTATGTGGAAATGGATGGCACCGGAGTGCCGGTGGTGAAGAAAGAAACCGTGGGCCGCCAAGGCAAGGCAGACGGCGTGCCGGCCCATACGCGGGAGGTCAAGCTAGGGTGCGTGTTCACCCAAACCAGCTACGACAAGGAAGGCCATGCGATTCGCGATCCCGACACGACCACCTGCACCGGAGCCATCGAGACCGCCGAGGAATTTGGCAAACGCATCTACTTCGAAGCGTCCCAACGCGGCTGGGATCGCGCTGCCAAGAAAGTCGTCCTGGCCGACGGTGCCGAGTGGATCTGGAATCTCGCCGGCCTGCACTTCCCGGGAGCCATCGAGATTGTCGATCTCTATCACGCCCGGCAACACCTGTGGGACCTGTCGCGCCGCTTGCACCCCAATGACGCCGTCCAGCAGAAGGCGTGGATGAAGAAACATCAGCGGCTGCTCGACAAGGGAAAGATCGAAAGACTTGTTCTCCGTCTCCGCTCCATCGATCCCAGCAGCCCCGGAGCAGCCGAGAAGGTTCGCATGGAGGCGGCCTACTTTGAGAGAAATGCCGACCGTATGCGCTACCCCAGGTTCCGCCGCCAGCACTTGTTTGTCGGTTTCGGCGTCATCGAAGCAGGATGCAAATCCGTAATCGGTTCCCGGCTCAAGCAGTCCGGCATGTTCTGGACCGTCCGCGGCGCCAACGCCATCGTTGCCCTCCGCTGCTGCCATCTCAACCGCCAATTCGAGGACTACTGGGAATCCCGCCGTGCGGCGTAACCTCCACTTTTATGTCGCGCACCCTTCATCTACTCTTTTCTTGACCTGATGTGGGCAGCCTGACTACTGTTAAAGCAACCAGCGTCGCTTCGCTCCGACGTCCTGCCCACATCAACGTAATCCGGTGCCCACATCAACGGAATACGCAGTCCTGTGCATTGAAATCCGGAAAAGAACCTTTCTGGGAAGATATGTGAAGAAAAACACTGAAGTCCGGTGGGCCTTGGATCCTGCAGTGGCAGCAGGCGGATGAGACAAAGTTCTCAGCGGACGGAAAATGGTGTCCTGGGACGAAATCGACGGAAGTTCGAGTGGGGGTCCAGAGACGCGACCGCATGGCCGCTGAAGTCGGGGGTCTCGGTGGCCAAAGCGGCGGGTGCCAGCAAGGTGGAGCTTAAGGCCTGCACCGATGGCTCGTTGGGTTCTGCTATCTGCTGGTGCTGGGTTGCATCGTCTTTGGAGCCCTGTTGGGTCCAGAAGGCAAACTGTCGAACGCGAACGGCGTAAAGGCAGGATCCATCGACACCCATGGGAGGCAGCAGCAAGCGTTCTATCACTGATCCCCAATGGGCAGATCGTCCATTCGGGCACTGTGAGCGAGTTGGCTGGATTCAAGTGCCAGGTGCAACGTTGTCGATTTTACTTGACCAGAAACTGGGTGTGGGTTTCGGGAATCACCCGAGAATATTGCTGCAACTGTGCACGCGAACTTGTGGAAGACAACGCAACGATTCCGCTGGCCTTTGCCGTCAGCGTAACTCGGCCCAGCAAGCAAAGACGGCTGCGGAACTTCCAGGAAAGATGCATTTCGTAGTTCTGGCCAGCAGGCAAAATCTGGTTCGCCCCGTGCTGTTCGACACCTGCCTCAATCGGATACATGCGTAATCAACATATTCTTTTTCAAGAACTTACAGACCATCTCTTCTGGCCGTGCAATGTCGATCAAATGACGATGAGATTGGCCGCCAGATGCTGCGCGCACAAGCAGGACCCGCTGCTGGTGGCGCAACGGTTGGGCAAGCTGCTGGGGCGCAACAGCCGCGCCGCAGGTCTGTTTCAGGTGCGCATCCAGACCGACGCGCGCGGCGCGGCCCACCTGGAGTGGAGCAAGCGCGAGGACTGGCGTGATTGGGCGCGTCTGAGCGAGGGTTGCTATCTGCTGCGCAGCAACGTCACCGACTGGAGCGGCGAGGAACTGTGGCGCGCCTATATCCAGTTGACCGAGGCCGAAGCTGCCTTTCGCATCCACAAAAGCGACCTGACACTCAGGCCGGTCTGGCATCATCTTGAGCGTCGCGTGCAAGCCCACATCCTGGTCTGCTTTCTCACCTATGTGCTCTGGAAGACCCTGGGCTGCTGGTGTCGCGACGCTGGCCTCGGCGACGAACCACGCAAGATCTTCGCCGAACTCGAGCAGATCCGTCTGGTCGAGGTGGTGCTGCCCACCCGCTCCGGCATCACCCTCCGCAAACGCTGCGTCAGCCACCCCACCGAACACCAGGCTATCCTGCTCCAGCGACTCGGACTCGAACTTCCCACCGCGATCGAATTTGCGGATTTGTAGTGAAGACTTCGCTATACCCGCATTGCAAATAAGGAACTTATCCGCGCAACTGCGGAAGTTGGGCTAGTGGCATTCCGAGGCCATACGAGAAGCCTGCGCCGAGAAGTAATCCTGTCTTCATTTGAACCTGCAAGGAGCTGTTGGTGTTCTGCTACTCGCTGTGCGCGGCAGATCTGGTAGGGGGATTCTGCGCGTAATATGCCTTGGCCGATTGAAAGGTCTGGAATTTCCTGGTGCGCTGATCCGTTAGATGGATCTCGCCAGCGCTCTCGCGATCGGTCCAGTAGTGGCCAGAAATGCTCTTTTGCGGCTCGTCGGAAATCCTTAGCCATACCGCGCCATAATGAATGACACTCCTGTCCCGGACTTCAAAGCGCGGTTCATTCCGGTAGACGCCGCTCACGCAATACAGGCCGTCGGCAGAGCATACGATCTCGGTGCCGACAAGTTCAGAGCTGGATTCGGCAGTCAGCAGCCGCATGCTGAGAGTGGAGAATGTCTGGCGGATGACCATATAGCCTTCCACTGGAAGGATGTGCGCTCCAGTTGCCGGGTTCACCCAATTCGACTTGATTTCGACCTTCCAGATCCCGCTGATGACGGGCCGTTTGACGAACCAGTCATGCAGGAAAGGCAACTTCCAAAGCCAGAGATCGAAAGCCATCACCGCATAGAGCACCGCGGTGATCACCGTTGAAAGCGGTTTCAGCCACGATGACTGGATCGTCTCATGGTTGACATAGAGCACCACGGTCCATGCCAGCACGGCGATGTAGATGATTGCCTTGATGTAACGCTCGGATTTCATATTTATTCAAATCCAATGTAGTCCCAGGCAGCTTGCAGAAAAGTGCTCACCTGCACGCGGGTCCAAGGCTGGCCGGTCCAAAAGAGGGATTTCAACTCGTTCACTTCACCCCATTCTTTACAGTCCGCACCCTTGCGTGTGTTGTTCCACAGGTGAGCAATGGCCCAACGGACATCGGCACAGAGCGTGTCATGACCGTAGCCTTCGTTGGGGACATTCCACGCCAGGCACTCGATCAGGTAAGAAGGGATGGGTTCGGCAGCGACGTATCCCTCATCAGCCATTTCGTTGCGCAGGCGCTTCAAAATCCGGGTCACCGCCTTGAAGCGACGGCCGGTTTCATCATTCTTCCGCACGCCGTTGTCATAATTTTGCTGCGGCCAGTTGATGATGCTGACGCCCTTATCCGAGTGTATTTCCGTCCCCGAGTCATACCAGTGGCTTTGCGGCGTACCATGGAAGCGCCGGTGCTCAAACGCCGGTACTACATCGGCGTCGATACGGTAGGTATTGGCGTGTACATCAAATGCCTTGCGTCCACGAGTTACCGAGTCCTTGCCGAAGTAGGATTTGAGGGCGGCTTCCACATCGTTCTTGAATTCGCTGTAGGAATAGCCTCCAGTTACGTATCCAAGCGCGGCGTCACCGACCCCGTCGCTCATCGAGTAGTCGGTGAACCATGCACCCGTATACATAACACAGATGTCAACATCGCTGTCCTGGCGCACGTTGGTACGGTTGGCGTAGGAGCCTTGCGTGAACACCGTGAGGCTTTTCGCATTGAGCTTGGGGTCTGCGGCGATGGCTTTACGAACCGCGCGCTCTGCGTTATCGCATTTGGTCGTTTCCGTTGTGCCGGGAGCGGCGCCCCAGCTCCTAAACGTCGCTTCCCATTCACGGTTGGGCATAGCGCCTCTTTTCATGGTGATTGCATTAGTTGTTGCCATTAAAGCCTCCCTGTCTCTGGCATACCCCTGCCCTTCATCCCTTCTGAATATGGCGGAACTTTCCGTTCAGGCCTTTGACCTTGATGTCGCCTTCAGGGGCAAGTTCCTTGGCCCGGCCAATTGCTTCTTTTTGCGTATCTTCGATAGCGCTGGAACGCTCGGCATGAGGTTTCCTGATGTCCCAGCGGCCATCATCCCGCTTCTCGATGATGAGTTCGTCGTGTTTTGCCATATGCTGCCTCCGTGAAATTGGTTTTGTTCTTACTGCTGTTGAAGCCCGATCCAGGCGCGTGTTTGAGCTTCAGTGACAAACGTCGCGTTGGCCTTGCCGGTGGTGTTCGCTGCCGTGCGGGCAATGTCTCGCACCTGCGCGCTGTTAAGGTTTCCCGAACCGTTGTACTCGGCCCATGGCATCTGATAGGCTTTCCCGTCGTCTGACATAATCAGCCGCGAGAATCCCTGCCGCTCCATCGCGGCGTGAAGGGTCTGGTAGTCGGTAAGGGCGTCCTGATGCAGTTCCACCCTGACAGTAAAATTTGCCATGTAGGGCTCCTTCCTTAAGTCAAGCTCAGCGAGCGGTACGCATCCGTCCACTCCAAGCGGGTTGTGGTCCCCAGGAAAAACCGGAGGAACGTGTCATAGACAAGGCGGCGCATCATCTTGCCGCGCGAGGACGTGATGTTCTTAATTAGCTCCTGGTATTCTTCGAGGCCGAACGGATCTTCGCTCGGCTGCTTGAGCAGCAGGATGAGCTTTTCTAGGGCGCCTTCGAGCATCTTCATGTTGTTGCGGTTACGCACATATCCGCAAGCGGCAGCGAAGCCTGTGAGAAAGGTGCCACCGCCGGAGAAGTAGAACTTCTTGCCCGGCTCATCGTCATACACGAGGAGCATCAATGGATGGACATCCTGGGCGACGCGCTTAAGCATGTAGACAACGTCGGTGATGTCACCCACGTCCACGCCAGTTGCGGTGTAGCCACTATCTTTTTCCAAAAGGTCTTCGGCGATTTCCTTCTGTGATGCCTGAGCATTGTTCGTGATGAATGCTTCCGCTGCGACAGCGATGTCTGATGCCGCGAACTGATCCCTAGGCTTCTGCGTCCTGCCTGTACCTTCGATGTCCTGTGTGTCCCGGAAGATCTTGATGCCGGCGGCGGCTTCGATTTCATCGATTAGCGGCCGGCGCATGATTTCAAGCTGTACCTTCAGGCTCATGCTGCGCTGCGCGGTGTTGAAGGTCACCATGTAGTGCAGCAGGCCTTCGAGGTCGATGTTGTAGTAAATCTCATACCGGATCGTCCGACCCAGCAGGGTCCGCGTTGCAGTTTGGGGATCGCCCAGCTTTTCGATAAATTGCCGGAAGTAATCCCACGCCTCTACCGTGATACAGCGGTCGGTCACCAGCTTGTCACGGTGCAGGGCAAGCAGAACCGTCGTTGAGAAGCACCAGGAGCGCTGCAAACCGTCAATGATGCTATAGAGGATGCCCGGCTCATCAAGCGACTTGATGCGACCGCTGGAATCGCCGAGGGCCGCAATCTTCACTTCGGGCATCTGTGCGCCCACGATGAAATCCCGCATCAGCCTGCGATAGATAGGGTCAGCGATGTGGTCAAAAGGCGGGCGCTGTGAGAGATTATCCTTGATAGATGTCCGCTGAAGGTAGACCGCCAGGGTCTCTTCGACATGGCCGATGCGGGCTTCGGTCTTCTGATCGATCACTTCCGGCGCGACGGGCTTGATAGGCACGAGGGGGGTGAGCAGGTCAGCAAAGCCGGCGTGGGTAAGTTCCTCCGACAGGCCCACGATGCGGTTCTTCAATGCTTCCTGACGCTCCACCTTTTTGGGAGCGAGGGCCGCTTTGGGGCGTCTTCCGCGTGGCATCCGTTTTTTCTCCTTGAAACCTTGAGGCTGATTCGGGTCCGGCGGAGCTTCGCTCTCTTCCAGTCCGGGTAATAGCGGTGATTCCATTAAGGCCTCCCTGTGCTTGTGCGCCAAATCTCAGGCTGCACACACTATTACATAATTGGCTCATATTTGTCGAGCCTTTTTTATAGAATAGCCAAATAATGTTCGAGTGCGCGGGGAGGAAGCCATTTAAGCAAAGATTGTAAGTAATAGATTCATATTGAGTTATATAAATCTTCTACTGGAAAAACAGGAAAAGGGTCACGGTGTGTAGAGCAGTTTCGGGGTGAGGTAATGGTCGCATTCCCAAAGGTCGTGAACCGCCGCAGAGGTCAAAAATGAGGGAACAAATCAGGGAACACAAGAAGGCCCGCCCTGTATGCTACTGATTCTAAAGAGAGGCTAGGGGTCATCTACGCCGCTCTAGTTCTTTTAGAACCTGTTTACGATCTCTTGAGCAGCAGCTTGAGGAAGGCCAGGTGGACCATTTGCAGGCTGGTGTTCAGCTTACGTTCGCAGTTTTTCCATAGCCGACGGCATTTTTCCAGCCAGGCGAAACTTCGTTCCACGATCCAGCGCTTAGGCAGGACCACGAACGCGTGCAACTCGTTGCGCTTGACCACTTGAACCGTGGCCTTGATCCGCTCCAGCACGCCGTCGGCAAAGGGTTGGCCCGTGTAGC
>JAKAQS010000145.1 GCA_021819585.1 Acidobacteriota bacterium
GTTTCCCTCGCCCGCGGCGGTTCGGTTGGAAGCCGCCGGGGGCAGCTCCACCAGCGCCGGCAGATCGGCCGAAGCCGGGGCTCCGCGCTGGACGATATCCGGAGCCGAGAAGCTGATCTCATCCAGCACCTTTTCCATGATGGTATGCAGACGCCGGGCGCCGATGTTCTCCGTGGTCTCATTCACCTGGAAGGCAAAGTGCGCCATCTCCTGCAGAGCCTCCGGAGTGAACTCCAGCCGCAGTCCCTCGGTCTCCAGCAGAGCCACCGCCTGCTTGACCAGCGAGGCGCGCGGCTCGGTGAGGATGCGCAGAAAGTCCTCCACGGTAAGGGGCAGAAGTTCCACCCGGATGGGAAAGCGGCCCTGCAGCTCCGGGATCAGGTCGCTGGGCTTGGAGACGTGAAAGGCGCCGGCGGCGATGAACAGGATGTGGTCGGTAGCCACCATGCCGTACTTGGTGTTCACCGTCGTGCCCTCGATGATCGGCAGGATATCGCGCTGCACGCCCTCGCGGCTGATGTCCGGACCATGCCCGCCCTCGCGCCCCGCGATCTTGTCGATCTCATCCAGGAAAACAATGCCGGAGTCCTCCACTCGCTCCACGGCGATGCGCACAATCTGGTCCATGTCCAGAAGCCGCGACTCCTCCTCCTGCACCAGGTAGTCAAAGGCGTCGGCAACCTTCATCGACCGCTTGCGGGTACGCTGCCCCAGGATGCCGGAGAGCATCTCCTTGATGCCGCTCTGGTCCATCTCTTCCGGCAAGTTGCTGACCACCTCAATCTGCGGCTGCATTCGGTCGCGAGTTTCGATATCGACCATGCGATCATCCAGCCGGCCCTCATGAAGCTGTTGCAAAAGCCGTTCCCTTTCCTCCCGGCGCGCGGCGTCACCGCCGGCCACAATCGATAGATTCCGCGCGGCCAGGCTCGGCTCGCGGCCAACCTCGGCGGTTGCCTCGCGGCCGGCCGAGAGCGGCTCCGCGCAAGGCTGAGGGGACGGGACGGATTGCGCTCTCTCCCGGTCCGCGGACTCTGGACCGGCGCCCGCGCCCTGGGCGAGCAGAAGATCAAGAAGACGCTCTTCGGCGGCCCGCTCGGCCCGGTCTTCCACCTCGTCGAGCTTCTCCTCCCGCACCATGTCGATAGCAATCTCGGTCAGATCGCGCACGATGGCCTCCACGTCCCTCCCGACGTAGCCCACCTCGGTAAACTTGGAAGCCTCCACCTTCAAAAAGGGTGAGTTGGTGAGCCTGGCTAGACGCCGCGCAATCTCCGTCTTGCCCACGCCCGTGGAACCGATCATCAGGATGTTCTTGGGCATGATCTCATCGGCCAGATCCGGAGCCAGCTTCTGGCGGCGCATGCGGTTGCGCAGCGCAATGGCCACCGCGCGCTTGGCTGCGGCCTGACCGACGACGTACTTGTCCAGCTCCGCCACAATGCCGCGCGGCGTCATTTGATCCAGCGAGAGCGCCGGATCTTCCGCCGTGCTGGGAAGATAGATGGCCACAAGAGTCTCCCTTCAGCTACTCCGCCCGAAGTTCTTCGATGGTGATGCTCTGGTTGGAGTAGATGCAGATCCCGGCTGCGATCCGCATGCTGCGCTCCACGATCTCGCGCGCGCCCATCGGCGTGTTCTCCAGCAGCGCAGTGGCCGCCGCCAGCGCGTAGCTGCCCCCGGAGCCGATGGTGGCGATCAGGCCGTCGCCCACCGCGTCAGGCTCGATCACATCGCCGTCGCCGGAGAGCAGAAACAACTGCCGGGCATCGGCGACGATCAGCAGCGCCTGCAACTGGCGCAACAGCTTGTCGGTGCGCCAGTCCTTGGCCAGCTCCACGGCGCTTCGCCCCAGATTGCCCCCATACTGCTCCAGCTTGGACTCAAAGCGGGTGAAGAGCGAGAAGGCATCCGCCGTGGAACCTGCAAAGCCCGCCAGGATCCGATCGTTGTAAAGCCTTCGGATCTTGCGCGCCGAGTGCTTCATCACCGTCGACCCCAGCGTCACCTGTCCATCAGCGCCCATCACCATCGCGTCGCCGCGGCGAACGCAGATCACCGTGGTCGAACGCACCCTGCGTCCATCCGCCAAATCCAGAGGGTGACCGGCCCGCTCGCTCCGGCGGCCTTCGGCCGGCTCGCGGACCACAGCGCCGCCCCTCAACTGCCATCTCTTCTCTCGCATACGCACATCGCAGTATAGAGCAGTTCCCCCTCACCCCGCCGCCGCGAGTCGCTGCGGCGGCATTGGCGGGCAAACGCGCTGCTGCCGGGGAGAGAACCAGATGGGGAACCTCCACGCAACGGCGGCGACGCAAACCTCCCCGCTGGGCTATGCTGCTGGTAGTGTCCCACTTGCAGACATCGCCACGGACACAACCCAGAAGCGACTTTGAAACCGATTCTTCAGCAGCCGATCTTCCAGCAAGCAGCCAGCCTGACGCACGGCCTGACCGGTCGCCTGATCCAGGTGATGCGCCATCAGGATCCGCGGATCGTGGGCGGCGTGGGCGCCGCTGCGGCCCTGGCTGCGGGCGGGCTGTGGTTCTATGTGACCGCCCGGCGGCCTTCAGCCGAGCAGATCGAACGCCGTCGGCGGGAGCAACTGACGCTGACCGGCCGCATCACCGATGGCGTGATCCTGGATGCCCGCACCCTAAGCAACGAGGACAGCATCTCGCCGACCCCGGAGGTGCTAGTCTACAGCTATAGCCTGGGGGGACTTACCTACCACTGCGCACAGGACGTCTCCAATCTGCCCGATCAGGTGCTCGGCTTCCGCATCGATCAGCCCGTCCAGGTACGCTATGACCCGCGCAATCCCGGCAACAGTATCCTCGTCTCCGAGACCTGGTCCGGCCTTTGGTTGCGCCGCGAGGAAGCCGGCCGCGATCCCGGCCAACGCCGCAGCCACTCTGCCGTAGGCGGTTGAGCACGGGCTCCAAGACCTCCGCCCGCCAGACCCTCGGTGACCCGGAAGCAGCCCGCCCGTCCCGCTTTGGAACCTCGTCCGGATTTCTTGCGCTGCTTTGCGTCAATTTGCGCTACTTTTGTCCTCCCAGACGGCGTCTAACAGACGAGGGCACTGCTCGCAAGCCGCCGCTGAAGCCCGGGTCGAGTTCGGCAAGGGCCGGAACCGGATGCTTGCTGGGACCAACGCAGACAGAACCAGAACTCCGATGGCAAACCTGGCGCCCAGATCCCGAAGGCGATGTGAACTTCGATCCCGCGCGGCTATGCGGACCGTCGCGGCAGGGATCTTCCTCGCCCTGCAAGCCCACGCCCAGGTCGCCTCGCTTCCCCCGCCCATCACGCTGCGCACGCTCCACGGCCAAATTACCGACGGCGGCCACGAACCGATTCGAGGAGCCGTCGTCCAATTGCGCAACGATAGCTCCGAGACGCTGATTACCTACATCACCGGCAATAGCGGCCGCTACCGCTTCCAGCGCCTGGACGGCAACACGGACTATGAGGTATGGGTGATGTTCCGCGGCCGCCGGTCACGAACCCGCAGCATCAGCAAGTTCGACAGCCACATGGACAAGGTCATCAACTTCCGGCTCAGCCTCTACTGAGCCCCTCGTCTGGGAGACAAGTGGCGCCCGGCGGCGCATCGCGCCGTTTGCGCAGGCCGACGCGGTGGAAGCCCGCCTCGTTCCACCCTCGGCAGGAGAGGTCTACTGAAGCAGCGTTCCGTCGCCATCGCCGTTGCCGGGCTTGGGGTCTTCCGGAGGAATCACCGTCGCGCTGGCTACCTTGTCGTCCGGATCCAGATGCAGCAGGCGCACGCCGGAGGTACTGCGGCCGACCGAACGCACGCTCTTGGTGTCAATGCGGATGATCTTGCCAAACTGGCTGATCACCATCATCTCCGTAGTGTCATCCACCAGATTGATGCTGGTCACCTTGCCGATCTTGCTGGTGGTCTTCATGTTGATCACGCCCTTGCCGCCGCGGGTCTGCAGGCGGTAGGCGTCCACATCAGTGCGCTTGCCGTAGCCGTTTTCGCTGACCGTGAGGATCAGGCACGGGGTGAGGCCGAGCTTTTCATCCAGCCGGGCCAGCTTCTCCTGCACCTCTGGAGAGACTGCGGGCGCGGCCACCGTATCGTCGGCTTCGGCCAGCGTCAAGGGCTGCGAGGCGGCTGAGTCGGAGGCTTCGTCAAGCACGCGCTCCACCTGCGAGGTCAGGCCCGCCTCGGCGGCCCTGGCCATGCGCTGCCGGTTGCGCGCCTCGTTGGAAGGCGTGACCGCTGCCCCGATCACATAGTCGCCCTTCTTCAGGTTGATGCCCCGGTTCCCGAAGGCGGGCCGTCCCATGGGCCGCAGATCCTGTTCGTTGAAGCGGATGGCCATGCCCTCGTGGGTCGCCAGGAAGATCACCTGCTGCCCGTCGGTGATCTTGGCCGTGATCAGCTCGTCGTCCTTGTCAATCCCAATGGCGATGATGCCGCGAGCCATCACGTTGGAAAAATCGCGCAGTGCGGTCTTCTTCACCGTACCGTTGCGCGTGGCAAAGAGCACGTACTTGCCCTCTTCATCCAGGTTGCGCACGGGAAGAATCGTCACCACCTTTTCACCCGGCTGCAAATCGATGAGCGAGGCCATCGCTTTGCCCTTGCCGGCAGCGCCCACGTCGGGGATCTCATAGACCTTGAGCCAATAGATGCGGCCGGTGTTGGTGAAGCAGAGCAGATAGGCGTGCGTACTGTCGATGATGAGTTGCGCCACGAAGTCTTCCTCGCGGGTCTTCATGCCCAGCCGACCGGCGCCTCCGCGCTTCTGCTGGCGGTAGGTGGTGATGGGCGTCCGCTTCAGGTAGCCGGTGTTGGAGACGGTGACGGCCACCTGCTCATCGGCGATCAGATCCTCCAGGGTGAGTTCCGTGCTCTCGTCCAGAATGATGGTGCGGCGGACATCGCCGTACTTGTCGCGAATCTCCTCCAGCTCCTTGACGATCACCCGGCGCAGCTTCTTCTCCGAGGCCAGGATGGACTCGTACTCCGCGATGCTCTCGCGAATCGTGCGCAGCTCGTTGATCAGCTCATCGATGGAGAGCTGGGTAAGACGATAGAGCTGCAGCTCCAGAATGGCGTCGATCTGGCGGTAGCTGAGAATCAGTGTGCCCGACGAGTTGTTGGCCAACTGAGCGCTGACACTGCCCCCGGCAAGATCAATGGCGTACTTGGACGGATCCAGACGGACCCCGGCCAGCTCCGCGCCATTCAGCGCGATGCGGCGGTTGCTGAAGTAGGCGAACAGATTCTCCCGGGCGCCGGCGCGCGAACTCGACTGGCGAATGATCTTGATCACCGTATCCAGATGATCCAGGGCGATCTGGTAGCCGAGGAGAACATGTTCGCGCTCGCGGGCCTTGTTCAGCAGAAAGGCGGTCCGACGCCGCACCACATCGATGCGGTGGTCGATGAAGGCGTAGATCGCGTCCGGGAGAGACAGCTCCTTGGGCTGGCCGTTATGCACAGCCAGAAAGATCATCGAGAAGCTCTCCTGCATCTGGGTGTGCTTGTAAAGCTGGTTCAGAACGATCTCATTCTGCGCTCCGCGCTTCAGCTCGATGACGATGCGCATGCCGTTGCGATCCGACTCGTCACGCACGTCGGAGATGTCATCGATCGTCTTGTCATTCACCAGTTCGGCGATGCGCTTGATCAGGTTGGATTTGTTGACCTGATACGGAATCTCCGTGACCACAATCGCCTGGCGGCCGCCGGAGATGTTCTCCAGGCCGCACTTGGCGCGCATCATGAATCGTCCCCGGCCCGTCTGGTAGGTCTTGCGGATCTCGGCGCGGCCGTAGATGAAGCCGCCCGTGGGAAAGTCCGGACCCTTGACGTGCTCCAGCACCAGATCGAGGTCCGAGCGCAACTCCCCCTTTTCCTTTTGCAGCAGCGCGATGGTGGCGTTCAGCGTCTCGGTCAAGTTGTGCGGCGGAATGTTGGTCGCCATGCCCACCGCGATTCCGGTTCCACCGTTGATGATCAGGTTGGGAATGCGCGCCGGCAAGACCGTAGGCTCGGTGGTGGACTCATCGTAGTTGGGAGTGAAGTCGACGGTATCACTGTCGATATCGGCCAGCATCTCCGACGCAATGCGAGTGAGACGCGACTCGGTGTAGCGCATGGCGGCGGGCGGGTCGCCATCGATGGAGCCAAAGTTGCCCTGGCCGTCGATCAGGGTATAACGCAGGCTGAAGGGCTGCGCCAGACGAACCATCGTGTCGTAGATCGCCGCATCGCCGTGGGGATGGTAGTTGCCCATCACATGGCCCACCACCTTGGCCGACTTGGTGTACTTCTTGTTGAACTGCAGGCCCATCTCCTGCATGCCGTACAAGATCCGCCGGTGAACCGGCTTGAGACCGTCGCGGACGTCGGGCAGAGCGCGGCCGATGATCACCGACATCGAGTAGTCCAGGTAAGAGCGGCGCATCTCCTCTTCGATATTGATCGAGAGCATGTTCAACGCGCCCGGGCCGGTGGGAGCCCCAGGAGCCGCGGGCTCGCCGGGAGCACCAGGAGCTGCGGGCTTCCTGGAGATCCCGTCTGTCCGGGAAGGATCGTTGGGGCCAAGGGGGAGAAGGGGATTGTCGTTGATCTCGTCAGGCATGTCTGCCTCCATTATAGCGGTTGGATAGGGCCGGACACCGCCTACCCGCAGGGTCGCCCCAGGGACAAAATCCCTGCGGATTCAACGGTTTTGCCCATTTTGCCGGAGGTCAGAATTGAGCCAGGCGCATCCGGAGGGAGCAAGCCTCCTGCGGCTCCCTGGCGGTAGCCCGCCACCTTCTGGCCGCCGCCTTCGCCTACCCCGGATCCGAGGGGCCGGCGTAGCCGCAGTCAAAAGCGGCTCGTTACTTTCGGATGTCCTGTCGGTATCGAAGCTGGTGACGAAAGTTGGGTAGCTTTGTGGAAACATCGAGACGTTGCAAGTGCTTGCAATAAGGTAAGATTCCGTCATTGCAGTTCCATCCTCTCTGCGCCGGAAAGCCAGGTAACATCGATCCCCTCTGAACCCAAGCTGACAAGCCGAAGCGGAATGGATCGGTGACACCTCCGCGGCGCCACAGAGATTGCATAGCCGGGTGGTCCTGCATGGCATGCTCGCTGGAGGAAGCGGCAGACTTGATCGGGAGACGAGGGTCGCTCGCTGACGGCAAGGGCGGCGAGCGGTCGAAGAACTTTTGGGCCAAGGGGCCACGGGACACTGGGCCAAGCAAATTTGGGAAGGAAACATTGGGGAAGGAAACATTGGGCCGAAGGACCGTGGATCCAGCAACGTTGGGTCCAGCCCGCGCTGCCGTACTTCCTACGCAGGGTTTCAGCTCCCTCGCCCGTCCTCGCTGAAAGAGCCGGCGCCTTGCAATCTTGCCGTCCTTGCTGCGCAGGCGGGCGGCGGAGACAAGCTCTCATGGCCATTGCTCCCCACTCGGTCTACCACGCTGCTGTCTCCCAGAGATTCGATAAGGAGGGGAGATTCCGGGACAGGAACGAATTCGGGAGATCGACGAGTTAGAGGGATCAAAAAGAGTTGTCTGAAAATGACACAATCTGAGTTTTCAGAGGCAAGGGGCCGAAAAACGAAGTACAGCGAATTGACCGTTCTTACAGCGATTCGCCCGCCGGCACGCTGACGGGGTCTCACCTCCAGAGCGGCAGTTTCATCGATTGCAGACCGGGCCCGTGCTTTAGGCGTGAGAGTTTGAAAGTAGAGTGCCATGCAAGGTCCTGTATCTGATCTCGTGCTGTTGACGTTGATGGTCCTGTTCTTTGGACTGCAACTGTGGCGACGTCCGCAAGCCGATTTCCGGTTCTGGTTCGCCGGCTGGATCTTCATCCTTGTGGGGTACTTTCTGTGGGCCATGGGCGAGGCCCATGCGGGGCTGCCGCGGCTGGAGAACGCCCTCTGTTTCGACTTCACGATGTTGGGCGTCATCGCCTTTGTGCTCTCCGCCGTCGCCAAGGACTACGGGGTGCGGCGAGCCATGCTTGTAGGGCTTGCGGTGGCGCCGGCGGCGATGGCGATGGTGGACGTCCAGGACTTCCTGCCGGTTCCGCGAGTAGCGCTGGCCGCAGGGTTGTTGCTGGGCGAGTGCGCGGTGTTGGCGGTGACCTATCATCTGCAGCGGCAAAGACCGCTGCGCAAGGTGATTCTGACGTTTGCCGTCGGCGCATCCTATGGGGCGGGACTGGTCGCCTATGCCCTGCTGACGCCGGCGGAGAACCTGGCCAACGCGGTGATGGTGCAGGCCCTGCTGACCGCAGCCGTGTTGTTTGCGGGGTCGAAGCAGAAGAGCGGCCGATCCGTGCTGCAGTGGACGGCCACCTTCGGATTTCTTGCCTGGGCGGCTTTCTACCTGTTGCGGGCGTTCCCTGCCAGTCCCGCCTGGCTACAGAATGTGATCGATGAGTTCTGGAACTTTCCCAAGTACTTTGTCGGCGCCTCGATGACCCTTTGCGTGCTGGAGGACGCGACCGAAGACAAAGCGCGGGCCGCGGAGAGCTTTCGCGACCTGTACGAGGACTTTCGGCTGCTCTTTGACACCCATCCTCATCCCATGTGGATCTGTGACACTGAAAGAGGACAGATCCTCACTGCCAATGAGACCGCGGTGAAGCAGTACGGTTACACCCTGGCCGAGTTCCAGGCGCTGCGCATACAGGATCTGGAGGTTCCTCCCGATGGCGAAGCCGAAGAGATGGAACATATGCTGGGCAGAGCGGCCGAAGCTGGAGTCCGGGAACGGCACCGGCACAAGGACGGAAATGTGTTGTGGGTCAATCGAGTCGAGCGGGAGATCGCCTATCTGGGTCAGAAGGCGCGCCTGGTGATCGCCAGAAACATCACGGACCGCTTGAAGCTCGACCGCGAACTCTCCTTCCGGGCCCAGCACGATGCATTGACCGGACTGCCCAACCGGCAACTGCTGGAGGAACGGCTGGAGCAGTGTCTGCAGTCCTGCCGCGTGGAGGAACGCCGGGCCGCCGTGCTCACCATCGATGTGGACCACTTCAAGCTCATCAATGACACCTACGGTCACCTGGTGGGCGATGAGTGCCTCAAGGAAGTAGCAGCCCGGCTGAAGAGCAAGATTCGCAAGGTGGACACCATCGCGCGCACCGGGGGAGAGGAGTTCACCGCGGTGGTGAGCGGACTGAGCAAATCGTCCGATGCGGAGAAGGTCGCGGCCAGCCTGATGCGAGTCTTTGAAGCTCCCGTGGAGTTGGCCTTCGGAGCCTTGGGAGTAACCGTGAGCGTGGGCGTGGCGATTTATCCTGACGATGCCACCGATGCCACCTCGCTGCGCAGGCTATCCGATGAAGCCATGTACCGCGCCAAGCGCTCGGGCAGAAATCGCGCCGCGTATGCCTCGGAAAAAGCACCTGTGCTGGACTTCAAGAAGCCCGAAGTCGACCTGAAGCTGGAACAACACTCCAGTTAGACCCGCCGTGAAACCTCCGAGGCCCCACCTTCCTCTCTCACC
>JAKAQS010000146.1 GCA_021819585.1 Acidobacteriota bacterium
CCAAGGGTGCGCTCTACCAGGCTGAGCCACGTCCCGACTTGTTGCATGGGCCGCTCGCGCCAGCAGGCAGGAGCAACCGGGGTAACTTCAGTTTACACCACTCCAACCATGAGGCTGGCGGCTGTACGTCTTTCGTCAGGGCCTTTTCCTCTGGGCCGTTTTCATGCCGCGAAGAGGCCAAAGAGACCGGTTCAATGCGATGGAGCGACGTACTCCTTGGGAAGCTCGCCACCGGAGCCGAAGAAAAACTCGTTCATCTGCTCGACCAAAAACTCCTGGGCCTCTCTGGTCCAGGGTTGGAGGCGGTACTCGTTCAGGAGCATCTTCTGCCGCTCGATCCACTCGCTCCACGCCTGCTTGGATACGTTCTTGTAGATCTTCTGACCGAAGTCCGTGTCGAACGGTGGTTCGTCGAGTCCCTCCATTTCGGCCTTGTACTTCGTGCAGAAAACCATATGTGGCATCGTTCGAGCTCCTTGTGCTTCCATCTGTGCGAGTCCAGTCCGGTGAAGTTTGGACGCGCGACCTCCAGTTTACCTCCATCCGGAGGTTTCTCCGGCCTGCATGGTTTCTATAATCCTTGCCATGGATGATGAATCGATCAGCAAGATTTCCGGCTTGCCGTGCCGGCCTGCAGAAGACCCCTTTGACGCGCAGCCTGGAACCGACAGCGTTCCCGCGCGCATCGAGGCGCTGGGCGAACAGTTGCGTCACCATGAATATCTCTATTACGTGCTGGATGCGCCGGAGTGGAGTGATGCCCGGTACGACGCGGCGATGAACGAGTTGCGCGCCCTGGAAGCGGCGCACCCGGAGTGGGTTACGCCGGATTCGCCCACGCAGAGGGTGGGCGGCAAGCCCAGGGAGGGTTTCGTAAAGGTGGCGCACTCCCGGCCCATGCTCTCCCTGGACAACGCCTACAACGAAGGGGAGCTGCGAGCCTGGGCCGAGCGAGTGGCCGGCGCCCTTACCAGCGGTGAGACTCCACGCTATGTGTGCGAACTCAAGCTGGATGGACTGTCGCTGGCGCTGCAGTATCAAGCCGGTGCGCGTGGCGCAGCGTCTCTAAAGGCCGGCGTCACTCGCGGCGACGGGACCATCGGCGAGGATGTTACCGGCAACGTGCGGACCATCCGCACGGTTCCACTGCAGGTCTCCGCGCGGACATTGGAGCGGGCGGGGCTGCCGGCCGGCTTTGAGGTGCGGGGCGAGGTGGTGATGCCGCGCAAGGCCTTCGAGCAGATGAACCGGGAGCGGGAGGCGCAGGGTCTGGCGCCGGCGGCCAATCCCCGCAACGCCGCGGCCGGGACCCTGCGCACGCTGGAGCCGAATATTGTGGCGCAGCGGCGGCTGCAGATGTTTGCTTACTTCCTTTTGCGGGGTGAAGATGCGGGCGAGGCGGCGGGCGAGCCGTTGCTGGAGAGCCAGAGCGCGGCGCTGGCGACGCTGCGCGAGGCCGGGTTCCTGGTCAATCCCCATGCGCGCACCGTGGAGTCCCTGGCGGAGGTGCTGCAGTTTGTCGCCGAGGCCGAGGGGTTGCGCGATGGCCTGCCGTATGAGATCGACGGGGTAGTGATCAAAGTGGATGCTGTGGCCCAGCAGCGCCGGCTGGGATTTACCGGCAAGGCGCCGCGCTGGGCGATCGCCTACAAGTTCCCCGCGCGCGCGGGCTTGACCCGGCTGCTGGAGGTGAAGTTCAGCGTGGGGCGAACCGGCAAGATTACGCCGGTCGCGGTGCTCTCCCCGGTTTCCATTGGAGGGACTACGGTCACCCGCGCAACCCTGCACAATCCGGATGAGGTGCAGCGGCTGGGGGTGCGGATCGGCGATTTCGTCTCTGTGGAGCGGGGCGGCGACGTGATCCCCAAGATCACCGAGGTGATCAGCGATGCAGAGCACCCGCGCGGCGAGCGGGAGATCGTCTTCCCGGCCGCCTGTCCACGCTGCGGGGAGACCCTGGTGCGTGCGGAGGGCGAGGTGGACCTGCGCTGCGTGAATGCGAGCTGTCCGGCGCGTCTGGAAGAGGAGTTGCGGCACTTTGCCTCGCGTGGGGTTATGAACATCGAGGGACTGGGCGAGGTGATGGTGGCGCAGCTACTGGGCCACTCCGCGGCGAAGAGCGCGGCGGCGGGCGGCGAGGACGCCGGGTTGGGCGATGCGCCTTTCGGTGAAATGGACGCCGCAGGCGGGGAGGGACTTGAGTTGGGGCCTGCCCGGAGCGCCCTGGTACACTCGATTGCCGATCTTTATGACCCTGAGAAGGTGAACCGTGCCTCTTTGCTGGGTCTGGATCGGGTGGGAGAGAAGACGGCCGATGCGCTGCTGGAGCAGATTGCGCGGTCCAAACAGCAGCCGTTGCAGCGAGTTCTTCTGGGGCTGGGCATACGCCATGTGGGAGAGCGAACGGCGCAGGCGCTGGCCGAGGAGTTTGGTTCGATCGATGCGATCATGGCGGCCGGCCTGGAGGATCTGACCCGGGTGAAGGACATTGGGCCGAAGGTCGCTGAGACGGTGCGGGAGTTCTTCTCCAACCGGCGGAACCGGGAGCTGGTGGAGCGGCTGCGCGGCTATGGGCTGACGTTCACTGCGGAGCGCAAGGCGCGGGGAACGGCATTGAACGGCCTGACGTTTGTGCTGACCGGGACGCTGCCCACGCTGACCCGGGAGCAGGCGACAGAGCGGATTGAGTCGGCCGGAGGCAAGGTGGTGGGGTCAGTGAGCAAGAAGACCGGCTTTGTGGTGGCGGGCGCCGAGGCCGGATCCAAGCTGGACAAGGCCCGGCAACTCGGTGTGCCGGTGATCGATGAGGCGGAGTTGCTGGCTATGACTCCCGGCGGCCCTGCTCTGGTTTAACCGTCTTTTATTCAACGCCGGGAACGGAATGGATTAAGCTGAACGCGGATGCGGGCGTGTTGACGCGAACGGGAGTGTGTGTGAGTCAGGTAGTCTTCGTCCTGGAAGATGAAGCAGACATACGGCGGCTGGTGCAGTTCCAGTTGGAAGGGGCCGGATACACCGTGAAGGCGTATCCGATGGTGGGAACCATGGTTCAGGACGCGGAACGGCAGCGGCCTGCGTTGTTTCTGCTGGACATCATGGTGCCCGGCGGCGATGGATTGGACCTTTGCCGCAGGCTGCGGCAGAACCCTGTCCTGGCCGGCGTGCCGATCATCTTTTTGACCGCGCGGGCGGCGGAGAATGACCGCGTTCATGGCCTGGAGCTGGGCGCCGACGACTATATTACCAAGCCCTTTGCGATGCGCGAGCTGTTGGCGAGGGTCAAGGCCGTGTTGCGGCGGTTTGAACGGCCGGTGGAGAGCGCCGGCGCGCCGCCGGTGCTGACCATCGATACGCTCGAAATCGACGGCAACTCCATGCAGTTGCGGGTGAATCAACAACTGGTGACCACGACGGCCACCGAGTTCCGGCTGCTGGATTATCTGGCGCGCCATCCCGGAAGAGTCTTCAGCCGCGATCATCTGCTGGATGCGGTGTGGGGCGATGCGCGCTTTGTGACGCCGCGCAGCGTGGATGTCTACGTTCGCCGCATCCGGGAGAAGATTGAGGTGGATCCGGAGACGCCCCGGTTCCTGAAGACCATGCGCGGGGCCGGTTACCGATTTGATCTTCCCCGCGTGAAAGAGCCCCCCGCCGGCCAGGTTGGCGGTGCGGCCGGCCCGGCAGGCGCCACGGCAACCACGGCAACCGAGTAGGCTTTTACCATGGGATCCTGGTTGCGAAAGAACCTCTACTTTGCCCTGCTGTGGCGAATCCTGGTTGGTGTTTTGCCGGCCGTCGCCGCCGCCATGCTGCTGCCGGCCCGGTGGATGGCTGTGGTTGCCGGGCTGCTCATCGCGCTCTGGACGGCCGCATCTGCCAGGCGTCTGGTGACGCGGATTTTAGAGCAGATTGAGCCGGCAGCGTCCAGTGTGGCGGACCTGGAGAGGCAGTTGCCGGAGGCGCCCGTGCGGCAGTTGGAGCCGCTGATGCGCGCGTTGCTCAGCTCCCGACGCCAGGTCGAGCAGCAACTGGAGGCCAGCGCGGAGACCCGCAGGAAGCTGGAGGCGCTGTTGGACTCGATGCAGGACGCCGTGACGAGTGTGGACCGCGCGGGCCGGATCGTGTGGGCGAATGTCTCCATGCAGCGGTTGGTGGCTCAGTTGTCGGGGAGCGTGCGCCCGGGCTACTCGCTGGTGCAGACCATCCGTTCGCCGCAGGTATTGGAGTGCGTCAAAGAGGCGCTGGAACACCGGTCCTATGTGGAGGTTCGTCCGGCGCCGATGCCGATGGGAAGAACCTATGCCGTCAGCGCGGCGCCCATGCCGGAGGGTGGGGCCGTGGTGGTGATGCAGGATATTACCCAGGTGGAGCAGGTGGAACGCACCCAGCGAGAGTTTGTGGCCAATGTGAGCCATGAGCTGCGCACCCCTCTGACCTCGATCTCCGGTTACGTGGAGACGCTGCTGGAGGATGGACGCGCCGCGCCGTCCCTCACCCCACTGGTGCGAGAGTTTCTGGAGGCGATTTACAAGAGCGCCAGGAGGATGAGCCGGTTGACCGACGATCTGCTGGCCATGGCGCGGGTGGATTCAGGCGAGCAGAAGGTGAGGCCGCAGCCGGTGGCCGTGGCCGCTGTGCTGCGAGAGGTGAGGAGCGCCGTGGCCGGACTGACGCGGGAGAGGCGCGGGGTGCTGGAGATGGTTGAGATTCCAGATCTGACGGTGATCGCCGACATGGACGCGATTGTGCAGGTGTTCAGCAATCTGATTGAAAATGCCTTCAACTACGGGGTCAGTCCTGGGCCGGCGCAGACGGCCGATGCGGCCGGCGTGGATGCTTCCTTCGCCGGGCAGGCGCCGCAAGATGCACGGGTGGTCGTGAGCGCGCAGGCGGAGCCGGGTAGGGAAGAAGTGCGCTTTTGCGTGCAGGACTTTGGCCCCGGCATCGCCTCGGAGCACCTGGATCGCCTCTTTGAGAGGTTTTACCGGGTGGACAAGACCCGCTCGCGGGAGTCTGGCGGCACGGGTCTGGGGCTGGCGATCGCCAAGCACCTGGTCGAGGCGCAGCGAGGAAGGATCTGGGTGGAGAGCGAGTTGGGGCGGGGAAGCCGCTTTTGCTTTACCTTGCCGTGCCCATCCCAGATGCCCGCCGAATGAGCAGCCCTTTCTCCGTGCCTGGATTGGCCGGCCTCGGCGGCCTCCCATGAGCTGGAGCCATTCTGAGCCTCAGGCGCTCCTGGGGCGTCTGACGGAGGAAAGGTTGCGGGATAAGAGATTCCTGTGGAAGTCTCTGCGTTTTCTATGACGTTTCACGCTCTGTTCACAATCTGTTTTCAGTTCATTCACAAAAAGTTGCGACCATCAAAGCTCGGACACAAGTGGCAAGACGCTTGAAGCAGGACTGCGGGCTCCCTCCCGCCTTAGCCACGGCCCGAGAGGAATGATGAGACCAACTCGCCTGATGAGTCCAGTTCTGGTGTTGACGATGTTGCTGGGGACACAGCTCGGGGTAGCGGCCCAGACGACGGATACCAATGCGTCCCAAGAGAACGTCGCACCCTCCAAACCTCACCAACAGACGCCCGAGGAGATCGAGTTGCGCGAGATGCGCCAGGCGTTGCAGGCCCAGCAGCAGCAGATCAATGAACTGAAGCAGCAGCTCCAGATGAGGGGCGGCGGGGCGGCCTCAGCCCAGCAGGCAGCCGCGGCGGCGGGTACGGCCCAGCAAGCGGCTACGGCGGCAACGTTGGCGGCCCAGCAGGCGGCTGCGGCGACCGCGGCTTCGGCTCAGCAGGCGGCTGCCGCTGCGAATACGGCACAGCAGGCCCAGCAGGCAGCCGAGCAAAGCAACGCCAAAGGAGATGCGGCTCTGGGCGGGGTAGCCCGGTTGCAGAGTGCGCAGGCCAACCTGAACCAGACCGTGGTGCTCACCGATCAGCAACTGCGGGAGGAGTTTGAAGCGCCAACAGCCGTACACTACAAGGGTGTGGACATCACGCCGGGCGGCTTCGCCGCATTTGAAGGTGTGTGGCGGCAGCACTCCACCAACTCGGGCATCAATACACCGTTTAACGGCGTTCCGTTCCCAAGCGCAAACCAAGGGCACGTGAGCGAGTTGAACTTCTCCGGACGCCAGAGCCGGCTCTCCATGCTGGTGACAGGCGATGCCGGAAGCTACCGGCTGGCCGGCTACTACGAGATGGACTGGTTGGGGACCGGCACATCTTCGAACAACAACCAGAGCAACAGCTATGTGCTGCGTCAGCGGCAGATCTGGGGTCAGGGAGCTCTGCCCAACGGCTTTACCGTAACCGGCGGCCAGATGTGGTCCCTGGTCACCGAAGATCGGAAGGGTACCGACGCGCGAACCGAGATTCAGCCCGAGACGATCGATCCACAGTACTTGGTCGGCTATTCGTGGACCCGTCAACCGGAGATTCGGGTGCAGCAGCGCTGGGGCGACTATGAGACGGGAGCGTTCACGATCGCTGCCGCAGCCGCGCAGGCGCAGATCACCAACTTCACGGCCGCCGGCGACATTCCAACTCAGTTCTTCTTTGGCGGACCCGGCAACAGCGGCGGGCTGTATAACGCTGCGCAGTCCATAGGAGCAGGGAACACCCCGGGAAGCAGCGCGATTACCACCTACGCCAATAACCTGGCTCCCGATTTCATTGTGAAGGCGGCCTACGATCAGCCGTGGATTCACGTGGAGTTCGGCGGCATTGCCCGCTTCATGCGTAACGAGTTCTTCCCGGCGACTCCGGGAACGGCCGTCAACACGTATACCTACGGCGCCACGCTGACGAGCAATACCGCCCCGGCGGGCGGCGTGTTTGGCGCCATTCGGGTGTACCCGACCAGAAACTGGGAGATTGGCATTCAGGGGATGGGCGGGCCCGGCGTGGGACGTTACGGATCCTCCCAGCTTGCCGACGCCACCCTGAAGCCGAATGAGGAACTGGAGCCCATCCGCAACTACCACGGCATGTTCAGCCTGGTGGGGCACCCCACCCGCAAGCTGGAGGTGTTTACCTACTACGGCGGCGAGTACGACCAGCGCACCGTCTATCCGGTGACGTTCGGAAGCACTACGGAACTGATCGGTTATGGCCCGCAGACGCTGAATGACACAGGCTGCTATAACCTGCCCAGCAGCATCCCCACGGTCGGCGCGGGCGGCTCCTCAGGAGCCCCCAACTGCGCCTCCCCTACGCGGTACATTCAAGAGGCGATGGGCGGTTTTATCTACCGCGTCTTCGACAGCGCGAGCAAGGGCCGGCTTCAGTACTGGGTCACGTATAGCTACATTCAGCGTAACCTCTGGTCCGGCATCGGCTCCGCCACCACCCCGACCGGGCCTCGCGCGACCGAGCCGATGATTCACGTCAGCATGCGTTACTACATCCCGTAGGGAATGAGTGAGCCACGGGGGGAGGAAGAAGATCTCCTCCTCGTAAAAATCATAGGTTGATGATTCGAGCGACGGCATGCATAAAGAGGCCCCCAGGTTCCTGGCGGAGACAGCGCCGAGGGGCAAGCCAGGACGGATGGCTCACGCAGGGTGGTGAAGACGGCTGAGATGCCGTTTCGGCTTCCATGGGGTAGCGACGGAGCGCATGAGCGATCTGTTTGCGGGGAGCCGCATGCAGAGCGCCAAGCTCAGCGGCTCTCTCGGCATTTTGGCGAATGTGCAGGCTCGGATTGGTCCCAGGGGCCGGTCATCGCCGGCACGGATGCTTTTGCGGCGCTCTCTGGAAGAGCCGATGGCAGAGCAGCCGGCCGGCTGTGGGAGAGAGACCGGATGGAAACGTCGGGAGGCGATGCAGCGCTCCCCGTCGCCGCAAAAACCTTGGAGATCAAAGACCCGGAAGATCATGGTCCCAGACGATGACGGAGCACCGATCTTCAAGTGTGAGATGTGATTCGGAGGAACCAAATGTCTACCCAAAAATCCGAGTCCTTCTTCAAACAGATCGGGCCACCCTGTGAAGGGGCAGTATACGATTGGGATAGCGAAGCATCCTATGCAACAGGCGGGGTGTGTTGTGGAGCAGACCGGATTTTTCCTGATGGGTTGGCGGGCAGATTGGACGCGGCAGCCCGGCCCCTTACGAACCCCTCCGGCAAACGTACAGGGGACCACATCGCGGGGAGGTTTGAATGATTCGGATCAAGTTCCAGCAGAGTCTCGATGAGTTGAAGGAACGCCTGCTTGTGATGGCCGGTCTGGTGGAGCAGGCCATCCAGCGCGCCACCGAGGCCTACACCTCCCGCGATTACAGCCTTTGCGAGCAGGTTCGAAACTCCGAGCCGGCCATCAACCGGATGGAGTTGGAGATCGATCAACTGGCGCTGGACCTGCTTGCCATGGAGCATCCGCTGGCGGTGGATCTGCGGTTTATTCTGGCGGTCATCCACATCAACGTCGACCTGGAGCGGATGGGCGATCAGGCTGCCGGTATCGCCATGCGGGTGCTGGATCTGGGCCGGCAACCCAAGGTCGATCTGCCGGTGGATATTCCCCGTTTGGCGCAGCTTGCCTCGGCCATGGTGCGCAAGTCCCTGCAGGCATTCATTGAAGGCGACGCGGATCTGGCACAGTCGGTGCTGATGCTGGATGATCAGGTGGATGAGATCAACCGGGAGGCATTTCACTCCCTGACGACGCTGATCAAAGGCCAACCGGACTCGGCTCCCCAGGCGCTGGATACGCTGATCATCTCGCGTAACCTGGAACGAATCGGTGACCACGCCACCAACATTGCAGAGGATGTGATCTTCTGGGTGCGCGGCGCTGACGTTCGCCACCACGTTGTCTCTGTGTAAGGTGTGGGCCTGGCAGGCCTCTTCTTGAAGACAAGTTGGCGGGTATGGGGCGCTCCCCTTCCGCAACTCCCGGATGCCCTCACGTCTGGAGTCTCGACAAGGGAAGATGGTGCAAGGCCGAGACCGGGGTGGATCGGCGTTGGCTTGTCCCCGGACCAGCGCCGGCGCGGCCGAAGCCGAGATGTACCCGGCGATCCGGCAAAACCCGCAGATTTGACGAGCAAAACCCCGCTGATGATTTGAGGGCTGAAAAGGTCCTGGATCCCTTCTCCCTCTCCCTCTCCCTCCGTATGCACCACTTGATGCCCAATTTGGCTCCCGGTTCCGGCGAGCGAAATGCCTGGGCGGATGTAGTCTTCTAAAGTGGAGCGGCGTCTCTTGATGCAGGAGAAAAAACAGATCCGGGACAAAGAGCCTATGATGCCGCAAGAAGGTGTTCAATCTGGCCAGTTGCCGTTGGCGGAGACCATGCAAGAGAGCGTCACGCCCTTTGACGATATCGCCTCCGTTCATGCCCTCTATGAGGAGCGGATCTTCCGGCTTTTGCTGTTGTCGGTGCATGACCGTGATGTTGCGATGTCTTTGACGCAGGATACGTTCCTGAATGCATGGCGGACTCGCGCCAGCTTCCGTGGAGACTGCTCGATTGCCACCTGGCTGACCTATATCGCC
>JAKAQS010000147.1 GCA_021819585.1 Acidobacteriota bacterium
GTCAGCTTCACCATAACGATCGCCGAGTTCAGATTCGCCGATTCCTGAATTCCGATCACCAGCACCGCCGTGATGGCCAGAATAGCCAGAAAGGCCACCAGGTCAAAGATCCCGGTTACCTGCGGCAGACCCGCTGAACTGACCCCGGCGGGCAATGATGCGGCGGGTACCCAGTGGTCCTGATAGAGACACAACACATTGCCGGGCGTGGTGGTGAACTGCGGCGGCAGATGAATATGAAAGTCCTGCAGCAGCCCCACAAGGTAACCGCTCCAGCCGGAGGCCACAGTTGCCGCTCCAAAGGCATACTCCAGCACCAGATCCCAGCCGATGATCCAGGCCACAAACTCACCCAGAGTCGCATAACCGTAGGTGTAGGCCGAACCTGCAATCGGAATCAGCGAGGCAAACTCCGCATAGCAAAGCCCGGCAAAGGCGCAGGTAATCCCCGCAACAATAAAGCTCAATACCACCGCAGGACCGGCGTGTTTGGCTGCCGCCTGCCCGGTCAGGACAAAGATCCCCGCTCCGATGATCGCGCCGATGCCCAGCGTAATCAGGTTCACCGGCCCTAAAGCCCGCTTGAGCCCCGCTTCTCCATCATTCTCGGACTCTTTCAGTAAGACGGACAGAGGCTTCACTGCCAGCAGATTCGCCATTCTCTTCCCTTCTCTCCCAACGCTCGCATGGTCAGGCGCTTACCCAGCGGTCTGACTCTCTGAATCCAGGCCCATCTGGCCCGCTCGCCCCGGTCTTGTCCAGAGCGCATAGACCGGAACCCCCAACAGCACCAGAATCAAACCCGGCCAGGTAAACTGCGGTTTGTATCGCAACAAGACTCCGCAGATCCATACCGCCAGTACAATATACAGCGCCGGAAGCAGGGGATATCCCACTGCCTTATAGGGCCGGTCCGCATCGGGACGAGTTCTGCGCAGCACGAACAGTCCGCCAATGGTCAGCACATAAAACACCAGCACAGCAAAGATCACATAGTCCAGCAACTGGGAGTAACTCCCGCTCAAACACAATAGACACGCCCAGCTCCACTGCATCCATAAGGAGGAAACCGGCGTCGCGGTCTTCTTGCTCAGCCGGCCTGCGCTCTTGAAAAAAAGGCCATCCTGGCTCATCGCGTAGTACACCCGAGCGCCGGCCAGCAAAAGGCCGTTCATGCAGCCAAACGTTGAAACCAGAATCGCGGCTGCCATCAGCTTCGCGCCTGTCCCGGAAAACGCCGATTGCATCATCGCCGTGGCGACCCGGTCCCCGGCAGCGAATTGAACTCCCCGCCCAACCAACGTGGCCGCGGTCGGGTCTCCCCGCAACGGCAGAACCGTGAGATAGACAAAGTTGCAAGCAATATACAGCAGCAGCACCACACTGGTTCCAACGGCCAGCGAAAGAGGCAGATTCCGTCTCGGATCGCGAATCTCCCCTGCCGTAAAGGTGACGTTATTCCATGAGTCCGAACTGAAGAGGCTGCCTACCTGCACCACGGCCACCACAGTGAAGAGGCCCACATACGCCGTCGGTCCTCCCATGCCCACCTGAATCGCATGACGGGTGTTCCAGCCGGAGTTGATCCAGAAATGATGCCAACCGGCGCCAAAGTTCGCTGCGATGGCAGTGGCATTGCGGGCCACCATCCCCACCGCCACGATACCCAGCAGCGCGATCACCTTCGCGCTGGTAAAGATGTTCTGCACCGCGGCTCCCAGCTTCACTCCGCGGGTATTGCTGAGGGTAAGCAACGTGATGACCGCAATCGCCGCTAGATTCGCCGTGTTCAACCCGATCTGGATATTGCCCAACACCATCGGTCCCAGATGCCATGCCGGCACATGCCCGATATGCCACAACCAGCGGCTATCGCTGACCCCGGGGAAAAAGACCCCCAAAAACTTCGCAAATGCCATCCCCACAGCCGCAATGGTCCCGGTCTGAATTACCAGGAACAGGGTCCACCCATAGAGAAACCCCCAGATCGGTCCCAACGCCTCACGCAGATACACATACTGTCCGCCGGCCCGTGGCATCATCGCCGCCAACTCGCCGTAACTGAGCGCTCCAATGATCGTCATCAGAGCGGTCACCAGCCAGGCCAGGATCAGCAGCGCCGGAGATCCCAAGGTCCGGCTCATGTCGGCCGGCACAATGAAGATACCCGAACCGATCATCGAACCCATCACCATCGCCGTGGCGGAGAACAGTCCCATCCCCTGCACGAACTTCGGCGCGGTTCCATTCGCTGGCTGGCTGGTCGTGGGAGAAATTTGCGGAATCACTTCACCCCACCTTATCGAAATCCGCCACAAAGCGCCACTGCGGATCTGGGGCCTGCGAAAGGCCGGCCTGAGGGGCGATTCACACTCTCTCCAACTCAGAGAGAAGCTCCACGGCGAGCCGGCCGGGCGCCCTGCCCGGCGCCAGCAGTGCCCCGATCACAGCCACGGAATCGGCTCCCGCAGCGATCACGCCGGCCGCGTTGACCTGTGTGATGCCGCCGATAGCCACCAGCGGCTTCGATGTCATCGCGCGCGCGCGCCGTACACCCTCCAGCCCCACCGCCGGCTCCGCATCGGCCTTGGAGGCTGTGGCAAACACTGGACCCACCGCAACATAGTCCGCGCTGCCGGCGTTGGCGGCCATCATCTGGGCTTCATCATTTGTTGAAACCCCAATCACACACGCCCGCCCACCCATCATCTGGCGCACCACATCCGGGCTCACATCCATGTGTCCAACATGCACACCCCAACCCAGATCCCGGGCCAACTCGGGATGGTCGTTCATGATCAAAAGGCAGTCTCGGCCCGCGAATTGGGCGGCAATCTCCCCCGCCGCGCCCAGGATCTCTTCCTTGGACCTCAGCTTATCCCGATATTGCAGCACGCCAACTCCGGCCTGCGCCATCTCCAGGGCAAACTCTCCCACACTGATGCCCCGGGTGTTCAACGAAGCCCAATCGGCGATCGGATATAGTCTGGGCAGCTTCATCCCGGTTCAGCCTCGCGCGGCTCTCTCGCGTTCCAGGAATCGCTCCATGAACTTGGTGTTAAATCTGCCCGCCCTGAAGTCCTCGTCCGCAAAAATCCGCTGATGCAACGGAATCGAGGTATGGATTCCTTCCACCACAAACTGGCTCAGCGCGCGCTGCATCTTGTTCATCGCCTCTTCGCGGTCTTTGCCATAACAGATCAGCTTGGCAATCATGGAGTCATAGTACTGTGGCACCACACCCTCGGCGTACTGCGCCGTGTCAACGCGCACCCCGTTGCCTCCCGGTAGGTTGAATACGGAGATCCTGCCCGGGCTGGGCATGAACTTCACCGGGTCCTCGGCATTGATCCTGCACTCAATCGCATGACCGATCGTCTTAGGCGGCTCGGGCACAATCTCTCCCAACCTCTCCCCCGCGGCAATGCGCAACTGCGCCTTCACCAGATCCAGGCCGGTCACCATCTCGGTGACGCAGTGCTCCACCTGAATGCGCGTATTCATCTCGATAAAGTAGATGGATCCATCCTCGTCCATCAGAAACTCGATGGTCCCAGCGTTCCAGTAGCCGATGTCCTTCATCGAGCGCTTGATCAGATCACCCATCTTCTCCCGCTGCTTCTGCGTCACTTGCAGACTGGGCGCCTCTTCGATCAGCTTCTGATGGCGTCGCTGAATCGAGCACTCGCGCTCACCCAGACTCATGACGTTGCCGTGCTCATCGGCCAGTACCTGGAACTCGATATGCCGTGGCCGCTCGATAAACTTCTCCATGTACAGCGCCCCGTTGGAGAAGGCGTTCAGCGCCTCATGGGATGCCTGCTGAAACAGAGACGGCAGATCTTCCTTGCCGCGGCAGATCCGCATCCCCCGGCCCCCGCCGCCCGCCACGGCCTTCAACATCACCGGATAGCCCACCGTTTCGGCCCACTCCAGCGCTGCATCGACACCTTGAATCGCTCCTTCACTGCCGGGCAGAATCGGCACCTTGGCCTTCTTCATCGTCTGCCGTGCAGTGGCTTTCTCCCCCATCAGGCGAATCACCTCCGGCCGCGGCCCGATAAACTTGATATTCGATGCCTGGCAAACCTCGGCGAAGTTTGCATTTTCGCTTAGCATCCCATAACCCGGATGAATCGCCTCCGCGCCTACGATCTCTGCCGCCGCGATCACCGCCGGAACATTCAAATAACTGTCTTTGGATGGTGGCGGCCCGATGCAGACCGCTTCGTCGGCAAACCGCACGTGCAGACTGTGGCGGTCGGCCTCCGAGTACACAGCGACCGTGCGGATTCCCAGCTCCTTGCACGCGCTGATCACGCGCAACGCAATCTCACCTCGATTGGCAATCAAAACCTTACGAAACATACTTCAACCTTAACCCTTGGAAATTCCCGTATTTTGAGCCGCTGACTTCTGGCCCGGCGGTGTCTGCCCCTGCACGCAATGGGATCGCTGGAGCCGGACCTAGACCTACTTGATCGCAAACAGCGGCTGTCCGTACTCCACTGGCTGCCCGCGCTTCACGAAGACATGCGCAATCGTTCCGGCGGCGTCGCTCTCAATCTCGTTCATGAGCTTCATCGCCTCTACGATGCAGAGCACCTTGCCAACAGTCACCGTATCGCCCACCTGCACGAAAGGCTGCGCATCTGGCGACGGAGTGTCATAGAAGGTGCCTACGATCGGCGATTTGACGATGTGAGCCCCAGCCCAGGGATCGGCCTCAGCCGCCGCAGGTGTTGCCGCTGGAGCCGCCGCGGCGACGATACTTACCGTCTCGGAAGCAACTCCCTGAGCCGCCGCAGGAGCAGCGCCGCCTCTGAGTGCGCTCAGCAGCGCCGCCATCTGCAAGGCATCCACCCCGGTAGACGACCCAGCCGCCGCGCCCACTGCAGAGGTCGCACCCGCGGGCGCCTCACCCGCAAAACGAAGTCCCACCTTGAGATCTGGGCGCTCCATCTCAAACTCTGCGATTCCATTGGCCTTGAGAAACTCAACCAGCTCCTTCAACTCCCGCAAATCATTACCTTCTGTTCCTGCCATGCCTTCCTGCACCTCGCCTTTCATCTTCCTGTTCTACCACCCGAATCGCCCACAAGAGCCTGCCGAGCGGCCTTGAGAAGGCTGGCCACTGGATACCTCCAAGGCTCGGGCGCCCTTTGGGGTTCGCCTTTCGGGGTCAAAGTTCAATCCAATCCTTGGGACTGGCGTCGGTCAGCACCTCGCAGCCGGTCCGCGTCACCAACAACATGTCCTCGATCCGTACCCCAAATCCGTGTCCTTCCACAGCATCTCCTTCACTGCGAAGACGTCCCTGCTGCGTCCTTCCGTGCGCCGGCACGGCGCCAGCCGGCTTTCTGGCCAGATAGACCCCCGGCTCGATCGTGATCACCATTCCCGCTTCCAGCACCTGTTCCTGTCCGGCAGCAATCCTAGGTCCCTCATGAATTTCCAGGCCGACTCCGTGACCTGTTGAGTGCGCAAACTCCTTCTCCAGCCCAGCATCGCGCAGGACCGAGCGTGCCGCTTCGTCCACAACTGCACAGCGAACCCCAGCCCTTACAGCCGCAATTGCGGCTTGTTGGGCTTCCAGCACGGAATGATACACCTCCCACTCCCGCTCCGTAGCCCGCCCCAGATGCACCGTCCGGGTCATATCCGAGCAGTAGCCGTCCACCACAACCCCAAAGTCCAGGGTCACGAAACCCCTCGCCGGCAATCTGGCCGAAGAGGCTCGCCCGTGAGGCAGCGCCGATCTCTCCCCGCCGGCCACGATCGTCTCGAAGCTCATCGCCTCGGCGCCCGCCAGACGAGCCATGAACTCGAGTTGCGCCGCTACCTCCGCCTCCGTCGCAGATCGCGTTACGTACTCCAGTACTGCGGCAAACAGCCCACACCCCACCGCGCAGGCTCGCCGCAGGCGAGTTACCTCCTCCTCATCCTTGATCTGACGGAGGCCCGCCACCAGGCCATCCATGGGCAGAAAAAAGCCTCGCCGCAATGGCCCTGGCAGAGCTTTCTTCATCCTCTCCAGCGATGCCACCGTAGTTCGGCCGGCATCGTAGGCGCACGGCCTTCCCCCCAAGGATGTCAGCCATTCCAATGCCTGCATCTCCGGCGGTCGTTTATCGATCACCACCCGCAACCCCGCCGCTTCAGCTCGCGCCTGCTCTGCGTAGCGTCCGTCCGTAAACAGCGTGGCGCGTCCTCCCAGCAGCGCGACGGCACCGCTGGAGCCAGTAAAACCACTCAGATAGCGCACATCCGGGCCATGCGTCACCAGCAGCGCTTTGGCCCCGGCCCCCTCGGCCGCCCGCATCGCCCGTCTTCGCCGCAACCTTTCGCGCATCCCCCCATTTTAGAGCAGCTTCCGCTCACGAAGACCCTGCCATTTGAATCCCCGGTGACCTTCTGGTTTACCCCCGCATACCCCGGGATGAGCATCTAATAGAGGTATGCAAACTGGCTCCTCTCCCTGCGTCCTGACAGAACTGCCACCCGCATCGGTTCATCCAGCTCCTTCCTTCACTCGCCGCCAATTTCTGGGGTCTGGTCTGGCTACCGCCGGTCTCTGCCTGGCCGGCTACTCTGGAATCTACGCACGCCATGAGTTCGAGGTAACCCATCGAACCATTCCCATTCGCAACCTTCCCGACAGCTTCCAGAACTTCCACATCGTCCAGATAAGCGATATCCACTTGGAGGAGTACACCGAGCCTTATTTTCTGGAAGAGATCGTCCGGAAAATCAATGACTTGTCTCCAGACCTGGTCCTGATCACCGGAGACTACGTCAGCGATGGCCCACTTCCGGTCACGGTCTCCTGGCGCGCCGCCGGGGTCGCCGCCGAGATCCTGTCGACGCTGCAAGCGCCGCAACGCTTCGGCATCCTTGGCAACCACGACGTCTCTGTCGGCCTCGATCAGGTGATCGGCCCCCTTCAGGCCCACGGCACCCCCGTCCTGGTTGATCGCCATATACCCGTTGAACGCGGGAGCGATCGCTTGTGGATCTGTGGTTGCAGCGACGCCGCTACCCAGGCTCCCAACCTGAATGCCGCCATTCCGGCCGATCCCCAAGCGCCGGTGCTGTTCATGTGCCACGAGCCGGATTACGTAGAAAAGGTGGTTCTCCACCCTCGATTCCCGCTCATTGATCTCATGCTCTCCGGCCACTCCCATGGCGGCCAGATCCGCTTGCCTTTCGTCGGCCCCCTCATCCTGCCGCCAATGGGAGAAAAATATGTTGAGGGATCCTATCAATTTCAACAGATGCAACTCTACGTCAATCGCGGCCTCGGAACGGTGGGTCTGCCCTTCCGGTTCAACTGCCCACCGGAACTTACCCACCTGACCCTCATCCGCGCCTGAAGCAGTTCGCAGAATTGCTGTACTCGGAGGCCGTCATTCTCAGGCCCATGCGAAAGATTCGGAACAGCGAGCGTCAGGGAGCAGCAGCCCGGCGCACACTCAAAACAGGTGCATTCATCCTGGGACCGCTCCAAATAGAGCGCCTTGGTTTGCCAAATGCACGCGCATCGACTCGCCATGTGAGGCATCTCTTCACCGGCCCACAAAGATGCCTGCACGCAGAGCTACGCCCATCCAACTCGAAGCTCGCTCAGGAGGGGAAGTCCAACGCGCCTGTCCGGCAGAAGGCCGGCTTCAGCGCGCGCTGGCTACCGGCTTCTTCTTCCCCGGCTCGACCGGGCTCTTGGGAGCTACGCCGCTCTGGACGTCCATCCAGTGATCCAGTACGCTCTTGCGAAACCGCCATCGATTCCCCAGCTTGAACGCCGGTACAAACCCCTCCGATGCGTATCGATAAAGCGTGTCCCCACTGATCCCCAGATAATCCGACGCCTGCCGTATATCCATTACCTCGCGCAGCACCGGCTGTGCTTGTGTTGTTCCGGCTGCCATGAACTTCTCCAATCTTGGGGGATTCTCCCGGATCTTCAGGCTCATCCCTCGTTCTACCTGTTTTTCCACAGGCATACAAGCAGTTATTTCGCCGAGAAGCCTCTCTTTGGTCACTCCCTATCGACTGCAGTCAATCAAAAACAATTAATCCACTACATTAACTAAACTTCTTAAGTAATTATCTATAAATTTATTATCTATTACTTTCAAACGAGCGCGGCCGCCCCCTGCCGTTGGGATCGACGCCTACCTGCTCCGCTTGGGTTCCCACTTCTTTCGCGCCGGAGTCTCACCGCCATCGATCCTCTCTGTCGGTGCCGTCGCCTCGTCGGCCAGAACCTCTCCCCGACCCGGAGGGTTCGAAGCAGAATGTCCTGCAGAGGCTGGATCCGGGGCCGGAGTGGGCAACGGCATGGCGGCTGGAGACAACTCGGATGCTGCGCTCTCCTGGTGCGCCTTTGGAACCCACTTCTTTCGTTCCGGGTCTATCCCGCGCTGCACCACCGCGTCTGTCGCCGCAGCCTTCGTCTCCTCCTTCTGGGCAGACAGCGGGGAAGCCCCCTCCACTGCTGCGGGCGCGTCTGCGCCACCTGTGCTCTCCTGGGTTATCTTGGGAGACCACTTCCTCCGTATTGGAGTGGCTCCGCTCTCCATTGGAGTGACCCCCCTCCGTGACTTATCCGCCGGCGGGATCGATTCGCCCTCCGGAACAGCCGCAACGGAGGCTGGCGTTCGGGCGCCTTCTTCTGCCATCGGCGTTGTCGGAAAGTGGGTGGCCTCCAAGGACGCCTCTGCCAAGCGCCCTCCGTCCTTATCGAGAGAGGGCTGGCCAGCCCCTGCCTGCACACACTCCAGCAACATCTCTGCTATGTCTTTTACCCTGATCTCGACCGCGCGTTTTGCCGCGATCTCTGCCTCACCCTCTTTGCCGGCCTCGGTCTCACCCTTTCCTGGGGTGCTCTGCAACATGCTCTTGCAGAACGGACAGCCCACCGCCAGAGTAGCCTCCGCTCCGTGCGCTCGTTCCTCCAGCACGCGCCGCGCCTCACGGTAACGGTTATCGGAGATCCGCTCCGCCCCAGCCTCCTCCTCTTTCCAGAACTGTGCTCCTCCGGCTCCGCAGCAAAACGAGTTCTCCCGTCTCCGCTCCAACTCCACAAAGTCGTTGCTCAGCACCCGCAGCAGGTTGCGCGGGGCATCATACACTCCTCCGTGTCTACCCAGGTAGCATGGGTCGTGATAGCTCACCGGCTCCGCAGTCCCATGGGCCACCAGTCTCCCTTCAGCCAGCAGAGACTCCAGGTACTCGGTATGGTGCATCACCTTGAAGTCGCCGCCAAGCTGCCGATATTCCTTCCCGATCGTGTTCATGCAGTGCGGACAGGTAGCCACAATCAGCTTTGGGTGCAGGGCCGTCAGCGTGGCTATATTCTGCTCCGCCAACTGCCGGTAAAGGTACTCATTGCCGGCCCTCCGAGCGGTATCGCCGGTACAGCTCTCCTTCTTGCCCAGCACAGCAAAGTTCACCCCCGCCCGTGTGAGCAATTGCACAAAGGCGCGCGCCGTC
>JAKAQS010000148.1 GCA_021819585.1 Acidobacteriota bacterium
CGTAGGCATGTTCGGCTGCCGTTGCCGCCAGATCCCTGAGCCTGCTACGGTCTGCTTCGTTTACCACGCTCTCCTCCTGGAAATCTCTCTCCGTAAGTCGTTTAGCCTAATTGCTTTCCTGTTTCGCCGCAAGACTGCTGCGATCCAGAGATCCAGAGCCATTTTGAACTGGCGGCCACGAAGGATGAAAGCCGATGTTACTCACGGATCCGGATAAAGAGGCGCGGGTGCGATGACGGGCGGTGGCTTCTGGGAACGGCGCTCCTGGACGTCGACTTTGTCTGCATGGAGCGGCGGCGACACGCAAATCCGACGCGTCTTTCAGCAAGCATAAACAGGAGAGGAGCTTGGAAGCCAAGCCCGTTTCCCGCACGGGAGGGCCCGGGCCCCGAGGACCGTACAATCGAATGCAGAGAAGCCGGATTTTGAGTCTGCCATTGTTCATCGTCGACATACCCAAGGCCATCCTTCGCGCGCTCCAAGCCCCTATTCGAAGCATGCCGGTACCGCTGCGTCTGGCCGCCGGCCTGTTGTCGATGTTATTTTGCCTGTTCGCCGCGATGCATGCGATTGCCGGCCGGGAGTCAGTCTTTGTGACCGGGGATGCGCGCTTTTACCTGGGTATCGCCACGGGGGACTACAGCCAGGTGATGCAACCCTTTGCGCTGCGTCAACTGGGAGCGATCTCCGCAGCCGCGCTCGGGCATCTGTTGCATTCTTCAGTGGAAGAAGGCTTTGTGCTGGAAGGAATCTTCTCGCTGGTGACCCTGCTGATGGTGGTCTATACCGTTTTGTTCCGCTCGTCAGCCCCAAGCTGGCTGCCGGCCGCCATCGCCTTTCTACCCTTTTGGCCCATGCTGATGAAGGAGATGGTGTTGCCTGATCTCTGGTACTCAGCGTTGCTGGCGTTGCTGCTGCTTTTGCTCAAGAACGAAAGGATGCTGGCAGCGTCGTTGATGATGTTTCCTCTGATGCTCTCGCGGGAGTCGACATCGCTCACGCTGGCCTGCTTCCTGGCCGCCGGTTGGCGATGGCTGAGCTGGAGAGATAAATCGGTCGCCGTGACGTCGGCACTGGCCGGAGCGATGGTGGTGAAGCATCTGGCGTTGCACGCTCAGCCCAACCTGGAACATCTCCCTGAAGCCATCTATATGCTGGCCAAAGTGCCTTGGAACTTCGCCGATAATGTCCTCGGACTGGTTCCATGGAGTAACGTCAACCAGAGTTTTTGTTCTGTGCCGGCCTGGAAGTTGCCGGTTCACTTTGGTTCCGTGCAGGCCATCGGGATCTGCGGCGTCTCCTCGCTGGGCTGGATGAAGATCACGCTGACGATGTTGAATGAGTTTGGACTGCTTCCCTTGCTGACGGCATTCCTATGGTGGCGGCGCAGGAAGATTTCTGAGTGTGCGAATCAGTCCAATGTGTTGCTTCGTTTCACGCTACTCTACGGGGCTGCTTCCCTGGCGCTTGCGCCGATGTTGGGAACATGGATCAACCGTATGGTTGGATACGCCTGGCCACTGTATCTCGTCGCCCTGCCGCTATTGTTTGAGCCGGTGTCGCGGAGTGCCTTGTTCAGCAAGCGCGCTCTGGCGGGGACAGGATTTTTCTGCCTGCATCTGATCGCCGTCTGGTTCTCCATCTATGAGGCGATCCGCTGGATATGGACGATTCAAGTGGCGGTCGAACTCAGCCTTTGGGTGGCCGGCTTCTTTCTATTGCGATTCTGGCTCGCTGAGGGCAAAGAGGAACTGGGCAGTGGAGATGGCGTGGGCAAAGGCTTTCCTCCCTCGAAGTCGGTGGCTGTGGCCACGGGGCAGTGAGGCGTCGGGTCTCCGCGTTTCACGGAGCGATGCTTACTGAGGAGGCTGTGGGGATTGAGAGGGCTGGGACGGTTCAGATGGAGGCGGGGGTTGGGATGAGGTCTTGTCTTTGCCTGTACCGAAGATCCTCTGCAGCAGATTGCGATGCTTGGGCGCGTCCCCTGGCTGAGCCGTTGCCGGAGTGTTGCTGGATGAATTGGATCTTCCGGTAAAGAAATTGAAGATGCGGCTGCCCAGCGATTGAGGATTGTCTCCCAGGTGCGAACAGGTGTTCTCAGGGGCTGTACCGACCAGGAAGGCGACTGAGAAATCATTGTCAGGACAGGAGTCGTCGGCGATGAGATCCGTGGGGCGGTTGATGGTGACCATCTCGACGCCATTGGGCATCGGGCCGAGAGGTTTCATATCCGAGTACTGAGGGATCTTGGTGGCGCGGGTCATGAACTCGGCCCAGATGGGCGCGGCGGCGTCCGCGCCCTGAATTTTCAGATCGGTGTAATCGTCGTTGCCCACCCAGACCACGCAGAGAAGGTTGGAAGAGTAGCCGATAAACCATGAATCGTGCTCGGTGCCGGTTTTGCCGGCGGCGGGAGCCGTGAAGCCATGGGCTCGGACGGTTGAGCCCGTGCCGTAGTCGACCACCCCTTGCAGTAGAGACTGGGTGAGGAAGGCGGTGCGGGGGTCCAGAATCTGCTTGGCCTCCGGTGCGAAGTCGGCGACGATGTCTCCATCCGGATTGCGGACGCTGGCGACAACCCAGGGCTTGAGATGGACACCGTTGTTGGCGAAGACCGTATACGCTCCGGCCATCTCCAGGGGGGTGGCGTCGTAGGTGCCAATGGCGACCGAGGGCGTCCCGCGCGCGTTGATGATGCCGGCCGAACGGGCCAGGGCGGCTATATCTTCATATCCGACCGTCTGGGCCAGAGCGATGGTGGCGATATTCAGAGAGTGTGCAAGGGCGTCAGCGGCCGTGACCATCCCCGGAAACTCTCCTTTGACGAAGTTGCCCGGCATGTAAGGATGGCTGTCGGTGCCGAAGTTCTGAGGGTCATCGTTGAGCCGGGTTAAAGCCGTAAAGACTCCGCCGGACCCAAGGCTGGAGCCGTCGAGCGAGGTATTGTAAGCCGCAGCGTAAACAAAGGGTTTGAAGGTTGATCCGGTGGGCCGCTCGGCCAGGGCGTGATCGAGTTGGGAGGTGGCGTAATGGTGGCCGCCAACCAGCGCCAGCACCTGCCCGGTGTGCGGATTTAACGCCACCAAGGCGACCTGAGGATAGGTGATTGGTCCATCGGGGACGTAGTCCTTGGTGTACTTCTGCCCGCGCGTATGGTGGTGAAGAAAGTAACGCCGGCGCACGAGTTGGTCGACGTTTTGCATCCCGGCTGAAACTGCGGCGGCGGCGGCGCGCTGCAAATCGGGGTCCAGCGAGGTGTAGATGTGCAGGGCCGAATGGGCCGTGGCCGATTCTCCCAGGCGCTGCACGATCTGATCGTGGACCAGATCGACGAAGTACGGCGCCTCGGAGGCGTCGATGTCCGGGGGCGCGAGGTGAATGGGTTCGGCCTTGGCGCGAGCCGCCTCATCCCGCGTGATGGCCCCGGTCTCAACCATGGAGTCAAGGACCAGATTGCGCCGATCCGTGGACCGCCCCGGATGGCGGTAGGGAGAGAAGTAGTTGGGCCGCTGGATCATGCCGGCCAGCAGAGCGCACTCCGCTATGTCCAACTGACCCAGATTCTTGCCAAAGTATGCCTGGGCCGCCTCACCGAAGCCGTTGATGGCGAAGGAACCTCGCTGACCCAGATTGATCTCGTTGGCATACATCGCGAAGATCTGCCGCTTGGTGAAGCGGTGTTCAAGCTGAAAGGTGATCATGACCTCAGCGATCTTGCGGGAGTAAGTCTTTTCCGGAGAAAGAAAAAAGCCGCGGGCCAACTGCTGCGTCAGGGTGGATCCGCCACAGTTCAGGCGGTGGGCCAGCAGGTCCTGCACGGCGCATTTTGCGGTGCGCACGTAGTTGATGCCGCCGTGTTCAAAGAAACGGCGGTCCTCAATGGCGAGCACTGCCTGAACCATGCGCGGGGGAATCTGGTCGTAAGTCACCAGACGGCGCTTGGTGCGTTCGTTGTCCCCGGAGAGCGCGGTGATCAACTGTGGTTCGAGCTTGTAGGCGGCGAGCGGGGCTCCGTTCTCCGCTGTAATACTCTGCACCACGCCTCCGGCGGTCGCGATGGTGGCGCCGTCCATGGCCAGGTAGCTGTCGGGCCCCGGTTTGATGAGGATCGAGTTGCCCCGCAGTTCGTAACGTCCGAGATCGGGGTTAAGGTTGTACCCTGCCCGGCGAAGCGTAGCGGCAATCGCGGCGGCGGAGAGTTGCTGGCCGGGGCGGACTTCCTGCGGGGCGGCGTAGATCTGGGCTGAATTTCCGAAGAGGGGCCCTTTGGCCAGGCGTTCCGCCACCATGCCCCGATAGCGGAACCAGAAGGAGCCGAAGATGGCGGCCCCGATGAGGATCAGAACCAGTGCGAGCAGCACAGTCGCGCGCACCAGCGTCGAGAGCCACGGACGGTGACGACGGGTAACGAGTTTGACTCTTACAGGCATGGGAACCAGAGACGGAAGTCGGGCATGGCGATTGAGAGAGCCTCAGGATTTGGACGCAGCCAGAAGCGATGCGAGGTGCTCACTCAAGGAGTCCACGGGCAGACTGGTGGTGAGGCCGTTGAGGCGATCGACGAGTTCAACTTGACCGTCGGCAAGCTTCTTGCCGATGTTGACTCGATAGGGAACTCCGATCAGTTCCGCATCCTTGAACTTTACGCCTGCACGCTCGTCGCGGTCGTCCAGAAGAACATCCACTCCGGCGGATTCCAGCAACCTGGCCAGCTTCTCCCCCGCCTCCAGGAGGTCGGGCTCGCGAACGTTGGTGATGGTCACGACAACCTCAAAAGGGGCGATGGCAGGCGGCAGAGCGTATTGCTCGGCGTCGGTGGTTGCGAAGAACTTCGCCGCGCTGGACTCGATGGCTGCGGTAAGAATGCGCTCGATGCCGATTCCATAGCAACCCATGATGGGGGTGACTTCCTTGCCGTTTGCATCCAGCACCCGTGCGCCCATGCTCTGGCTGTACTTGTAGCCCAGCTTGAAGATGTGGCCGATTTCGACGGCCTTGCCCAGGCGCAGGGGTTCGCCGCCCAGCGGGTCGAGCTCTCCCTCGTTGATGTTGCGAATGTCGGCAACCATGGTGGGCGTGAAATCGCGGCCGGGGGTGACGTTCCGATAGTGATAGTCCAGCGTATTGGCTCCGCAGACCAGGTTCTTGCGGCCTTCCAGGCCGGAGTCCATGATGACAATGGTCTTTAGACCCTCTGCCGGGTTCTCGCGCAGCACGCCCTTGAGTTTGTCGAGCGGCTTTCCGGATTTGAGACCGTTGAGCGAGCCCTGGGTCATCACTTCGGCGATGCCGATGGGCCCCAGGTAGCCGGCTGGACCGCCGATGTGCAGGGCCAGCTCTTCGCCGGTCATGGGGCGCAGATCGGAGACGCCGGCTACGGCGCTCAGCTTGGTCTCATTCACCTGATGGTCGCCGCGCAGGAACGCGACTACGGGGCGAAGAGGTTCGCCCGAGCGGGTGCCCATGAAGGCGACGCACTTGATGTCTTGCGCCGCATGGATGGCGAAGAAGGCGGTGACATCGGCGATGGAGGCCTTTCCCGGCGTGTAGACCAGCTCCGGCATTCCGTCTCCGCTGGGTTCCAGGTCCGCGACGGGGGCGAGTCTGCTGGTGGCCTTTTCGATATTGGCGGCGTAGCCGGAGGCGGAGCTGGCGATAAGATCTTCGCCTGCCTCGGTGTAGACCATGAACTCCTGGGACTGCGATCCGCCCATGGCGCCGGAGTCAGCTTCGACGACGACAAACTCCAGGCCGCAGCGGGTGAAGATGGCGCGATAGGCGGCATCGTTCTTCTTGTAGCTCTCGTCCAGGCCGGCGGCGTCCAGGTCAAAGGAGTACGCGTCTTTCATGAGGAACTGGCGAACGCGCAGGAGGCCGGATTTGGGCCGTGGCTCGTCGCGGAACTTGGTCTGGATCTGGTACCAGATCTGGGGCAGTTGCTTGTAGCTGCGCAGTTCGTTGCGGGCGATGGAGGTGATGACCTCCTCGTGGGTCATGGCCAGGCAAAGCGAGGCGCCCTTGCGGTCCTTGAGGCGAAACATGTTGTCGCCCATCCCCGTCCAGCGGCCGGACTCTTCCCAGATCTCGGCAGGATTCAGAGCGGGGAGAAAGAACTCCTGACCGATCTTGTCCATTTCCTGGCGAACGATGGCGACGATCTTGTTCAGGGAGCGCTGCCCGAGGGGAAGGTAGCTGTAGATGCCGGCGCCTAACTGGCGAATGTAACCCGCACGCAGGAGAAGTTTATGACTGGCAACCTCCGCGTCGGCGGGAGCTTCGCGGAGCGTAGGAATGAACAGCTTCGACCATCGGTGCATATCCCTTCGATTGTATCGGACCCGGCAGATGCCGGCTGAAGTTCGCAGAGCGCGTGGAGGAGAGTTGCGAGGAGATCCTCTGAAAGGCCAGTTTTCCCGGATCGTCAAAACTCCTTATTCGGCGGGCCTGGATTTCTTCGGAGAACCTGGATGCGATGGAACTTCCGCGTTGTCTGGGATTGTCTTCCACCCTGGCGCCGACATCAGGCGCTGAAGAGCCTGGATATCGGCGAACGAAGTTTTCCTGTTCGTTCCGGCTCAGGTCAGGATGTCGTGGAGATGAAGGACGCCCAGGACCGGTGTCGAGGATGTTCCGTCCGCAGTGACGATCAGCGCGGTGATCTTATGCTCTTCCATGACTGCCAGGGCATCGCCGGCGAAGCGGGATGGGGAGATGGTGCGGGGCGACGGGTTCAGGATCTCCGCAGCGGTGCGATGAAACGCGCTGGGACCGCTGCGGGCGAAGAGCCGGCGCAGGTCGCCGTCGGAGAGGATGCCGAGCAGAGCGCCGCCGGATTGTATTGTCGTCATGCCGAGGCGCTTGGCGGACATCTCATGAATGATCTCCGGAAGGGTTGCCGAGGGAGCCACCGAGGGGATGGCGTCGCCGGTATGCATGAGCAGGTCGATGGTGACCAGGCGCTGCCCGAGGTGGCCGCCAGGGTGAAGCTCGGCGAAATCCTGGGGCTGAAAGTTGAGGCGGCCGCTGATATTGATCGCCAAAGCGTCCCCCAGCGCCAGCATCACCGTGGTTGAAGCGGTGGGCGCCAGTTGCAGGTTGCAGGCCTCGCGTTCCACCTGAACGTCGAGCACGTGCGCGGAGGCTTTGGCCAGGGCGGAGTCCGGAGTTCCTGTGAGGCTGACCAGGGTGACGCCGAGGCGGGGAAGAACCGGCAGCAGACGGAGCAGCTCCTCGGTATGGCCGGAGTAGGAGAGCGCGACCAGAACGTCTCCGCTGTGCAGCACGCCGAGGTCGCCATGCAGGGCTTCGGTAGGGTGAAGAAACTGTGCCGGCGTCCCGGTGGAGAGCATGGTTGCGGCGATCTTGCGGGCGATAAGCCCGCTCTTGCCAACCCCGGTGAGCACCACGCGATGACCGCTGCGGACAGTTTCAGCCAGCAACGAGGCCACCCCCTCAAATACTTCATTTTGCAACCCTTCCAGGCGCTTGGCGAGGTGTTCCAGGGCCTCGGCTTCGATACGAACCAACTCCGAAGGGCTGTGTGGCGCGGGGGGTTGCGAGGGTGGGAGCATCAGATCTCTTGCCGATGTCAGTCTTCAACTACCATGCTAGCAGACCGGCCGGAGCGGGGCTCAAGCCGGTTCTCATGGGCTATTTTGGGGAAGGAGAAACGGCGCTAAACTAAAGGAAGAAGACGCGCGAGCGTGAAACTTCGCCGCGCCGAAGGATGAAGCCGTGGTTGGTGATCAAGCTCGCCGTTTTGCGATTGTCGTCCTGCTGATTGCGGGTGTGACGCTGATTGTTCTTGCAGGCGCCCATAATTTGCGTTCACGTCAGAGGCAGATTCAGTCTCAGCAGGAGAGCGTTGGCTCGGCTGCGCCGGCCTCCGCATCCTCGGATAGCAGTGGGGATGACAGCGGAGACGACCCGATGGCCAAGAAGATGCTCGGCAAGGCCGCTCCCGGCTTCACTCTGGTTGATCTCCACGGCAACAAGGTTTCGCTCTCCGATTACAAGGGACACCCGGTGGTGCTGAACTTCTGGGCGACCTACTGCCCTCCGTGCAAACTGGAGATGCCGTGGTTTCAGGAATTGGAGAACCAGTACAAGAGCCAGGGCCTGGTGGTGCTGGGTGTGGATCAAGACGATGGCATGGCGGTGAAGGATGTAGCCGCGGCCGCGCAGAAGATCGGCGTGACCTATCCCATCCTGATGCCCAATGGCGACGTCTCCAAGAGCTATCAACTGGGTGATTACATCCCCGAGACCTTCTATATCGACAAGAGTGGGAAGATCGTGGACCAGACGGTGGGAGCGCACTCCAGGGACGAGATGGAAGCGGATATTGAGAAGACCATCGAATCGGGTGGCGAGTGAGAACGTTGCATTTGAGACTGATCCGGCGACCGCTCGCCCCAATGGCGCCTCTCGGGGCGCTGTTTCTCGCCGCTGCCTTGTTGAGTTTGCCTGCGCCGCTCATGCCGCGCGCATGCTCGCAGCAGATCGAGTTTGGATTGACGCCGGCTGCGCATCATGGGCATGTGGAGTTGCTCTCCGATAACGTTCAGGCGATCGCCGGAGCGCCGCAGGTGGTGCAGTTATGGTTCCGTGTAGACGATGGATTCCACATCAACTCCCACGCTCCCAAGGACCAGTTGATGATTCCCACCCGGCTGGAACTGGAGTCGGCTGGCGGCGTCAAGGTGATCGACGAGCAGTATCCCGCGGGAGCAGCCTTCCGGCTGAAGATGGGGGAGGGTGAGCTGCTGAGTGTGTACCAGGGAAGGTTTCCGGTGAGCGTGCGGCTGGTGGCGCCCAGCGGTGAGTCGACGCTGAACGGTGTGCTGCACTACCAGGCTTGCGGCAACGCCTCTTGCTATCCTCCGCAGTCGCTTCCGGTGAGGGTGGCCCTGAGCGGGCAGTAACGGGGCGCGGCTGGATTCAGCAGGTCTTTGCGCGATAACCGAATCGACAGAGAGATTCCAAGGAGCAACCCTTGGCGCGGCTCAAAGAGTGCGTCAGGTGCTCTGCGGGAGGCTGTCGAGTTGAGAAGATGAAAGGGATCAGCGGCGCTGGTTGGCTTGCTTCTTCTGGGTGTCCAGAAAGCGGCGGACGCGGTCCAGAGTGCGCGCCTTACCAAAGACCACCATGCTCTCGACCAGTGGAGGGCTGGTGGTGCTACCGGTGAGGATGGCGCGTAGCAGCATGAAGTTCTCTTTGACGGACCACTGTTTGGCCTCTCCCAGCGTCTTCAGTGAGGACTCGATGGCTTCCGCTTCCCAAGCGGCCGCCTCCAGAGCGGTCAGTTGCTCCGCGATAAAGGCCACGGACTCCTCAAAGGTCCGCTT
>JAKAQS010000149.1 GCA_021819585.1 Acidobacteriota bacterium
CAGTTCATATCGCAAATGGTGGGTCGGCGCCCATACCTGGGCATCTCGATAATGGAAGTATGGACACGGGATGGAAATCGGAACGAATTTATTCAATCCTACCTCTGGAAACTCATGGAAGAGCCGTCTAGCGTATTCTATACCGAGTTGCGCAACAACCAAAATATGCGCTCTGGCGGTCGCTATTACTTGCCGGAGTCGAATAGGCTCCTATACTTCTTTCTATCCGACGCGGGAGTAGCAAAAGAAAATAGTGCCTATAAGCCAGTGGGCGACTATGTCTTGATGCTGCTTGATGAACTGGGGCAGAGTCCCAGTTCAGACCCGTACAACCGCGATCTTGGATATTTCAGGGAGCATGACGAATGGAAATCTCCCATATACGCTGCGATTCGTTTTTTCGACATTATGGTTGAAGAGGCACTTCACCAAAATATCGAATGGCACATGTGGCTCTACTACATGCCTCCAATAGTTGAAAAAATGGTGCGGAATTATCATATCAATGACCCTTTTTCCGATCCCAACAATGAGTGGCCTAATCGGTATAGCTATCTCATAAGTGAAATCTTCTCGTCTCTGAGGAGGTGGGTTACGGACGCTAACGAAGTCCCAAAAGCTCAAGCCAATGTTGTTTTGAAGCGTGTTGACTGCCAACATGAGAACGGAAACATTCCGAAAAGCAGTCTCCGCGCTCTTTGTGAATCTCTCTTTTATGCTTTGACCGCAAAAGAGTTGGGGGACCGCCAAACACGCTCTCTGACTGACGGAGTATTCGAACTCTTCTTTGAACTGCGGGTGACTGATGGGTTCCAAGACTACGCAACAGTTTTACTTTGTTGCCTGCGGGAAGCCGGCAAGCACAAGTCGCAGCATTCCACGTATATTCTTTCCCTTCGTGCAACCTTCTCGATAGAAGAGTCGGAATATCGAATCAAACATGTAGAGGAACATGTCGATGAACTCGAAAGCTTTCTGAACCATCTTTAGAACCTCGCTATTAATTGCGCTCCAGGGCTTCCTCAGAGGCCGATGAAAGAGTGGATAATTGCTGCCTCGCTCGTACCGGGAAATAGCAGCTCTCCCATTTATTTCGTCCCAGTGGGCTTCCCCGGGATAGGTCTTTCTGGACAGCGCCCGCTCCTTCTGGGCGTTCAGTCAATGTCCTTCATAGGTTCAGATGTGGCAGGCATGACACCTGTTCGCTATCTGATTGATGCGATGCGAAGAATTCCGACCCCAGATCTCGACCTCTCTATTTTTGACGACAGGCCTTCCGGACCACCTGCGGTTCCAAGTTCTTCTGTGCCACAACCAAGACCGGCACCAACACCGACGGGACCGCCACTTAAAAACGACCGCCATTAAATGATCTCTCGCATCACATGATGCGGCAGGCTCACAGAGGGGTTTACTCCCCGCGCCTGTTCCATGACTTTCGGAGAACGGCTGTGCGCAACATGGTTCGGGCCGGTGTTCCAGAGCGTGTGGCGATGAGGATCAGCGGGCACAAGACGCGCTCCGTCTTCGATCGGTCCAACGTCGTCAACGAGGAGGATCTCCGTGATGCGATCGGACGCACCCAGACCTACTTGAACGAAGGCGGCCAGAAGGCAAAACCGGCTGGCGTCGTTCGGATGTGGGGTGCTCGCCGGGAGCTTCTCCGAGAACACGGACAGAAGGCGGACAATCGAGCAAAAACTACGGTGACCGCTCTCGGGCGGCCATCGATAAACTTTTGATAATGTGGAATTTGATTGGTTGCGGGGGCAGGATTTGAACCTGCGACCTTTGGGTTATGAGCCCAACGAGCTACCGGGCTGCTCCACCCCGCTCTTTGATTATAGGATCCGGTTCGGGCCAAGGTCAAACTCGACTCATCCTCTGCTGCGACTCGCTGTGGCGCACTCGTTCGCTCCCGGCTTTTGCAGGGCGCCAGAGCGCGGTTGGGCCGATGCCCGCCAGGTTTTGCCCGAGGTCTCCCGGGGAGACTTCCGGGGCCACCCGAAGGGCTCCTTGCGCGCCATTCGCGCTCCCGTGAGGCTCTCGCCATCGCTCGGGTAGAACTCCTGCTGGTCTCCAGGCCGCCGGGCGCAGCCGGCAGCTTTGAATTCGGCAGCTTTGGATTTGGTCGCAGGCAGCCCCCCTCCCGCAGGGAGCATCTACACCAGATGGCAAGATCGGGAAGACTCGGCAAGATCGAGGAAATTCGAGCGGCGGAACTCAACTCTGTGGCAGGCAAGAGGAAGAGAGCAGATAACAGCCGTTCAGAGGAACTTTTCCTTAGAAATCGCGTCTAATTGGAGCAGTATCACGGTCAGCGTCCGTTCGCTGCCGTGGCGGGCAGCGTGAGATTGTGGAGTTTCCTTCGGGGATCCATCGGAACGCTTAGAAACGGTTCCGCGATCCCAGTTCCCAAAGCGATTCCGCGATCCCGGATCCCCGAGACGGCTCCGCGATACAGATCCCCAAAACGGCTCCGTGGTAAGGATGCTCAAACGGTTCCGCAAGATGGATCGGGACGTTGACGAGTGGACGAAAGGTTGACCAGGAGTGTGAGATGAGCGTTCGTCTGGTACGTGCATTCGGTGGGGTGATAGTCGCCGGGGGTCTCATCTCCGGCACCCTGTTTGGTGGGTTTGAAGCGGCGGCGCAGAGCACGGCCAGTCCCCTCTCCGACGCCCAGATCGAGTCCAATGTGCTCCGGGCGCTGGCTGCGGACCCGCAGTTATCGACCCAGGATGTGCAATCCTCCACGGTCTACGGAACAGTCACGCTCAGTGGCAGCGTCCAGACCGAGGCGATGCGGGTCTCCGCGGAGAATCTGGCGGCGCGCGCTCAGGGCGTCCAGAAGGTTATTGATGAGCTGACGATCAGCTCTACGCCGGCGGCCGCTACCGCCGGCGCCGCGCAGAACGGCGCTCAGCCCTACGCGGGACAGACCTATGCGCAGCCGGCAAGTGGTCAGCCGGGCCAGGCCCAACAGCAGTATCCCGGCCAGCCGATCGCTGAGCCGGGTCAGGCTCAGCAGTACCCGGGCCAAGGCCAGCCCTATCCGTCCCAGCCGAATGCGCAGCCAGGCCAGGCACAACCTTATTCCGGTCAGCCGAACGCCCAGCCGTATCCTGGCCAGCCTTACACGGGCCAGCCTTACACGGGCCAGCCGAACGCCCAGCCGGGCCAGACCGAGCAGTATCCAGGGCGGAGCAACGCCCAGCCGGGTCAGGCTCAGCCCTACCCAGGTCAACCCTACGGTCAACCTTACTCCGGCCAGCCAAACGCGCAGCCAGGTCAGGCTCAGCCCTATCCGGGTCAACCCTACCCAGGCCAGCCGAACGCTCAACCGGGTCAGGCTCAGCCCTATCCAGGTCAACCCTACCCAGGCCAGCCGAACGTTCAGCCAGGCCAGACTCAGCCCTACCCAGGCCAGCCGAACGTTCAGCCAGGCCAGACTCAACCCTACCCAGGCCAGCCGAACGTTCAGCCAGGCCAGACTCAACCCTATCCGGGTCAGCCGAACGCTCAGCCAGGCCAGACTCAACCCTATCCGGGTCAGCCCTACTCGGGCCAGCCAAACGCGCAGCCGGGTCAGGCTCAACCCTACGCTGCCGCAGCGGGGCCCCCCGCCGCAGGGGGTGTCGCGGCTGCGCAGGGAGGACGGCAGCCACTGGATTCCAACGGCGCTCCCCAGGCGACGGATGCTTCCTATCAAGGTGGCCAGGCTGCGGGGATTCCGGTTACGATTGCGGCTGGCTCCATGCTGCGGGTGCGCATCAATCGCGGCCTGAACTCCAACCACGTCCGCATCGGCGAAGTCTTTGATGGAACAGTGATGACCGATGTCCTGGGCAACTCCTGCTGGCCATACCCTTGTGGGGGCAAGGGCTCTGATGGAACGATGAAGACCGATGTCGATGCCAACAATGAGGTGGCCATCCCGCGCGGCGCCACGGTCAGCGGCGTTGTGGTAGGAGCGCACAAGGCAGGGCTGTTCAAGGGTGAAGGCGCACTCTCGTTGCAGATCAACAACGTTACATTGGGCGCCAACGTGTACCCGATCACCACCATGGTTTGGTCCCATACCGGAGCGGACAAGTTGCCCGGAACCATTTCGGACAGCGTTGGTCTGGGGGCGGTGGGAGCCCTGATGGGCGGAGCCTTCGGGGGCGGAGCGGGTGCGGCCATTGGCGCGGCGGCCGGCGCCGGCACCGGGCTGGCGGCTTCGGCCTCCGTGCCGCGGGGCGCGCTGATTATCCCACCAGAGGCTGTGCTTACCTTCCAGATTGCCGCTCCCGCGACCGTCAAGACGGTCTCGCAGGAGGAGATGGATCGCCTGGCCTCCGCGGCCGGACCATCGCAGCGGCCGATGCGGCAGGGTCCACCTGGATACTACGGCCCTTACGGCTACTATGGCCCGCCCGAGTAGCCGCAGAATGCCTGGACCAGCCGGCATCACCCGGGGTTCTGAAAGCTGAGGGATCGGAAGAGGCGACCGGCAAATCAGGTTGAAACCAGCCGGAGAAGTGATTGAAGAGGGGGTGGGAGAACGTGAGAGGAGCGGCGTCGCCGTTCCTCTTTATAGTTTTAGGAGGTTCCAGTCCTTTGCAACCCTTCCACGGCGCCATGCACCGCATCAGGCGCTGCGCCCCCGGGAATAGTCGCCCCCCCAGACGGCAGTCTTTGCGTTGCCGATCTTCTCTTCGCCACCGGTCAGGAACATCCGCTCCCGGCCACCCGCTTCGGGGGATCCCGATGGAATCTCCGGGGGGCTGATTTATACTCTCTGCTGAGCCCCTGCGAGCAGGAGAGCGCGTCTCCCTGGAGAGACGTGCCTCAGCCTTGCGCAAAAATCCTGGGCAGCGCGGTCTCGCATCCGAGACCGGCATGAATTGAAGGTCTTTAGCCAAGCATGATTCGTATTCTGCAGCAAGACAGCCGCATCGTAAAGCTTCTCTTTGCGCTCATCATTGGCGCCGCCATCGTCACCATGGTCATCACGCTGGTGCCCGGCATCTTTGACAACGGTGAGGTGAATGACAGCAGCGCCTATGCCACCGTGCATTCGCCGGGCCCGCTGGGCCGGATCTTTGGCCAGACCAGGTCCATCCAGATGGTGGACGTGGAGCGCGACGCCGATGCGCAGATGCAGCAGCAGCAGTTGCCGGACTTTTACCGCAGCTTTGTTTTGCAGCGCGCCGGCCAGATCGAGGTCGAGCGCGCCGTTCTGGAGCAGGAGGCGGACCGGCTGGGGCTGCGTGTCTCCAGCGGGGATCTGCGCAACTATCTGCAGCATGGACCCTATGCCGAGTATCTCTTCCCGGACGGCAAGTTCATCGGCCAGGACCAGTACATCAACTTCGTGGAATCGGCCTTCCATCTGCCGGTGACGGATTTTGAGAACGAGGTCAAGTCGGAGTTGGAGATTCAGCGTCTGCAGGCGCTGGTCACCGGCGGAGTGAGCGTCTCCGACAGCGCGGTGCGGGCCTCCTATCTCAGCAGCGGAACCAAGGTGAAGTTTGACTATGCGGTGCTTCCGGCGGCTACCGTCAAGGCGAGCATCAACCCCACCGATGATCAACTCCAGGCCTTCTTCAAGAAAAACGCGTCGCTCTACGCGCACGCCGTCCCGGAGGCTCGCAAGATCACCTTCTTCAGCTTTGAGGACGCGAACTTGCCCGGGGGAGTGCCGGCGGTGAGCGATGCGGCTGCCCAGGCCTACTATCAGGCGCATCTGAGCCAGTATCAGACCCCTGCCGAGGTCAAGACCCGTCACATCCTGATTGCCGTGGCCAAGGGAGCCAGTCCCAGCACCGTCGCGGCGGCCAAGGCCAAGGCGGAGGATGTTCTGAAGCAGCTCAAGGCCGGCGCCAAATTCTCTGATCTGGCCAAGAAGTACTCGGACGATCCGGGCAGCAAGGATCAGGGCGGCGAGCTGCCGCTGATCGCCACCAGCGAGCTTGATCCGGCCTACGCCCAGGCGGCCATGGCGCTCAACCCAGGCCAGACCTCCGGCCTGGTGCGTTCCTCTTTTGGGTTCCACATCATCCAGACGGAGGCCAAGCAGCCGGCTGAGGTAAAGCCGTTTGCGGCGGTCAAAGCGTCCATCGTCGAGCAGTTGCAGTCCCAGGCCGCAGCCACCGCTGCCCAGGCCTACGCCGCCCAGCTTGTGGCGGAGGCCAAGAAGACCGGCCTGCAGCAGACCGCCGATGCGCACAAGCTGAAGCTGGTTACGAGCGGTTTTATCGGCAAGGACGCGGTCATTCCCAGCCTGGCGGACTCGACCGGTCTGCTCGATGCGGCCTTCAACGCGCTCAAGGGAGCTCCTCCGGCGAGCGCATCGACGGGCGAAGGCTACGCGATCTTCCAGGTGAATGACATCCAGCCGGCGCACGCTCCGGAGTTTGACGCCTACAAGCCGCATGTTCTGGACGACTACCGCACACAGCAGGAGCCGGAGCTGATGAACGCTCAGCTCATCAAGCTCTCGGATCTGGCTCGCAAGCTGGGCGACCTGCACAAGGCCGCCGCGCAGATGCATCTGCAGGTGCAGTCCAGCGATCTGGTGGGACGCGATGCTCAGGTTGCCGATGTCGGCTCGCTGAGCGGAGCCGCCGCCGTACTCTTCACCATGCCGGTGGGGGGTATCTCCGGCCCCATCAACGAGGGGGCCAACGGCGCGATTCTCCAGCTTACGCAACGCGTGCAGCCTTCTCCGGCGGAGATACAGCAGCACTTTGAGACGACTCGCGAGACGTTGCTGGATGAGCAGCGCCAAGAGGCCTTCAGCGTCTTTGTCGACGCGCTCATGAACCGCTATCAGAAAGCCGGCGCCATCATCTACAGCAAGAAGTCCACGCAGATTCCATTGGGCAGCTAGCGGGCGGGCCTGCAAGCCACTCTCCTGTGATGTGAAATTGGGCGCCCGAAGGTTGGGTTCGGGCGCCAACGCTCTATCCATGGTCTTGCCCGGATCTTCAAACCCCAGCTTCCGCGGGCGGATCTGTGACACGGGCGGATCTGTGTGGCTTGTGCAAGCGCCCTCTGGCGTGATACTGTTCCTCCCGCACTGATCTTTTGCAATCTATCGGCGTGAATCGAGAGAATACTGCCCTCGTCCGAGCGCTGCATCTCTGGACGCCTCTCTGGATTCCCCGGAAGGAAGGCTGTCATGGAAGCTCGTCTTCGGTCTGTCCTCCGCCTACGCAGTGCGTTGGTGGTCTGCCCTGTCCTGATCTTTCTGCTTGCCAAGCCTGCGGCGCACGGCCAGACTCAAGGCCGGGCGTGGGGCTGGGCGCCTCCGCGCACCCCCTTGCAAAATGCCCGGAACCTTAACATTGGCTTCAACGGCGCGGATACCACCGGTGCGGACGATCAGATTCCCTATATGGACCAGTTCTTCTCCACGACCGAGGCGTACTACGAACAGCAACTGGGGCGCCGGATGCCTGGCGACCGTCACTGCCACGCGTACATCTCCTGGGACGTAGCGGAGGAGCCGGCCGGATCCACAGATGTGGCCAAGCAGGGGAGCCGGGCCTGGTTTGAACAGTGGCTGGCCAATAATCAGGGGCATTGTGACCAGGCGCTGGTCACCTTCAAGTACGTGAGCGGCGTCAGCACAGGCAAGGGATTTCCCGCTCCGGCGGACTATGAGGCGGCGTTCGTGCGTTTCCAGCAAGTCTCCTGGACCTCCACCGGCTGGACGGGCCGGTTCGCCTTTACGCCATGGAATGAGCCGAACAACGGCAGCCCGAGCGGCGACGGTTTGAAGACTGTCCTGGACCCGCACACCGCGGCGGATTATTACCTGGCGATCCGCAAACATTGCAGCCCCAGGCGGCGCTGCTGGGTCGCGGCCGGCGACTTCGGGTCCAACGGCCACCTGGGAGAGGGCTTCGTGCAAAACTGCGCGAATGACCGTGCCCCACTATGCAGCAACGCAACCTACATGGATACGTACAAGCATTACCTGGTGCTGGACGCGCGAGCCTACGGTTTGGCGCGGGGCAGAGAGTTCCGGCCCGAGCTCTTCTCCTATCACGGCTGGGACGACATCAATGATTACATCACGCAGAATTCGAACTGTAACAGCTTGTCTGACCGGAAATGCACGATCTACGCACTGCTGAACAGCCTGTCGCACAACACCTGGAAGTTTGCGCAGATCTGGGACACGGAGGTGGGCGCCGGGCAAGACCCGCAAACCAACCCAAATCCAACGGTGCAGGCCTGCGCGGCGTCATTTCTACTTCGCCTGACCGCGACGGCCGGCAGCCGGATTACGCGCATCTACTACACCCGCGTCTGGGATCCGAACGGCGAGTATTGGTCGCTGTTTGACAGCGCCGGCGCGCAGAAGCCCGCGTTTTCCGTGCTGGCGGACCGCAATATCTCCTACACGCCGCCGGACGGGTCAACCTGCCCATAACTGGGGGGCGCTGCCGCACCCTCACTCGGGCTTGCGCATTCTCACGGCCTTCGCTTCAGCAACGAGTGAATTGGCCATGCGGTGTCCTCATGCGGCGTGCTCTTGCGGCGCGCTCTTGAGATGCGGGTCCGCGGGCGGCGGGGATGCGTCTTGCGCCGGCAAAGGTCGATCGCGCCGCGGATTCTGAAGAAGGATGAGGCGCTTTATGAGGATTTGGAGCAGACTTCCGAAAACGATCGCCGTCTGGTTCAGGATCGCATCCCAAGATCCGTGGCCAAGGCCCAGATCGCGGGGATGCTGGGAATGGAACTCCCGAGCTCGCCCTGCGGCCGCTCGGTGAGTGGATCAGCGCGTTCAAGTTGTCGATTTCTTGGTGGGCACAGCAGGATTCGAACCTACGACTTCCACCGTGTGAAGGTGGCACTCTACCGCTGAGTTATGCGCCCACTGCCCTTGAGGACACTGTCCGCCCGGGGGGAGGGGTGGCCCGCAGGATGGGTCGGACGATCCTGCGCAGTTTCTTTAGGATACCATCTGCGGACAACAGCGCCAATGAGACACAGCGCCAATGAGATTTGAGACTATGAGAGCGAGGAGATTGCGCCTCGACGCGAGGTCTGCGCCGAAGGAGGGTGGGACCGGACCAGGCAACGCTCGAAGACTCTGGATGGGCGAAAGAGAAGGAGGCGGGGAGGTTACAATTACGTGCGAATGCCCCCATTGCAACCAGAGCCGTCGGAAGATCCGCTGGTTTCCCCAGAGACTTGCCAAAAAGTAGGCGAGCAGGGAGATTCCACGCAACCTGCGGAACAAGATGGTGTTCAAGAGAGTATGGCCGCAGTGGCGCTTCAGTCCGGGCTTCTGGGAGCTGCGGCGGATCTGTTGCCGCGTGGTGATGCCGCCGTGCTGGCGAGTCTGC
>JAKAQS010000150.1 GCA_021819585.1 Acidobacteriota bacterium
AGCTGTCCAGCAGGACAATCGGAACGTCCTCCGGACGCGATTCTGAAGCCTATGACCTGAATAAGCCTGGGCTCACGCCGACCGATGATTTGTCCAATTCTGGAACGAATGAAGAAGGGAACGAAATCTGTTCGCTCTCGTCCTCCCCGAAGCGCGGCTTTCTTGGCTGGGGATGGTCAGAGGGTCTGCTCGGGAGGAGGCTTGCTGTAAGTGGCATAGTGCCAAAGCGTCTCAGGCAAATGATCCTTTGCCTGCATCTCTTTGCACTCCACCAGCTCCGGATGCGGCAACTCGATGCGCGCCGCCGCAGGCATGGCCGTGTGCATCGCCATGCAGAGGGGACAATTCTCCTCGCCGCCCGGCACCTGCGAACCATCCGGCAAAGCGGTCAGATGCGCCGCCCGCCGCGGAAGCCACTGTCCATGGATATGGACGGCCTGGAGCGAACTGGCCGCAGTCACCAGAAGCAGACACGCAAAGGTGATCGCCCGCATCCACAAGGAATGCGCCAGCTCCATCCATCCGCGTTGGTCTCGTCTGGTCAAAGGCTGGGAGCAGGACGAAGGTCAGGCTTGGCCCCTCTTGGCGAAGGTCAGGCTTGGCCCCTCTCCTTCTTTATTATGACGCAAGTCAACCCGTTTGGGCCGCACGGAGTTCATCTCGCCCGGCCCAACTTCGCTCCCCGCGGCCCACGCCGAGACGTGCCCCTCCTATCCGCGTATGGTCCGGGTCAGCGCCGGCACCACCTCGAAAAGGTCTCCCACCACCCCAATGTCGGCAACCTCAAAGATCGGCGCATCGGCGTCCTTGTTGATTGCAATCACCGTCTTGGCGCCCTTCATCCCCACCAGATGTTGAATCGCGCCGGAGATGCCCACAGCCAGATAGAGCTTCGGGGCGACCGTCTGCCCAGAGCTTCCCACTTGGCGCTCCAAGGGCAACCACCCCGCATCGCAGATCGGCCGCGAGGCTGCGAGTTCGGCCCCCAGCGCCTGGGCAAGATCCTCCACCAGCTTCAGATTCTCCTGTTCGCCAATCCCTCGTCCCACCCCGACGATCACCTCCGCCGCGGAAAGATCCACCGTCTGTGCGGCCTCGCGAACCGGCTCACTGGGCGCCGTCCGGATCATCTCTGCCGCCAGCTTCGGGGCAAACTCCCGCACCTGGCTCTGGCCCGCCTGCACGGCATCGGCCCGGAAGCTCCCCGCCTGCACTGACAGCAGGCAGACTCCCCCCGGCTTGCGATGCCGGTAGACCGCATTCAGCTTGCCCTGCATCCACTGCCGCACGAACAGCGGTTCACGCGGCTCGCCGGCCATCTGAATCGCGGTCACATCGCCGATCAGCGCCTCACCCAGGCGGGTAGCCAACGCCGGCGCATAGTCTCTCACCTGATAGGTGTGCGGAAACACCACGAACTTCGGCTCTGCCTGCGCGATCAACCGCTCCAGCGCCGCCGTCCAGCCATCGGCGGTGTATACGGCCAGCAGATCATCGCCTACCGCCCAAACCGTCTCCAGCCTGTGCGCGGCCAGCTCCGCGGCCAGCGGGGCGATCGCTGCGCTCTCACCCAGCACCGCGGCCGAGCACGCCACACCCAATTCCGCAGCCAGCGTCTGGCCAGCGGCGAGCGCTTCCGTGCTGACCCGGTGCCACGCAGCGCCTCCGCCCGTGCGGCGCTCACCAGCCCCCTTGGTCTCCATCACCACCAACACGCCAGCGCTCATAGCACCTTCACCTCAAACCGCAACCGCTCCACCAGCTTGGCCGCAATCTCCTCGGCCGCTCCCGTCAGCATCTCCGTCTGCTTCACCCGCAGCGGCGGAGAAACCCTCACGACTTCATCGACGCGCTGCGCGGGGGCAGCGGCGGATAACTCACGCATCTCCTTCTGCCGGGCCCGTTTGATGCCCATCAAGGTCGCATAGCGCAGCCGGTTGCCGCCGGACTGGATGGTCAGCAACGCCGGCAGGGGCATCTCGACGAACTGGGTCCACCCGTCCTCCAGCTCGCGCCTCACCTTGATCCGCCGGCCGCCCCCTCCCTGGCCGGCAAACTCGACTTGCAACACCAGCGTGGCGTGCGGTACCCCCAGCAGCTCCGCCATCACCACACCCGTCTGCCCCGCCCCGAGATCATCCGACTGCAATCCCGTCAGCACCAGCTCCGGCTGCTCGCCCTTCACCGCCTCAGCCAGCAGCCGCGCGACATCCAGCGAGCCCCGTTCCGCCAGCGAACCCTCCCCGCTCTCCGGCGTCACCACATGCAGGGCCCGGTCCGCCCCCTTGGCCAGAGCCTCCCGCAATGTGCTCTGGACCCGCTCCGGCCCGGCGCACAGCACCACGACCTCGGCCTCGCCGAGGCCGGCATCCGCAGCGCGCTGCTTCAACTGCAGCGCCTCTTCCAGCGCGTACGCATCCGGCTCGTTCATCGTCCATTCCACATCGCTCTCGTCGATGCCGCGGCCATCGGGGGTCACGCGCAGCGCCGCCTCACGTTCCGGAACCTGCTTTACGGCTACAACAATCTTCATTCCCAACTCCGCTTCAGGCTAAAACAGTCACGGTCAGCCTACCGTAACCAACGCCAGACCGTCTTGTGGATCTTGCTTCGCGAGAGCCGCCTTCAGCTCCTCGGCTCGCCGGAAACCATCGCCAGCACCGGCAAACGCCGCGCCACCAGTTGTGCGATATCCAGCAGTTGCGGCGGCGCCGCTCCGCCCACCTGGCCCAACGCGTCGCGGAACATCGAGTTGCAGAACGGGCAGGCGGTTCCAATCGTCTTCGCTCCGGTGTTGATCAACTCCCGAACGCGCCCATGGCTCACCCGTTCTCCAGCCTCTTCACCCAGAAACGCCAGCCCGCCGCCGGCGCCGCAGCAGAAGGAGCGCTCGCGATGCCGCTCCGCCTCCACCAGCTCCCCTGCCATGGCCACTACCTCGCGCGGCGGGTCATAGACCTCGCGGTAGCGGCCCAGATAACACGGGTCGTGGTAGACGATGCTCCCTCCCTGCTCGCCTGTCATCAGGCTCTCCAGGAGAGGCGCGTGGCGCGCCATGAACTCCGAGTGGTGTTCAATCTCCGGCGCAACCCCATACTCCCGCCAGTCGCCGGCGATGGTCCGTACACAGTGCGGACAGATGGTCACAATCTTCTTCACTCCGGCCGCGGCAAAGTTCTTCAAACCCTGCTCGGCAAGCTCTCCAAAGAGCAGATCGTTGCCCAGCCGCCGCGCCGGGTCGCCCGTACAACTCTCTTTTTTCAGCACCCCGAAGCTGGTCCCCAGGGCCTGCATCACGCGAGCGAAATCAGCGGCGATCTCCCGCCCCTTGGGGTCATAGCTGCCCATGCAGCCCAACCAAAGGCAGTACTCCTGACTGCCGTCGAAGAGCGGAAACCCCTGCCGGGCGATGAATTTGTCGCGCTCCGCCGCGCCCATGCCCAAAGAGTTTCCCTGCTTCTCCAGGTTCAGGAAGAGTTTGGTGCCATAGCGATCCTCCCATGCGCCCGTGTTCACCGCCCCTCGCCGCAGACCGATTAGCACCGGCAGGTGCTGCACTCCCACCGGACACTGGTACTCGCAGCTCCCGCAGGTGGTGCAGGCAAAAGCCGCCTGCATGGAGAGCGCCCTCTGCCCGCCCTCCGGCCCATCCTGCAGAAGCGGCGCGTCACTGCCCGGTCCATGAACGTTCAGGAATGTTTTTACCCCCAACACCACCTCCTTGGGGTTCAGCACCTTCCCCGTCGCCGCCGCCGGACAGTGCTCCGTGCAACGTCCGCACTCCACGCAACTGTAAGCCTGCAGGGCAATGATCCGGGTAAGATCCTTGCCTGCCACCAGTCCAAAGTCCTCATCACCCTCCAGCTTCGGAAGCTGCGAAAACTCCGGACGCTTCAGAAACACCGTGAGAGGGCTCAGCAGCAGATGCAGATGTTTGGTTCCGGGAATGATGGGCAGAAACGTCAGCAGCACCAGCGTGTGCGCCCACCAGAGATAGGCGGCGGCGGGGCTGTGCTGCTTCACCACCAGCATGGCCAGATAGGTAGCCATCAGCGCAAAGATCAACAGGGCGATAACGCCGGACTCGGGAGAGACCTCTCCGAGCCACTTTGGCCGCACCAGGAACCGGCGCGCGAAGAGCCCGGCGATCGCAAGGGCGACCAGAAGCGCCCACACCCCGGCAAACGCTTCATAAAAAGTTCCAAACGCGCCGGCGTGGCCCAGGAAATCGCAGCCAAATCCCTCCGCCAGATCATTCATCGTCACCAGCGCAAAGGCCAGGAAGCCCCAGTACACCAGCGCATGCGCCAGCCCGGGAAGCCTCCGCTGCCGAATCACCTTGGCTTGGCACAGCACCTCCCAGAAGAACCTCCACAAGCGGCGGCCCAGCGGCCGCAGACGAAGATCCTCATCTTTCTTTGACCCCCAGATGGCGAGCGCAATCGGCGCTCCGCGCCAGGCGAATAACCCTGCGGACCCCAGCATCAAGGCCGCCAGCAGAACTCTCTCTCCCAGCCCAAACTTCGCCGGCTCGGCCAACTGAAGATTCCGGCTCGCCCCAACCATCCCGGCAAGCATCCCCGCAACAGTCATCCCAAACTCCTTCAAACTTCAGCGCCAGACCTGATAGCAAAGCCCGGCGCACAGCAAGATAACAGAGCTTCCCATCCGCCGCAGTGAGCAAACGAAAACGGCGGGCAAAGCCCGCCGTAATCAGCTTCTTCGAGAATCGGAGCCATCCAGCCGGCTTGCCGCCGACCACCTCAAGTCTCTTCCATTTACCCGCTTGTGCGGCCTTCCCGCAAGGCTCCTCGACCGCACGAGCTTCCCACAGGATCCCCACAAGCCCGTTGATCCCCTGCAGCTTTGTTGCAGGGTACACTCCGTCGGCGAACGAAATCCGACTGGCGCTGGGACGGAATGAGAGGGGTACGCTGGTTGGTGTGGCGTCCCGGCCCAAACTCGTTCCATTGAAGAGCTTTCAGCAGCAATTTTCTAGTAGCTGAAAAACTCATTCAACCCGCGCCGCAACCGGACTCCGGCGACAAAGCAAGTCAACGAGGCGAGGTAGAGAAACGCGTTCCAGTAGGCCATGGGATGGATCCAACCTGGAGAATAGGTGAGATCCTGGCCGCTCCAGAGAGTTACCAGAGTGCCGACCAGAAATGTCTGGAAGCCAATCACCAGAAGCAATTGCCCACGGCGCCGGCGGCGATCGATCCGGTCCACCTGCTCTGGAGTCAGGTGACGCTCCTCCACGGGGATCAACATATTGGCCAAATTCCCTACCTCCTTGCCGGCAACATCTGCGCTACGCTCTTCAGATCCAGAACACAAGATCTGCCCTCTGGCTGCGCACCAAGAATTAAATCACAAAAGCGCGAAGTCGTGAACTCACCCTCACCCAGCCAGTCCATCTCCAACATTCTTCTCTCTTCGTTCGCGCTCCTTCCCGCCTCCCCGGCTGACCCCTTGGAGCATCCGGTGGCGAGTGCGCGCCCGGACTCCTCGACCCCGGCTCGGAGCTGCCCAGCCCGGCAGGCGCAACCGGCGCCATCCTGCCGGCATCACATTCCGTAGCCCTTTGCAGATCAATACTTCGCGGCATGTCTGTTCCTGCAACCGGCTGAGAAGAAACCGGCGTCTGTCGTCTTCGCCAGGAAGGTTTCAAAGAGCCATGCTTCGTCACACCATCGCCATCGGGCGCATCATGGGAATCCCCATCGATGTGGACTTCTCCTGGTTTCTCGTCTTCGGCCTGCTTATCTGGATTCTGGCCGTCAGTTATTATCCCCAGGCCTTGAAGGGCGCGCCCCCGGCCGAACTCTGGTTGATGGGCGTAGCCACCGCGATCCTGTTCTTTTGTAGCATCCTCCTGCACGAACTGGCGCACTCCGCGGCGGCCCTGCACTACAAGATCCCCGTGCGCAGGATTACGCTGTTCATCTTCGGGGGCGTCGCCCAGATCGCTCAGGACCCGGCCAGCGCTACAGCCGAGTTTGTGGTGACCATTGTCGGCCCCCTGGCCAGCTTTGCCCTGGCAGGCATCTTTTTACTGCTTCAGGCTCCGCTCGCAGGCGTGGCCCCAGCCCTGGCCGTGGTGAAGTACCTCACCCTCATCAATGGCATGCTCGGCCTGTTCAACCTGATCCCCGGCTTTCCTCTGGATGGCGGCCGCATCTTCCGCGCCGCGGTCTGGGGATGGATCGGCGACTTCCGCCGCGCCACGCTCATCGCCGCCAATGTAGGCCGCTTCTTCGGTTTCTTCTTCATCATGACCGGCGTCTGGATGGCCCTTCGCGGCGCTCTGTTCAACGGGCTCTGGACCGCATTTATCGGATGGTTTCTGGAGAGCGCCGCCAGCTCCCAGGTGCAGCAGCAATTGGTCCAGAACCTGCTCGTAGGGCACAAGGTCTCCGAAGCGCTGGGCAACGAGGGCCTGCGGGTCGCCGCCGATACCAGCTTGCAAACCATCGTCAATGAGGAGATTCTGCGCCACGGAAGGCGCTGCTTTCTGGTCCAGCAAAACGATACGATCCTGGGCCTGCTCACGCTGCATAGCATCAAGGCCGTTCCCCCCTCCGACTGGCCCTCCACCACCGCGGAGGCGGCCATGATCCCCATGGCCAGTCTCAGCACCACCTCGCCGGAGGCGGAGCTGTGGACGGCGCTGGAGAGGATGGGGCGCGACGGCATCAATCAGATGCCCGTCCTGAATGGCCAAGCGTTCGTGGGCCTGCTCTCCCGCGACGATGTGGTCCATTACCTGCAACTGCTGCAGCAGTTGCACGCCCGCTGATCTTCCTGTCTGTTTGCTTCCTGCCCCGCTCAAGATCAATCGGCGCATCAGCCGGCAGCTTCGCCGCATAAGGCGCCCCTGCACCGCGCTCTCCACCGATCACGGCCCTCTGGATCACGGTCTGCGCCGTGCCACGGCCCGGATTGGCTCAGCCCAGCGTCCGCCGCCCAAAGGCTGCCCGGATCCGCTCCGCGCGATTCTCCGCCGACCCGGCAGCCACCTCCTGGAGATCGGCCACCGATTGAACTCCCACCACCTCAAACCGCTTGCGGCAACGGATATTTTTGCAGCCGGCCAGATCGTCCATCCGCAGCATGTAGCTGCGCGCCTTGGCGAACCGCGCGCGGTCGATCTCATTGGCTCCCCGCGGAACCTGTGCGCGCTTGCGCCGCACCAGCCAGTTCAGCTCATACTCAGCCGCCTGCCCGCAGTGCGGACAAACCATCTTGTGGATCTTGCGTTCCGTCACTTCGTCGAAGAAGTCGCGCTCTTCCATGGGTGCCCTCTCTACGTCATCCCCCTCAGCCAAACGCCCGCATGGCAGCTTGGTATCTTCCTTCCCCAGGTCTCAAAATCGAGACCTGGGGCACCCGCACTCGCGGAGCAACTCCAGACTCGCGGAGCAACTCCCGTCGGGCTGATCCTCACCCCAAGAATACGCCTTGAACCCCGTGCGAGACGCCCGCTCTTGCCCGCGATACACTCACGGAAGGAGGGTTGACAACCATGCCCCTGCCCAAGCCTGAAAAGCAGGCGTTCTCGGCTACAAAAGCTGTCAAGGCCAACGCCCGCGAGCGTCTCGGCTCACCCCCGCCATCGCATCCCTTGCCCACCCTCAAGGACAAGATCGCCTCCCCTCCGAAACACAAGGAGACGCTCGCCCAGTTGCTCGAAGAGAAAGAAGAGTAGCCGATCTGGGAGAAAGAAGAATGGCCGATCCGGGAAATTTCCAGGACAACCGGTCCAAGAGACGCTAAGACTAGCCGAATCTCGGAGAAACAAGAGCCGAGCAGCTTTTCCATCTGCGTCCCGTGCAGCCTCAACCTCGGCTGGGAGCCTTCCCCTGAGGAGCCGGAGATGCGTGCCCAACCTCACTCTCCTGAGACGCCCCCCAAAAAAACGGAGACAGCGCCCGCTGTCTCCGTCTTTGGTAATCTCCGCGTCCGCCTGCATTGGGAGGGCATTCTGCAAGCAGAACCTCCCAGGCGAACCACGTCGATTTCGCTGCCAGCAGTGTATACCCGCCGAATGCCGGCAAGAAATCTGAAAAGCGGCGCCTCAAGCTCCAAAACCCGAAACACCAAAACCTGAAACGCCGGAACCGGAAGGTCCAGGACCGGAAACTCCTCCCGTAAACTATCTGTTATGCCGTTGAACTACGCTTTGATCATCTTCGAGCTGGTCGTCATGGTGCTCTCCATCTCCCTGCACGACTGCGCCCAGGCATGGGCCGCCAACCGGCTGGGCGACCCCACCGCGCGGATGATGGGTCGCCTGACCATGAATCCAGCGCGCCACTTTGATCTGCTCGGCACGCTCATCTGGCCCGTCCTCTTCATCTTTCGCAGCCCTCTGGTGCTGGGTTGGGGCAAGCCGGTCACCTTCACGCCGCGCAACTTCCGCGACCCCTCGCGCTACGAGATGCTGGCCACACTCGCCGGCCCCGCCGCCCAACTTCTCGCCGCCTTCGTGGCTCTGCTGATCCTGGTCATCGTCCGTCATACCCTGCCCGGCACGCTGGACTCCCTGGTCATCGCCTCGCATCTGGCCATGCGGGACGCCACCTTCGGCATCCAGGGCCTACCCGGCATCTTCCCCCTGATCCTCTTCCTCTACTTCTGCATCCTGGTCAACGTCCTGCTCTGCGTCTTCAACCTCGTCCCGCTGCCCTTCCTGGACGGAGGCAAGATCCTGCTCCACTATCTCCCCTACAACGCCGCCAGGATCTACCAGGAGATGAGCTTCGTCCTGATGCTGGCCTTCTTCTTCCTGGGTTACTACGTCATCATGCTCTTCTTCCTGCCCATCATGAGCATCTTCCAGGCCCTGCTCTTCACCCTGTAAAGATTCTTCGAGGGCCCGCCATGCCATCCAGCCAGATCGCAGACAATCCGGAAGAGCTATGGGCCGCCGTCGATAGCTATCTCGACAAGTTGCTCCTCTCTCCCGACCCGTTGCTCCAGCAGGCGCTGGATGCGAGCAACGCCGCCGGTCTGCCCGCCATCAGCGTCTCGCCCCTGCAAGGCAAGCTTCTGCAGATCCTGGCCCAGGCCCAGTCCGCCCGGCGCATCCTGGAGATTGGGGCCCTGGGTGGTTACAGCACCATCCACCTCGCCCGCGCCCTTCCCCCGGGAGGCCGACTCATCACTCTGGAACTCGAACCCAGGCACGCCGAGGTAGCCCTGGCCAACATCGCCCGCGCCGGCCTCTCCCACGCCGTCACCCTTCGACTCGGCCCCGCTCTCGACTATCTCC